>CAZKIY010000009.1:0-30989 GCA_964552875.1 uncultured Planctomycetaceae bacterium
CGAGCGACGGACCGAACATGGTCAAGCTCGACGAGTTCGAACGCGTGCTCGACGGGGTGCTGGCAGTGCACGCGGCGGCGCGCAAGTCGATCTGATTCCTGGCGACCCCGATCGAGACGTCGGGCTCCAAACCACGGTCCACCCGACACCTGGGCGGACATCAGATGGGACACGGGCGTGGACATTCTTGGCTTACGTACTGGGATACAGGGTTTAGCGCGGACACGAGGAGGGACAAACTTGCGGACATATCAGAAGACACACGCCTGGATCACGTTCCTGGTGGATCTCCGGAAGGCTCCGCCCCGGTTGTGGATTCAACTCGGGGAAGCTGGGTCGAAGTGTGACCATCTCGCGGGAGTTCCGCTGCGGCCGGCGACCGCGCAGCAACTTCACCGCCTGTTCCTGGCGAAGGGAGCACTCGCGACCACAGCGATCTAGGGCAACACGTTGACCGAGAGCGAGGTGCTCAAGCACCTCGACGGTGAACTGGCGCTTCCCAAGTCGAAGGCATAACTCGCGAAGGAAATCGACAACATCGTCACCGCCTGCGGCCGCATTGCCAAGGACTGCATGGAAGGGCGCGACGGGCTGACTACAGCGACCATCTGCGCATTCAACCGGCAGGTCCTGGATGGCCTACCGCTCAAGAATGGGGTTGTGCCAGGAGAGATCCGGACGGACTCCGTCGTCGTTGGCAGCGTCTACCGTGGAGCGCCGGGTGAGGACTGCCGGTACCTGCTCGACCAGATGTGCGCATGGCTCGAAGGGCCCGCGTTCCGGGGTCCGGAGGAGATGGGGTTCGCATTCGCCGTCTTCAAGGCAGTGCTGGCACATCTCTATCTCGCGTGGATTCACCCCTTCGACGACGGGAACGGTCGCACGGCGCGCCCCCTCGAGTTCGAGATCCTTCTCGCAGCAGGGGTTCCCACTCCGGCCGCTCACCTGTTGAGCAACCACTACAACCAGACTCGTAGCGAGTACTACCGGCAGTTGGATCGCGCGAGCAAGACCGGCGGAGACATCCTCCCGTTCCTCGAGTACGCGATTCAGGGACTCGTCGACGGGCTCAGGGGTCAAATCGGCACGATTCGTGAACAACAGATCGATGTCACTTGGCGGAACTACGTGTACGAGCGGTTCCAAGAGAAGAAGGGAGCCCATGAAGAACGGCAACGACGACTCGTCCTCGCTCTGGGGCAGGTCTCTAGTTTCGTTCCAATCTCCAAAGTCAAAGAGCTGACACCACGGATTGCGACCGACTACGCAGCAAAGTCGGACAAAACGCTGCAGCGAGACCTTGCAGAAATGGAGTCAGCCGAACTGATCGAACGACGCGAAGTCGAGGTCCGAGCGAGGCGAGAACTGGTCCTGGCGTTTCGGCCTTGGCGGAAGGAGGACAAGGACATGCTCCCGAATGGAGAACGATCTACACCCGGAACCGCGTAGGCCAGCGCGCAGGCTGTGTCCGTGTTCAAGAGGGACCACTCGAAGCCTGCCGCGTCGAGGAGCACTCGCGGTCAGTGCCCCCCACCCGCCTTCGGCCGCGCGTTCCACACGCGCGTGCAGAAGATCAGGCCGATGAGCGCGACGGCCATCATCCACACCGGCCACGCGATCCAGTTCGCGGAATCCTTCGCGGCGGGTCCTTCCGGTAGCGACAGCGCGAACACCGCGGCCTGTGTCGCTCCGCCGAGGTACACGAATCCGTCGATGAGCCCGGTCACGACCCCCGCGTTCTTCGACCCGCCGAAGTCGGCCGTCGCGGTGCCCGACAACATGCCGTGCACGCCGATCACGCACAGCGACATGAAAACGATCGACCAACCCACGCTGGGATCCCCGAGCAGGAGCCAGCAACCGATCGAGCCCGCGAGCAAGCCCGCGTAGAGGATCGATGCCACCGGTCCGCGGCGTGAACCGAAGACGTGATCGCTGATCGTGCCGGCAAAAACGCCGCCGAGGATGCCGGCGACGCACAGGAGCATCCCCCAGTTCTCGTAGACGAACGACTGGCTCTGATCGAGCGCGACTGCGTACGGCCGGAACTGCTTCATGGCGGCTTGGCGCAGGAAGCCCGAGCAGAACTCGATCGCGACGAGGATCCAGATCACGCGCTGCGAGAGGAGTTTTCTGACGACCACCTTGAGCGGATCGGCGTGGAGCTGCCCGCTCGTCGCATCGCCGGTGTCGAAGTCGACGAGTCCCGCCTTCGACGGGGAATCGCGCACGACGAGGAACGATGCGACGAACATCGCGCCCAGGACGACGGCCGGCACCCACATCGGAGCGACGAAGCCGAACGACCGGAAAAGCTGCAGCGACCAGTCGTAGGAAAAGTACAACCCGAGCGAGATCAGGATGCCGAACAGCCCGCCGAGCACGCCGCGCTCGCGCACGTGGAACCACGCCGCGTTGACCTTGACGATCGAGACGGCGCCGAACGACTGGAAGTACATGTTCGCCGCGTTCAACCACATGAGCGCCGGCTTCAACATCTCGTCGCTGCCGCCATCCGACGCGGTGCGCGCGTGATGCGCCATCGCGAACGCCATCCCGGCGTTCATCACGGCCGAGCCACCGGCGGCGAGCAAGATCGTCGTTCGGCCGCCCCAACGATCCGCGAGGGGTCCGTTCAGGAGGAACGCGATCCCGTAGACGGCTAATCCGACGCCGTCGATCTCGTTGAAGTCGCGGCGCGAGAGGACGCCGCTCCGGTCGAGCTCGCCCGCGATCGCGGACAGGTTGTAGCGGCCGAAATAGAGGATCGAGTACGTGAGGCCGAGGACGATCCAGTTCAGCTTGCGTCGACGCTTGAAACGCGCGTCGTGCCCCAGGTCGACCTTCGGGAGTCGCGACACCACGATGGCGACCGCCACGAGCAGCAGCAGGATCGGATAGGACTTCTCGAGCCAGATGGGCATGCGCGAAGGGGCGCCGCGGACCGCGGGGCGCGCGCAGGCTAACCGCCCCGCCCTGGAAGCGCGCGAATCCCCCGCTACCTTCGTCCGTCATGCAACCGCGAGGACTCCGCGACATCTTTCCGCTCATCGACGCCGCCCTCGCGAAGGGGCGCTTGCCGATCTGCGTCTTCGACCTCGATTCGACGCTGTTCTCGACCGCGCCGCGCAACCTGGCGATCCTGCGCGAGTTCGTGAACGCGAATGCGAGCGCGCACCCGAATCTGGCCCACGTCGCCGATCGAATCGGGCTCGACGACATGGGTTGGAACGTACACGAGGATTTGCTGCGGTTCGGCTACTCGGAGGCCGGCGTCCTCACGGCGCTCAAGGGCTTCTGGTTCGAGCGCTTCTTTCGCGACGAGTACTTGGCGCACGACACGCCGGTTCCGGGCGCCGCGGCGTTCGTGCACGCCTGTCATGCGCGCGGCGCGCTGATCTACTACCTCACCGGCCGTCACGTCGGCGGCATGGAGATCGGCAGCGTGCGGTCGTTGCGCGACCAGGGATTCCCGTTCTGGCGTGGACGCTGCGTGCTCCATCTGAAGCCGTCCTTCGAGATGAACGACTCGACGTTCAAGCAAGAAGCGGTGCTCGACATCCGCTCGTACCACGGCGAGGTCTGCGCGACTTTCGAGAACGAGCCGGGCAACGCGAACATGTTCTTGCGCGCGTTCCCCGAGGCGATCCATGTCTTGCTCGAGACGATTCACTCACCCGGAGCGGAAGAAGGTTCCGCATCGCTCGTGCGCGTCGACGACTTCGTGGAGAAGTAGCGAACTCTCTTCCGGCTCGCGCGCAGTTGTGCGGCGCGCATGTTGCACGTTCGTGAAATTGCCCGTGATCACGCGATAATTCGCACGTGCGGGTGGCCCGAATGCGACTTCCTGTGTACTCTCCCTCGCTCCGAACGATGACACGATAAGGGCACACCGATCGAGAGGTCGGGCCGCAAAGTCACGGGGCCGTCTCGCTGCGAAGCGAGCGGCTGGCTGGGCCGCCGAAGTCGTCGCTCCGATTCCACGGACGTCATCCGAGGGGCAGACGGAACTCGTTCCGCCTCGGGTTCGAAGGTCTGGGATCGGGGATGTTTCTTCTCCCTCCCTTGCCCCGTCGCGTCGTCGGTTCATACCGGTGACGCGACGGCCCTTCCTCTCGTCGCGGCCCTCGAGTTCCACGGTGAACGCCGCGATGAACGACACGGGGAATCAGACGACGACGAAGGTGCGGAGAGCGTGGACCGACGGTCCGCTCGTCCGCGGAGGGGCCTTCGACGGTCGATGGAGCGAGGGAGGCGGCGTTCGCCCCTACTACCTCGCGGACCGCGCTCGAGAGAGCGTGTCCGGCGAGGAGCCGACGGCCGGATCGCGGGATCCGGCAGAAATGCAGTTGGGCAGTGAGAGCTCTCCGCGCCCTCTGGGTGCGGAGACGGCGCGGATGTGCGGGACGGGGACCCCGCCTCCGCGTTTCATGAAGGGGAGATGCATCCGAGGCTCCGTGGGGACGGGGTCCTCGAGTGCTGTTTGGAGGAGAAGCGTTCGGCTGCCTGTGGGGACGGGCAGACGCGACGCTCATCCCGGCACGATGTCCGCGATGGGGAGTGCCGTGGTCTAGGCCACGTCACCGCGGATCCGTGCCCCCGGTTCGCCGGGGGATTCGCCGGGTTCCTTTGCGAGAGCACGAGGCCGCGCTTCGTGCTCTCGCTCTATTCGTGCCTCCTCGTGTCGCGCGAAGCGGCCTGCGCGGTGCGGTGATCACGCCGACCTTCCGCCCCGACGATCACAGCCCCGGCAACGTGCTCTTCCGTCCGCGGTTCTCCTCGATCAACCATTTCCTGAGCGGTTCGAAGTAGTCGACCATCGGTCGCGCGGACAAAGGCTGTCCGGTCTTCTCGCGCAGGAGTTCGATCCAGTCCACCGTGGCACCGGGCTTCATCATCGAGCGCAGGAAGTTGCCCACGTCCTTGCGGCCGTAGTAGCACGTGTCGCGTGGGTCCTCGCGCAGGATGTTGCGCGAGATGTGGTCGTGCAACTGGAACAGCAGCACGTACGAGAGCGCGTAGTCGTAGTACGCCGCCGGATCGTCGTTCACGTGCGTCTTCGTCGCCGGGTCGCACCAGCGTTCGTCGCGCGGACTCGGCGGCGCGATGCCCTGATACCGCTCGACGAGTTGCCACCAGCGCTCGTTCCAACGGTCGGCGGAGAGGTCCTGCGTGTAGATCTCGCGCTCCCACTCGAACATCACGCCTGCGGACCACGGGATGAAAACGACGTAGTTCAGCGCCTCTTGGAGCAGGAGACGCATCGGATCGGGCCGCGTTTCGCCCACGTCGAGTCCGACCGCCGCCACGAATCGCGGCTGCATCGCCGCGAGACCGAGTAGAGACCCGAACGCTTCGTGATACGCGCGCGAGGCCCCCTCGCGCAGCACGAACGGCACGTCCTTCGTCGAGTACTGAGCGTAATAGTGGATGTGCCCGAGCTCGTGGTGGATCGTCTCGTAATAGGAGCCCGTGGGTACGACGCTCATCAAGCAACGCACGTCGCGATCGAGATCGACGTGCCAGGCCGACGCGTGATTGTTCTTCGAGAACCCCGCTCCCGCCTCGACGGGCAACAACGAAGAGCGCTCCCAGAACGTCGGCGGCAACGGGTCGAAGCCCAAGCTCTGGTAGAAGCGATCGCCCTGTTCGACGAGCCACAGCGGCGGCTTCTCGCGCAAGGCCGCGTCGAGATCGAGACCTTCGACGGGCGCCAACGCGGACCACTCCTGCCCCCAACGATCCGGGAGCCAGTGCGCGGGAATCAAGTCCGGGACCGCGGTGCCATTCCGTCGCGCGAGCTCGTGACGCGCCCACGTGTGCAGCTCCTGGTACAGCGGCCGCAACTCGCGTTGGATCTCGAACATGCGCTGCGCGAGGTCACTCGGCGACATGCCGTACTCGCTCGACATGTACGCGAAGTAGTCGGCGAAGCCGAGCGCGCGCACGACCTCGTTGCGCAACTGTCGCAACGTCACGAGCCCGTCCTTCAGAGCCGGGCCGACGGCCTTCGAAGCCTCCCACGCAGCGAGTCGTCGCGTGGGATCCGTCTCCGCGCGCAGGATCGCGTCGAGCTCCGTCGTCGTCGTCGGTTTCCCTTCGAACTCGTACGCGAATCCGTACAGCGTCTCCGTCTGCTTCGCCTCGGCCGCGATGCGCTGTTCGACGAGCACACGCGCGGTCTGCGGGTTCCCACCGGCCTTGCGCAGGATCGTCTCGAGTTCGCGCACTTGGAGCGGCGCCAGCTCGCGCTTGCGGCGCAGATAGGCGCGCGACAGTTCGATGTTCTCCGTGTTGCCCGTGAACTCGGCGAGCGCGCTTTCGGCCGTGCGCACGCGCTGACTTGCGGAATCATCGCCCGGAACGATGCGCGTCTGCGCACTCCACTGCGCCTCCTGCGCGGCGGTGGACAACCGCTGGTACTCGGGACCGTAACGATCCAGATAGCGCTGGACGTCCGCACGCAATGACACCTCCCGCGGATCGCGCGACATGAAACAGGCGCCGAGAGCGAGCGTCGTACCGAGAGCGAGGATCGAGAGGGCGATGCGAGTGCAGTGCATGAGGTTCGGCCGGACGATGTGGACGTGACCCGGTTACAGTAGGGGTGAGCGCTTCGAGCGCGAAGTTCCCGACATGCAATTCCTACCCGTGTTGTTCGCGTGTGCGTCGTTCTCGGCCTCCCAAACACCGACTCCGACCCCTGCGCCGCCTCAAGCGGTCTCACCCGCGGATTCGACCTGGGTCGCAGCGCACGACCTGAAGAAGAAGGCCGATTACGAAAAGGCCGGACGCGCGTTCGCGGCCTACGCACAGGGCTTCCCGGGGACGCCGCGCGGGGTCGAAGCGCTCGTCGAGGAAGGCGTGTGCCACTTCTCGCTCGGACGGGCGCGGCAACGGTTGCAGCAGAACAACCAGGACTCGATGAGCGCGTTCGGGCTGGCCGAGGCGCGCTTCCGCACCGTCGTGGAGGAACACGCGACTTCGGCGGTCGCGGGTCGAGCTCAGTACATGCGCGGCACGGTCGCGATGTTCTCGGGCGATCTCGTCCTCGCCGAGCGCGAGTACGGGACCGGGCTCGAGCGCTTCGCTCTGGACGCGAAGTACCTGCCGAAGTCGTTGGAGCGCCGCGCTGCCGTGCGCCGCCATCTCTTGAAGACCGCGGATGGGCGGACCGACCTCGCGCGCTATGCCCGCGAGTTCCCGAAGGGTGAGGACGCCGAAGCCGTGAAGCGCTACCTCTCGATGATGGAGCTCTTCGACAAGCCCGTGCCCGAACTCTCCACGGGCGCGTGGGTCCAAGGCGACGCCACGACGCTCGCGAACCTCCGTGGCGACGTCGTCGTCCTCTACTTCTTCGCGACGTGGTGCGAGAACTGCGAAAAAGCGCGGCCTTTCCTGCTCGATCTCGCCAAGCGCTTCGAGCCGATGGGCGTGCGTTGGATCGGCATCGTCGACCACAGCAAGGGCCAGACGCCGGAGTCCGTGCGTGCGTTCCTCGGATCGAACGCGATCCACTTCCCCGTGTACATGGACGAAGGCCGGACGACGACGACCGTACGAGGGCAGAAGATTCCCGATGTCGTTCTTCTCGATCGCGAGGGGCGCATCCGCTGGCACGACAACCCGGCGAACTTGCAGGACGCGACGATCGAATTGCTGCTCACCGAGGATCCGGCCGCGTTGCCTGGCCCGAAGTGAAGTCCGACGTGTCACGGCGGATCTCACGCGTCTGTGTCTTTTGCGGTTCGTCGCCCGGCGCACGTCCGGCGTACGCCCGAGCCGCGCACGAGTTCGGCGCACTGCTCGGGGCCCGCGGCATCGATCTCGTATGGGGCGGCGGCAACGTGGGGCTCATGGGGATCGTCGCCGATGCGACGCTCGCCGCCGGCAGTCGTGCGATCGGCGTGATTCCGGAAGCTCTGGCCGAGCGCGAGCTCGGACACTCGCTGGCGACCGAGCTGCACGTCGTGCGCACGATGCACGAGCGCAAGGCGCTGATGGCGGACCTGTCCGACGCGTTCGTCGCACTGCCCGGAGGCATGGGCACGTTCGACGAACTGTTCGAGATCCTCACGTGGGCGCAGCTCGGTTTCCACGCGAAGCCGATCGGGCTGCTCGACGTCGAGGGTTACTACGCGCCCCTGCTCGCGTTCCTCGATGGTGCGCGCGACGAGGGGTTCGTGAGGCCGGGTGATCGCGCCAACTTGCTGGTCGAGACCGATCCGGGGCGACTCCTCGACGAACTCGCGCGCGAGCGGAGTCCGCTGCTCCGCTGAGAGCCGTTGAAGAGGTCGAGTTCACGGGCTCTCAGATTCATGTGGCGACGCTGCGCGTCGCGAGAGCGTGTGATTTCTTCACACGCTCTGAGAGCCCGTGAAGAAGTCGAGTTTACGGGCTCTCAGATTCATGTGACGACGCTACGCGTCGCGAGAGCGTGTCAAGAGATCGAGCCTACGCACTCCCAGACACCGACTGCGCTGCCCTGCTGCGCTTAGCCCCTAGACGCGATCAGCGCGGCGCGAGTCCACCGAGCAATTCGAGCTTCGTGCTCTGCGTCAACGCGTTCCGGTGTGCGTTCACCCGCAGTCCGCTCGGGCGTAGCGTCGCGAGTTCGGCCGCGAGCTCGTCGCGCACCTCTTCGAACGTCACCTTGCGGCGCTTCACCACCTGGAAAGTGGCCCAGGAGTTGGCGTAGTCGAGTGCGTCGGTGACTTCCCCTACCGCGAGGTTTGCGACGGCCGCTCCGAAACCCTCCGGGTAGACATCGGCACGGAAACGCTCGACGAGGAGACCACCGCTTTCGCGCGTTGGCGCGTCGTCGCTGTGCTCACGCGCGAGCTGCGCGAAGTCCTCGCCGGCGCGCGCTCGACGCACGAGCTCGGACGTGTTCGCGCGACCGCGCTCGTGCGCAGCCACGAGTTCCCGGATGAGATCGTCGCGCGTCCAGTCCGGATCGACGGTCTCGACCCTGTTCAGCACGACGATCCAACGCGCTTCGATACGCTCCCCGTCCGCACCGTATTGGCTCGCGAAACGCTGTTTCACGTCCTCGGGCGTCACCTGCCGGTCGCGTACCAAGAGCTTCTCCGCGAGCAGGTCCGTGCGCGTGCGCTCGGCGAGGGTGCGCACGAACGACTCCTCGGTCCGCCCGTTCATCGCGAGAAACAGGTGCCAGGACTCGCGCGTGCCCTTGTGACCCTCCGCGATCCGCGCCTCGAGTTGGAGGCGCACGCGGGCTTCGATCTCGTCCTTCGTGACCGTGATCCCGACCTTCTTGGCCTCACGCTCGATCACGAAGTCCTCGAGGAAGCGCTGGATCATCGCTTCGCCCTGGACGCCGACGAGCCAACGCGCGAACTCGCCGCGACCGACGGGCTCGCCGTCGACCTCGAGAATCGGTTGGTTCGGACCGGCGAGTTCGGAATCGCCCGAGTCCTCGTACATCGTCGGCAGGACGCGCACCTCGGTCGCGTAGCGAATGCGCTCGAGCACCATCGCCACTTCGTCGGGCTCGGGCCCCTTCTTCTCCAGTCGCTCGCGCAGTGTGTCACGCACCGATTCGAGGGGTGTTTCGTGGACCGCTTCGACGCGCACGACCCACCATCCGCCGCGCGCGAAGAGAGGTTCGGAAACCGCTCCGACGGGGAGCTTCTCGAGCTCGTCCATGAAACTTCTCGGCCACCCGAAGTGAGAAAAGCCGCGCGCGGGTACGCCGCGCGAATCGCGCGTCTCGGGGTCGTCGCTGGTCTCGCGCGCAACGCGTCCGAACTCTTCGCCGGCCACGATTCGCGTTCGGACGGCCAGCGCTTTCTCTCGACCGGCGGCCATGACCTTCTCGCGACCGGCGTTCCAAGCGTCGCGCGTCTGTCCCGTCTCGGACGGGACCACGACGAGGACCTTGGTCATCGACAGCTCGTACTTCCGCCCCAGGCGGCCGTACTCGAACTCCCAATCCCGCTCGATCTTCTGTTCGGGGACGACACGGTCGATCGCCACCATCTTCTCGACCAAGATGTGCGGACGAGCCTCGATTTCACGCTGGAGGCGCACGGCAGCTTCCGTGCGACGCGTGCGCTCGAGTTCCGCGAGCCAATCGCTTTTCCGACCGAGGAACGCTTTCTCGATGCGCTCCTCGATGTCGGCGTCGACCCGACGGGCGCACTCCTTCTCGGTCGCCTCGACCCCGAGCGCGCGCGCCTCGCGCTCGACCGCGAAGTACTCGCGCCCGAAAACGCGGGCCTGCCGCTCGCCCACGTTCAGGACGAGCCAACGCGCGTAAGCCTCGGCGGGGACCTCGACGCCGTCGATCCGCAGTGCGGGCGGGCGCGAATTTTGAACGGGCGCAGCAACCGGAGACTGTGCGGACGCGAGCGTCGCGGTGGAGAGGAGCCCGACGAGGAAGGTCCGGGGGACGCTGATTCGGAGCATGGATCGAGTATGGCATTACGCTCGCGCGACGGGAGTCGTCGGAACGCGAGATTGCCAGGGTCGACCAATCCGCTGGGTTGATTCCGTGCGAAACTGAATGCGTCCTCACGTCCTGAGCGAGCTCCATGAACCCGATCCGAACCGCGGTCCTCGTCCCCGCCCTCGCTTGCGTCTCGACCTTTACCTCCGCGGGCGAGATCACCATCGGTGCCAACCGGGACAACACTCTGTATTCGGAGTCCGGATCCGAGAGCAACGGCGCGGGCGAGTTCTTCTTCGCCGGTTCGAACGGATTCGGCCAGGTTCGCCGCGCACTCCTGCGCTTCGACGTCGCTCTCGCCTTGCCGCCCGGCTCGACGGTCACGCAAGCCGAGGTGACGCTCTCCATGTCGAAGACCAACGCCGGCTTGCGCGACGTGCTCCTCCATCGAGCACTCGCCGATTGGGGCGAGGGCACGTCGAACGCGGCGAGCGGCGAAGGCTCCGGTGCCGGTGCGACCCCGGGTGATGCCACGTGGTCGTGGCGTTTCTGGAACACCGTCTCGTGGACGACTCCGGGCGGCGATTTCGCACCGACGGCCAGCGCGACGACTCCGGTCGATCAGATCGGAACGTACGTGTGGAGCAGCCCCACCCTCGTCGCCGACGTGCAGAGTTGGCTCGACTCGCCGTCGACGAACTTCGGCTGGCTCGTGAAGAACGTGAACGAGAACGACGTCCCCACGGCCAAGCGCTTCGATTCGCGACAGAACGCCATGCCCTCGGAACGTCCGATCCTGCGCATCTTCTTCGATCCGCCGTGCACGGCCTCCGCGGCGAACTACTGCGTGGGAGTTCCCAACTCGACCGGCGTCGGCGCAACGATCGGCTGGAGCGGCTCGCTCTCGGTCGGTGCGAACGCGTTCACGCTCATGTGCACACAACTGCCGCCGAATGCCTCGCACGTCTACTTCTTCGGCCCGTCGCAAGCACAAGCACCGTTCGGCAACGGGTTCCTCTGCGTGACGGGGGTGATCGCGCGGTTGAATCCGCCGCAAGTCGCGACCGGGAGCGGAACGTCGTCGCGGTACGTCGATCTGACGACGATCCCGGCCTTGGGGACGATCACGGTCGGGTCGACGCATTACTTCCAGTGTTGGTACCGCAACCCGGCGGGTGGCGGCGCGGGCTTCAACCTCTCGAACGGGCTCGGCGCGACGTTCTGCAATTGAACGACTCACGGGCGCGTTGACCTGCTGAGCGCGGCGGGGATGATGCGTGGCGATGGACGCTCGTGCAGCCCTGACCGCGGAGGACGAGCTGCCCGAGCGTTTCGACCGCCGACTCGTCGCGGCCTTTTTGCTCGTCCTGGTGCTCTTGACGGCTTGGTTCCGGGTCGAGCTCGCGGTCGGTGACTCGGAGTTCGACACGCGCAGTCCCGACGGATTGCTGAAGAGCGACCCGGCGCTCCTCTACTCGCTGCTCGAGCGCATCGTCGAAGCGGGCGGCTCGATCCCGGCGGATTTCGCGCACGACACGCGGCTCGAGCACCCGGACACGATCGACGTCGCTACGCGTTTCCCGCTCGCGATGCTCCAGGTCACGGCCTGGGCGCACATCCTGCTCGGGCGATCCGTTGGGCTGCACGTGACCGCGACGGAAGTCGCAGCGCTCGCGATGGCGCTCGCGCTCGTCGGCGTCTACCTGCTGGCACGCGAGGTGTCGGGGTCGCGCGGACTTGGACTCCTCGCGGCGCTGCTCGCGGCCGCGACGCCGGCAATTCATCGCACGGTCGGGTTCGTGCTCGTGGACGAGGACGCGTTCTGGCCGCTGTTCGCGCTCCATCTCGGTCTCACGGCGCGCGCCGTCCGCGTGCGCAGCCCCGCGTCGATCCTCCTCGTGGGCATGTCCGCGGCGGCCGCCCTCGCGACCTGGCACGCGGCTGCGTTCTTCCTCGCGCTCGAAGCGCTCGTCATCTTCGTCGGCTTCGCGTGGAAGGGCACGAACCCGCTCGCGCTTCGCGGCGGCATCCTCGTCGCCATTCCACTGGTCGTCGCGGCGATAGCGGTGCCGTTCCTGCGTGCGACCGACGCCGTGTACTCGCTGCCCGTGGCCGTCGCGGTCGGACTCGCGGTCGCCGGGCGGTTGCGCGATGCGCGTGTCGCTCGCGCGGTCGGAATCGGACTCACGCTCGCGGTCGTCGCGATCGGCATGTCGGTCGCCGAAGGAGCCCACGCGCACGTTTTCGCGCTGCTCGTCGCGAAGCTCGAGCATCTCGGCCTGCGTCCGCCGAGCGCTGCGGGTCTGTCCCCCGACGTGCGCCTCATGTGGCAAGGTCCGTTCGAGACGCCGGGCTTCGGCCACGCCGCGAGCATGCTGTCGCTGGCGGGAGTCTTGGGTCTGGTCGCCGCGGTCCGCGCGATCGTGCGCCGCACGGCGAGCGGCACGGAGAGTGCACTGATCGCGTTCTTCGCGGCATCCTTGCTCGCAGCTTGGCTCGCCGAGCGCGCACTCGTCCTCCCTGCTCTACTCGCACCAGCTCTCGCCACGCTGCTCGGTTCACGCATCCCTCGCGGCACCTGGATCCTCGGGCTCGCGTGCTGCATCCAGCTCGCGCTCTGCGCAGTGTGGGCCGCGAACCACTCGAATCCTTGGTATCACGCACCCGTTCAACGACAGGCCGAGATCCGCTGGCTGCTCGACGCGGTCGCCGAACACGTGCCCTCCGGTGAGGCGATCGCTGCCGACTTCATGAGCGGACCGGCGATCCTCGCGAAGACGGGCCACGCGATCGTCGTCTCACCGAAGTGGGAAGCGCGCGAGCCGCGCCGACGTGCGGCCGAATTCCTCGATGCGTTCCACCACGATTCGCCCGAGGAATTCCGACGTTTGCTGGTCGATCGCTACCGCGTGCGTTGGCTCGTCGTGGATCGGTTCACGCTCCAATACCTCGCGCATTGGTCCGCAGGCTTGCCGCCGGACTCGTTCGATCCGCTGCCCGGCACGGCCGCGGCGGCACTGCTCGCGCAAGACGACGCCGCGCTGCGCTCGATCCCCGGTTACGAACTCGTCGCGCGCAGTCCCGCGACGATCCGCATGGCGAGCGGGCAACCGTCGGACTTCTACCGACTGTTCCGGCTCGCGGAGTGAGCTCTAGGCATCGGTCGTCGCGCAAAAGCCCACGCCCGCTCTCGAGCGCGGGATCCGTAGCCAGGCTCTCGATCCCGCGCGCGACGGTCAGCCCGCCGTCGTCTCGGTCATCGCCTGGCGGCTCTTGCTCGCTGCATTCGGCGCCGTGCCCGTCTTGTGGCCCGGATCGACCCACGAGCGCGACACTTCTTGCCGCGGGAACAACTTCTTCTCGACGCGGTTGTAGAGGTCGAACGCGCGCGCTTCCCAGCGTCCGCTCGGGAATCCACCCGTCAATTCACCGCGCTCCAAGCGCTTCTGCGCGCGCTTCTCCCAGAATCCGCGCTTGCCGCGCGCGAGTCCGTAATCGAGCGTCACATAGTGCTGGTACATCTTCCGCGCCAGCGCGACCTCGGGCGGGATCTTGCCCGGCCAGGTTTCCTCGAGGTGGTACTCGCCGATCGAGCCCCATTCCTCGAGCTTTTGCGGCGGTTGATAGCCGAGACCGATCGCTTCGTCCCACATCGCCGTGCCCGGGATCGGCCGGTAGGGCCACACCGTCGGACGCGCGAGCGGCGCCGCGACGTGCAATCGTCGGCACTGATCGATCGTCGCGAGCATCGAGTCCCGCTCTTCGCCCGGGTACCCGATGATGTACGTGACGGACGCGCAGATCCCGCGCTTGTCCATCTCGACCGCGGCATCGACGTTGTCGTTGCCGTGAATCGGTTTGCCGATCTTCTTCATCATCTCGTCGGTGCCGGCTTCCGCGCCGATCTCGGCGATGTACATGCCGGATTCCGCGAGCAGATCGAGAGCCTCGGGGTCCTTCTTCTTCGCCTCGAGGATCGTGTGCGTCTCGATGAACGCGTTCCAATAGAACGGCAACTTGCGCTCGACCTTGCCCTTGGCGAAGTCCTTGAAGCGTTTGCGCAGCACGCCGAAGTTCGCGTCGTGGAAACGCACGACGTCGAAGCCCCAACGCTCGTGCAAGCCTTGGAGATCGTCGAGCATCCGCTCGGCGGGAATCGCCTTCCAACGACGATCCGTCACGATCGGTGAGCAGCAGAACGTGCACGGCTCGGGGCAACCGTAGCTCGAGAAGTAGGTGATCCCGAAGTACGGCTTGCGATCGCCCATCGCCGGCGGCGTCGGCATGCGCAAGACGTCCCGGTGGGACTTCGCGCGCAGTTGAGCCTGCTTGTAGGGCTCGATGTCGATCATGTGCCACGGGCAGTCGAGCAGTTGGTCCCAACCGGCCGCACCGCGCTTCTCGGTCTTCACGATCTGCCCGTCGCGCAGCAACGCGAGACCCGGGATGTCGTCGAGCTTCTCACCCGCGTCGATCGCTTTCACGACGTCGCGGAACGTCAGCTCGCCCTGACCGCACACGACCGCGTCGTAGAGGCCGCTGCCGAGTTGGAGGTCGGGCCGCACGCTCGCGAACCAACCGCCGATGATCTTCGGGAGCGTGGGGAAGCGCGCTTGCACGCGCTTCGTGCAGGCCAACCCGTCCGTGACCATGTAGCCGAGGATCCCGGTGGTCGCGTACATCATCGCGCCCTCGCAGGCCTCGACGACGCGGCGGTGCGCTTCGTCGGCCGTGTACAGGCTCCCATCGACGATGACGACGTCGTAGCCGTCGTGCAGCGGCCAGGCCGAGATGGTGAGCATCTCGAGCGGCAACATGTCCTTGCTCGACGGCAGTCCCAGGCTCTCGTCCACCTGCTGAGGCTGGTAGAGGACGATCTTCTTCTTGCGCCCGATCATGTGTGGGGAGGTCTCGGTGCGATTCGCGGGAGTCAGGGCGGTCGAGTACGAACCTGGAGTCTAACCCCGAACCTCACGTACGGTGGAGGTTCCAACGGTCCGCGTGTTGTTCATCGGCCGATCCGTGCCGCGCGCCGCAGTCCGCCCCACTCTGCGGCCTGGCGTAGGGCCGCAATCAGGTTTGCCGGGCTCGCGCGCCCTGTTCCGGCCAAATCGAAGGCCGTTCCGTGCACCGGGCTGATGCGCAGGTACGGCAGCCCGAGGATCACGGTAATCCCGCCGTCCGCGGACAGGAGCTTGATCGGAATGAAGGCCTGGTCGTGGTAGAGGGCGAGGACGCCGTCGTAGCGGCCGCGCGATCCTTGGAAGAAGACGGAGTCCGGCGAAACGGGTCCGGTGACGTCGATCCCGGCTGCGCGCGCTGAGCGTACGGCCGGCGCCAAGAGTTCGTCGTCCTCGCGACCGAGCAAGCCGTTCTCACCCGCGTGAGGATTGAGTCCGGCGAGCGCGAGTCGGGGTCGCTCGAAGCCGAAGTCGCGCAAGCCCTCGTCGAGGAGTCGCAAGTGGTCGAGCACGCTCTCGGTCGTGATCCGCGCGATCGCGGTGACGAGCGGCATGTGTCGCGTGAGCAGGAGGACACGCAAGTCCCCAGCGATCGCGAGCATCTCGTAGCGCGCGGCGCCGCACCAACGACCCAAGAGTTCCGTCTGACCTTCGACGCGCTCACCCGCCAGGTGCAGCGCTTCTTTGCTGACCGGCCCGGTGACGAGTGCGTCGAACGAGCCGTCGAGCGCGAGCTCGTGCCCCATGCGCAACGCGTGGAGCGCCGCGCGTCCGGCCGATTCCTGGACGCGGCCGAGTTCCCAGGGCCCGACGGTCGCCGTCTCGATCCATCCGTGCGTGCGCGCGCCGCGGACAGCGCCTGCTTCGAGGCGCGCGACCGTGGACGGGCGCAGGTTTGGCGGTCCGAGGACCACGATCCGCACGACCTGCGCGAGCTCGCGGTCGGCCAGCGCCGCGCGCGCGATTTCAGGCCCGATTCCAGCCGGATCGCCGCAGGTGAGACCGACGAGAGGCAGAGCGGGCGGCAGGGACATCAGCGACAAAGTCTATCCGCGAGATGCGACCGCGCGCCGCGTCCCACAGTGGGACCGCGGCGCGCGGGGTCGACAACCGAGGCCGGCGCGACCAGAGTCAGGCCGCCAACTTCGGAATCACCCTACTAGTGCCTTTGGGTCAGCACGACGGCGTCGAGGCTCGCTTGAGCTCGCACCGACGTCGAACCCTGGGACGTCGAAATACCGGCGAGGACCGGAGCTTGGTCCAGCAGACCGTTCGCCTCGAACTGCGCGATCGGCAATTCGTAGACGTAGGTCCACGTGCTGAGGGCCTGTCCGTTCCAAGCAGCGCCGGAGCGCAGGATCGAAGCGCCTTGCGGCACGACGACGCCGACGCGCAGGTTCGCGGTGTGGAACCCGTTGCGATCGAAGCCGACCTGGGCGTCACCGAGGAACACGAGACGCAGCTCGCCGTTCGACATCGGTTGGGCCAGCACGCGCCGATCGCCGCGCACGAACACGGCGTTCGAGAGCACCTCGTCGACCGAGCCTTGAATGTAGAGCGAGGGGTGCGTGATGCGCGCCGCGCGCAGGACGATGAACGTGTCCTGGTCCCCCGCGATCGGTAGCGTCCCGACCGTTTCGTCGTCGCCGCCGCCGGCGCTGGTCGGCCCCTCGGAACCGCCGGCCAAGCCGGGCGCGTTGGGGTCACCGCCGCTCGTCAGGAAACCGGCTGCGAGCACCAACACCGCTGACGCAACCAGACTCGAAGCGCCCCGGCTGGAGATCGCACGGCTCGAGGCAAGACTGCCGCAGCCAATTCCGTGCTCGATGCGAAGGTTCTTCATCATGTCAGGACTCCTCGGGGCCGTCGGCGGACTCGCGGCCCCTGCTCTCCGACGACGCGTCGTCGGACAGCAGGGCATCACCAGGCAGCGTGACCCCGGGCAAAGCGAAAAGTTCGGGGACCGTGGCGACGAGCGACTCGGCGAAGCCGGGTTGAGCGTCGATGGCCTCCCGCAGGCGGGGCGAGCGCGCGAAGAGCTCGGCCACCTCGGAGGCCCGGTCGGGATGTCGATCCAAGAGCGCACGGAAGTAACCGAGTGAACGTGTTCGGTTGCGCGTCAATGCGTAGACCATGCCCAAGTTGAACCTGGCGACGAAGAACCGGTCGTCCTCGTCCGCAAGACCGCTGATCGTGACCCAGCGCCAGCACGCGATCGCCTTGCGGTAGTTCTTCTCGGAAGAGTGAAGCCGGCCGAGCTGGATCGCCGCGTGGCCGCGATTCGCCGGGCTCATCGCCGTCTGGAAGATGCGCCGGTATTCCTCGGCCGCGGTCAGGCGCTTGCCCTCGTGACCGTGCAAGAACGCGAGGTAAAGGTGCGCTTCCTCGTGGGACGGATCGGTCGAGATCGCCTCCTCGAGCAGTCGACGACCTTTCTCGAGCGGGCTCTCGATCTTCTCGAGCTTGCCGTTCAGCATCGCGCGCGCACGCTTCCAGTCGAGGCCGCCCGTGCGCGTCTTGCCGTCGAGGAGGACGCCGTCCACGAACCCACGGCCCCGCGTCTGGGTATCACCGACGGAAACGGCCGTTTCGAAGACCTTTTCGCGGTAACCGGGGTCGATCGAAGCCAGCACGTAAGCCTTGCCGAGCTGGTAGAAAACGGTCGCGAGGCGATGGACGAGTTCGATGCCTTCGACCTTCGCGGAGAGTTCGGATCCCGTCAGCATCGCGATGCGCGCGAAGAGCCGATCGGGCGAAGCGACGTCCTTGTGCAGGCGCACTTGGCTGCGAACATCGTCGAAGAAGCCTCGGCAGCACGTGCAGGCCTCCATGTGGACCATCGCGCGACCGGCAGCGGTCTCGTCGGCCTCGCCGTCGACCATGGCCGATAGATCGACCTGGAAGTCCGTGCACACGTCGTGCTCTTCGTGGTTCGACATCTCAAAGTCCATCGTTCGACCTCCCGGAGGTCCCGCTCGCCCGATCCTCGTCTTCCTCGAGTTCCACGTCCTCGAGCTCCACCCCTTTGGCCGCATCCAGCCCGAGCACACGCACGGCGAGACGGCCGGATGACGCGCGCTGGGTTTCTGGATCGCGGGCCGGACGGCACTCGGCCGACAGCCCTTCGAACACGCGCTTCATCGCGCGGTGGATCTTTCGGCGTGCGCGGAAGATGACCATCTTCAAGTTCTCCAGCTTGATCCCGAGCACCTCGGCAGCAGCTCGATAGCTCGACTCCTCGACCTCGACGAGATGCAGGGCGGCGCGCTCGCGCTCGGACAGCATCCCGTAGAAATGCAGATAGAGGTGCAGGTACGTCAGGTAGACACGCGCGCACTCGTCTTGGCTCTCGGCCTCGATCGCGCCGGAGAGCGGGCTGGCCGAGGGCACCGCCGGTTGCGCCAGCAGTTCGTCCGCGACGACGTGATTCTTGGTCGCGCGGCCGAGGCTACGCAGGTGCTTGAGCACCGTGTTGCGCACGATCATCGCCGACCACACGCGGAACGCGTCCTCGCGCTGCGCGTCGAAGCGATGCGGGTAGCGGTAGACGTTGAAGAACACCTCCTGCAGGACATCGCGCGGGTCCGAGCGGCTCGCGAAGCGGCGCAGGCGACCGGCGACCTGGAGCAGGATGTGGTCCGCGTTGAGTTCGTAGAGCAAACCGAAGGTCGCGCGACCGCTGCGCAAACGGAAGGACTCCATGAGTCGCGTCGAGACCGCGTCGCGCAAACTCTCGAGTTCCCGCGTCGCATCCTGCGCGAGCCCGAGGCAGAGCGCGTGCTCCTCACCCGTCAGCTCGGAAGCCAAGTCCGCCAAGCGCGCCTGCAAGCGGGCGCGTGTCGCCTCGCTGGTCGGAGCGAGGCCGTGGGGATCGGTCACCTGCATGGAGCCGTGCGCCGGGTGGGTCGAAGGTCGATTCTCGCAGGGGCGAGAGTCGGTTCGACGGGTTCGAGGGAGAGGTTCGAAGGTCGACTCCGTCCGCGACGGGGCTTCCCCTCAAGGGCAAGTCTAGACGGTTCCTGACAGCCGGTAACGGACTTCGAACGGAGAGTTTTCGTGAGTCCTTCACGGGGCGCACATCGGAAGCTGACCCCGTTGGCTGTCCGTCGCCTCCACGGAGCGCGTGAGCGCCCCTCTGACCCCCCGTCCCGCGCCCTGTGGAGGCGACGGACAGCCAACAGGGTCAGCCTTCCTACTTGTCGCGGAGACCGCGCGCCCCGATCCTCCTCGCGTGAGTCGTGAGGAAATCGTCTTCGAGATCGCGCACGAACTGGGTTTCGACCTGTGCGGCATCGCTCCCCTCCTCCCGCCGCCGGCTGCCGGGCGCTTCGAAGCCTGGCTCGACGCTGGGCGCCACGCCGGGATGAGTTGGCTCGAGCGCGACCGAGCCCGCCTCGTCGATCCGCGCCGCCTGCTCCCCGAGGGTGGCAGCATCGTCGTGCTCGGGTTGGCGCACTCCCGCGGAGCGGTCGAGCTCGAAGGCGGCGGCCGTGTCGCGCGGTACGCGGCCGGGCGCGACTACCACAACATCGGGAACCACAGGCTGCGCCGGTTCGCGCGCCGGCTGGCGGCGGCGGGCCTCGGCGGGCGCAATCGACGCATCGTGGATGCCGGACCGCTCCTGGAGCGCTCGCACGCTGCCCGGGCCGGTGTCGGATTCGAGTCCAAGGCGGCGAACCTCCTCCATCCGCGATTCGGCCCGTGGTTCTTCCTCATGGAGCTCGTGATCCCCCACGAGCTCGAGCCGACGACCGAACCTCCGCCGGGATCGTGCGGCACGTGCACCGCGTGCCTCGACGCCTGCCCGACTGGGGCGATCCTCGAACCGGGAGTGGTGGACGCGCGTCTGTGCCTGTCCCACGCGACGATCGAGCACGCGGGCCACGCCGATGTCGAGTTGCGCGAGCGCGCGGGTCCGTGGGCGTTCGGTTGTGACGTGTGTTCCGAGGTGTGCCCCTGGGGCGCGAAGGCCCCGGACCTGGCCACGCGTTTCGGCACGCACCGCGCGGTGGAGTCGGGGAGCCTCGTCGCTTGGTTGGAAGCGGGCCAGGCGTTCGAGCACGATTTCGAGGCCTCACCGCTCGACCGACCGGGTCGGGAAGGCGTGGCGCGCAACGCGGCGATCGCGTTGGCTTCCGCACCGAGCGATGCGGGTCGTCGAGCGTTGCTGCGCGCCCTGACGTTCGATCCCGCAGCCGTCGTGCGCGAGGCCGCGGGTTGGGCGCTCGCACGCGCTCACGCATCGGACGCCGGCGTACGCGGAGCCTTGGAAGAAGCCGCGCGCCGCGAACCGGACGCGACCGCGAAAGAACTTCTCGCTCGCTGGGTTCGAGTCCGCCCCTGAACGGCCCGGACGCGCGTCGAAGGAACTCGACATCGTCGGCCGGGCGTCGAGATTCTAGAACATCGCATTTTCGCCCGTTGGCTGGTTCAGGCGCAAGCCGAGTCGCCGACATGACTTCCGATTCTCCTGGACGAGGCTCCACGCGCCACTTCGGCGAACTTCAAGCGGCTGCGATCCGTCCTACGAATCGGCGGCGCTCCGGAAGGCATCCAGGCGCGTTGCATCCTCTCGACACGTCGATTCGGCTCCGTGGTCCCTGACCGCGGGAGAGAACCGTCGGAAGCCCCGGCCTCACAAGAAGTTGCAATTTCGGTCCGCGCTCGGGAGGCATCTGGCCCGGCGCTTGCCCTTGGGTAGACCACCACGAGGCACACGGAGAACGACACGATGGAAAGCCCGGACTACTACAGCGACCACAAGTTCTGCGCGAACTGCCAGAAGTACGTCTCCTACCTGATGAGCATGGAGCACTCGTACTGCACCGAATGCGGTCAGCGCGTGAAGCTCTTCTCCCAGGCCGACTGGACCGATTTCCACGAGAACCTGAAGAACCAGAAGCCCAAGGGCGGACGCCCGCGCAAGCAAGGCGGGCGCGAGTCGGCCTGATCCGAATCTGCGCGCTGCGGATGCGTTCCGCGCCGCACCGTGAAGCCGACTCTCGGAAGCCAACTCTCGGAAGCCGATTCTCGCGCGATCAGCACCGTCGCGCATCTCTCACTCGTTCCCGAACTCGAACGAATCGCTTCTCCTCCTCGCTTGTCACCGCGCCCGTCGACTCATCGCGAGTCGGCGGGCTTCTTTTTCACGGCTTCTGTAGAGAATTCACGAGTGCTCGCAACGCGAAGGGGCGCATCGATTCGCCGCAGGCACCCGGAATACGAGCGCGATCAGATCGCGTCCATCGCTGTCTGTAGCGCGCTCAGCGCCGCGCTCTCCGGGCCGGTCAAGACGTGCGGCGGCGCGAGCAAGTTGGTCGACTCGCACGGATCCACCGCTTGGTGGAAGAGTCGCTCGGACATCACCCCGGCGTCGGACCAGATGCGCATGTAGCGGTACGAGCCGTTCGTGATTCCGCGCAAGTACGACGCGTTCGCGGGCGGCGGCGAGCCGTTCGGAAAGGCCTCCGAGTACGCGGTGGTCCGCAAGAGTGCGCGTTCTGGCCGGGAAATCGCCGTCAAGAAGCTCTTCGCGTCGATCGCGGTCGCGCCCATCGCCGCATCGATGGCGGTCGAACGAATCCCCGTGAGTTCCGCGACGGTCCGCCACAAGTCCACCGTGCCGACGAGTGAGCGACACGTGCCGCCGGCCGGCGTGAAGGGTGCTTTCACCACGAGCGGGACGCGCGTCCCCAGTTCGTAGAGCGTGCGCTTGCCGTGGCCGACCAGGGCCGGGTCGCTGATCATCGTCGCCACGGTGCCGTTGTCCCCCACGACGATGACGACCGTCTTGTTCATCACCGATGCGGAGATCCCGGCGAGCAGCTCACCGAGCTCGTGATCGACCGCTTCGATGTTCGCGTGATAGATGAGCTTCTCGTCGTCCGGCTCGCCGGAGCGTGCGAGGTCCGCGGCCTCGTAGCCGAGGAAGGAGAGACGCCCAGCCGTGCGCCGCGACAGCGTCGAGTACGGCGGCACCTGGAACGGCGCGTGTGGCGGGTTGAAGCACACGTACGCGAAAAAGCGCTCACTCGAGCCGAGGCCGTTGATCCACGTGAGTGCATCTGCGCGCGTCACCGATGCATCCCATCCGGCCGTCGACGGCGTGGCACCCGAAACGGCGGGCACGTCGGCCCACGATGTCGAGCTGCACGCGCCGGCCGCAGTCGCGACAGCCGTGAGTTTCTTCCACTCGTAGTGGCTCTCGTTGTTGGCCTTGTGACCTGCGAAGCGTTCGAACCCGGACTCTGCGGGATGGCAATCGTCCGCCTCGTAGTCCGTGAGGTGCCACTTGCCGAACGCACCGCGACGGTACGGGTGAGTGTTCACGTCCCGGATCATTTCGGCGACGGTCGTCTCCGCGGTCGGCAGCGTGTAGCCGGGATCGTCGCTCGGGTTCACCGCGTGCCCCATCCCCGTGCGCATTCCATAGCGACCCGTCAGCAGCGCCGCGCGCGTCGGACTGCACGTCGGATTCGAGTAGCAGCGCGTGAAGAGGACCCCGTCCGCTCGCAGCGAGTCGAGCGTCGGCGTCGGGATCCCGGCCACGATCGGCGAGCTGCACTGGGCCGGCGCGCCGGCGTCCGCCGCGTAGATGCCGAGTTTGTCCGTGCCGATGTCGTCGAGGACGACGAGCAGCACGTTGAACTCGCCCGGTTGCGGCAGGCGGACCGCGCTCGCGCGCGCGAACGGCCCGGCGTGCACCGCGTCGATCACGACGCCACCCGCAGTGACGGAAGGACCGAGGGCGAGCGTGAAGAGGACGAGCGGGAGTTTGCGTTTCATGATTCGTTGCTCCTCGAAGGGAATCAGTTCGAGCGCGCGAAACGCGCGGAGTGCCGACCGTCGATCACCGAGAACGCGCCACCGACGAAGAGGCCTTCGCCGGTCGGAACGACGGGCTTCGCGAGCAGCACGTTCACCGTGCCGTCCGCACCGGATCCGAATGCGGTCCAGATGCCGTTCTGGAAGCGCGCGAGGTTCGCGGCCGGAACTCCGCTCGCGAACGCGAACGCGCCACCGACGACGAGAGTCGGAACGGAGCCGACGTTCCAACTCGTCAGCGCGCGAACCGTCGTTGCGCCTCCGCCCGTGAATCCAGTGCCGAGTGCGTTCCAACCTTGGGTCAGTGAGTTCCAGCGCGCGACACCGTCGATGTCGCCGTCGCCATCGAGGTCGAAGTCTCCGCCGGCGTACAAGAACCGCGTTCCCATGCCGTCGTCCTGGATCGCGAGGTCGTAAACGGAGCCGCAGCACAAACCACCGCCGGCCGCTGTCCACTGCACGCCGTTCCAGCGCGCGACGCGCGTCGCTCCGACTCCACCGGCGCGCGTGAAATCGCCCGCAGCGAAGAGGCGCGAACCGGTGCCGTCGTCGAACTCGAGGAGAGCTCGCACCGTGCCCTCGGGAGCGTTCGGCACGGCCTGCCAACTCGCGCCGTTCCAGAGCGCGACGGATCCGGTGGGCACGTTGCCGGCACGGCGAAAGTCACCGCCGACTGCGAGAGACCCCTGCCAGCTCTCGAGCGCCAGGACGGGACCATCCGTCCCACTCGAGAGCGGCGTCCAGGTCGCACCCGTCCAGCGCGCGATGCGGTTGATCGGCACTCCACCCGAACTGCGGAAGTCCCCACCGGCGAAGGAGGATCCCCCGTGCACGTGCACGGCACGTACCGTGTCGTCGAAGCCCGCGCCGAGTGGATTCCACTGCGCGGCGACGTCGTTCCAAACCGCGACGCGGTTCACGATCTGCGTTCCGGCCGTGACGAACGCGCCGCCGACGAGCAGGGGCGCGGACGGCGACGGCTGCGCTGCGAGTCCGTGGATCTCGGCATCGAGACCTTTGCCGTTCCCGAGCGGCAACCAAGCCGAGCCGTTCCAGCGCGCGACGCTCGCGGTGCCGATCGGGCCCGTGCGCGCGAAGAAACCACCTACGAAAAGGCTCTCGAAACCATCGCCATCGTCGTCGACGGAGACGATCGCGCGCCCGAGCGCGTTCACGTTCGCGCTGCTCGGACCGCCGAGCGACGTCCAGGCTGCTCCATCCCACCGCGCGACGCCCAACAAGGGCGACGTGTCGAACGAGTCCGTGCCCGCAGCCACGCTGCCGACGGAGCGCAGCAAGCCCGTGGCGTAGAGCTTCGGTCCGGTGCCGTCGTCGAAGGTCGCGAAGGCGCGCATCGCCGGGAACGTTCCGGGGGCGGACACGCCGGCCTGCAAGCTCGAGAATCCGGACCCATCCCAACTCGCGACGCCGTTCGCGGGTGCACCGCCAGCGCTCGCGAAGGATCCGCCGACGAAGAGCCGCGCCGGGAGCGGACCGCTCGCGTCGAGATCGAACGTCGCGAGAGCTTGGACGGACGGCGTGCTCTCGGAACCCGCGACACCGGCACCCAGCGGTGCCCACACGAGTCCGTTCCAACGCGCGAGTCCGTGCACGAGCACGCCCGACGCGCGCTCGAAGAAGCCACCGACGACGAGCTCCTCGTTCGCGGATCCGAGCGGACCGTCGGGGTCGAACGTCGTGAGCGAGGTCGCAGGTCCGTCGAGTCCACCCGCCAGCGGCTCCCACGTGAGACCATTCCAACGCGCGATGCCCTGGATCGGCAGTCCGCCCGCGGTGGTGAACGCACCGGCCGCGTAGAGCGCGCGCGGTCGCGGGCCGAAACCGTCGTCGTCGTAAGCCACGAGCGCCGCGACGGTGTCGTCCATGCCGAGCCCGAGCGCAGTCCATTGCACGCCGTTCCAACGCGCGATGCGCCGCGCGTTCACGCTTCCCGCGCGCTCGAAATCGCCGCCGGCGAACAGCCGCGCGGGTTGCGGCCCCGGACCGTCCTCGTCGAACGACAGCAACGCGCCGACGCGACCGTCGGTTCCGCCGCCGAGCGGGAACCAACTACCGGCACGCCAGCGCGCCACGTAGGGCGAAAGTGCGCTACCTGCCGCCTCGAACTCGCCGGCCGCGAACAGGGAGCGACCGCTGCCGTCGTCATGCCCCGCCAGCGCGTAAACGCCGCCCGAGGCACCCGGCACCTCGAAACCTGGTCGGAACGATTGCGCGAGTACCGGCGGCGCGAGAAACAGGCCCAAAAGGATCGCGGGAAGTGCGCAGCGTGCCATGGGGGTCTCCGGACCGGGAAACGGAAGTGACTGGTCGTCCGTGAGCCGAGCGCCACGAACGTGGAACGAAATCCAGCGGATCGCCGTCGTTCGTTCGCAGGTTGCGACGTCGAAGCCTCACGCTCCGTGGTCGCGCCGCCTTCGCAGGGCTATCCTCCGACTTCGACGCCCGCCGTGAACACGATGTTCCTCGCCACACTCTTCGCCACCGTCGCCTCCGTCGGTTCGGTCCCGGCCGCGGGACCGCTCGATCCGCGTGCTCCCGCGATGGCCACGGCGGCGAGTTCGCTGAGCGGCCGACCGGAGGTCGAACTCGCGGCCTCGCAGACACCGGCTGCGCCGCCCCAGGGCGCTCTGCCCGTGAGTGCTCCACCGGCTGCGAGCGCGCGCGGCGAGGGAGCCGAAGTCGTGGCGCAAGCGCTCGACACGACCGTGACGGCGGAAGAGCTCGAGAGCCTGCTCGTGATTCGCCGCGCGGCCGGCGAAGAGGGCCGCTCGACGCTGCGTCATTTGGCGGAATCGAAGCTCCTCGAACGGCTCGGTGCCGAGAACCGGATCGCGCCCGACGACGAGGAACTCGAACGCCGCACGCGCGCGTTCGATCAAGACATCAAGCGCAGCGGGAGCATCGACGGCTTGACCGGGCACCTGCGCAAGGCGCGGCTCACGCGCGACGAGTTCAAGCACTTCCTTGCGCTGGGCGTCGTGCAGGAGACGTTGACGCGGCGCGCGCTCGGCCTGGCGGACGACAAGACCGTCACGCCGGATCAGCAGCGCATCTGGATCGAGGAGGAGCTGCAGAAGCGCGATTTCCAGGCGCTTCCGCCGCCGTGGAAGGAGGGGATCGCAGCGCGCGCGGCCGACTTCACGATCTCCGCACCCGAATTCCTGACGTACCTGCGCAAGCGCATGTCGGCCGACACGCTGCGCGAGGACTGCTACCAACTCCTGCTCGAGAAGCGGATGCGCGCGCGGTTGCCCGATCTCGCTCCGAAGAAGTTCGCGGCCGCCGTGCAGGAGGAACTCCAACGCCGTCGCGACGACGCCAAGGACGATCCGAAGACGAAGGGTCTGGGCCTCGATCAGATCCTCGCGGCGCAGGGCATCGTGGTCGAGCGGTTGAAGGACGATCCCGCCGTGCGCATCTCGGCGCTCTCCAAGTTGTGGGTCGAGCGCTCGTACGACGCCGAGACGTTGAAGCGCGTCTACCAGGCCGAACGCGACTTGTTCGACGGCCTGTTCGGCCCCGCGCACGAGGTCGGGTTCCTGTTCCTGCGCGGCGCGGGCTTCAAGAACACGTTCAACCCGCGCACGTTCGACGAGGCCGAGCGCGAGCTCGCAGCCCTCGCGACGCGGGCGCGGTCGCGCGAGGAGTTCCGCGAACTCGCGCGCACCGTCAGCGAGGACGCCGACACGAAAGCCGCAGCCGGCGAGATCGGCTGGGTTTCGCCGCTGACGCCGAAGGTGCCGCGCGAAGTGCGCGACGAGGTCACGCGGCGCCTCGCTCTTCCTGAACGCGAGGCGCAAGGGCTCACGCGACCGCTGCGATTGCCCAACGGGGTGTGCCTCTTGTGGATCGGCCGTCGGCGTCCGCCGCCGAGTTGGGAATCCATGGCGGTGCAGGTCAAGGCCGAGATGCGCCGTCGTTTCGTCGAGGACGTGTTGCCGCGTTCCGCCGTCGTCACCGTGTTCGAAGGATCTTAAATCATGCTGATCGGAAAGGTCGTCGGCTCCGTCGTCGCCACGCGCAAGGACGAGAAGCTCGAGAATCGAAAGCTCCTCGTCGTGCAAGTGCACGATCAGCAGAACAAGCCGAAGGATCAGTACGTCGTGGCGGTCGACTCGGTCGGCGCGGGCAACGAGGACATGGTCCTGTACGCGACGGGATCGAGCGCGCGGCAGACGACCATGACCGAGAACCGTCCGTGCGACGCCGTGATCATGGCGATCGTCGACTCGTGGGACCTCGGCGGCGCGAACGTCTACGAGAAGTGGAGCTGACGTGTACTTGGCGCGCGTCATCGGTCGCGTCGTCGCGACGACGAAGTACCCCGGGCTCGAAGGCGTTCCGCTGCAGTGGATCCAGCCGCTCGACGAGCACGGTGCCGCTATGGGCGATGCGCTCGTCGCCTGCGCAGTCGTGTCGACCGGTCCGGGCGACCTCGTGCACTTCGTGGACGGGCGCGAGGCGGCGATGGCTTGCCCAGAGACGTTCGTGCCGGTCGATGCCGCGATCCTCGGCTACGTCGAGCAGGCGTACGCGAATGGTGTGTTCATCGGTCGCGAGTCCGCGGGAGCGACGCGATGATTCTGGCCGAGGTCGTCGGTACCGTCGTCGCGCCCGTGCAGATCCCCGTGCTCGACGGTGAAATACTGCTGATTTTGCGGCCCATTTCGCCGGACGGTCGACCGTCGGGGAAGACGCGCATCGGTGTCGATCGCGCGGGGGCCGGTGTCGGCGACCGCGTGCTCGTCCTCGACGAGGGCAACTCGGCGCGGCAAATTCTCGGTGACAAGGATGCGGCCGTGAAAACCATCGTCGTGGCCGTCGTCGACTACGTCGAGACCGGCGGCAAGCTCGCTTACGACCACCGGACTCGGAGCTAGTGGGGTGGGCCGGAAGTACGCAGCCGAAGTCGGGCCGCCCGCGCCTCCCTGGCGTCGTTGCGCCTCCTCCGAGGGATGCAGCGAACCCGCGTCGTCAGCGCGCCTGGCCAGGAAGTCGCAGTCAGCCCGACTTTGGCTGCGTACTTCCGGCTCACCCCACTAACGGCTCCGGATCCCGAGGACGGCACACCCCCATGACATCGATCGAAGAACTGGCGCGCACGCGCGGCTGGAGCGACGAGGAAGCGCGCTTGCGCAACGCGATCTGCGAGATCGGCCGGCTGTGCTACGCGCGCAACTACATCGTCGGAGCGGACGGCAACATCTCGGCGCGTATGGCGGACGGGACGATCCTCATCACGCCCGCCGGCGCGATGAAGGGGTTCCTTTCTCCCGAGCAGATCGCACACGTCGACATGCAGGGTCGCACGGTCGACAACGGGCCGAAGGCTTCGACCGAAGTCGGCATCCACCTCATCTGTTACGTGCAGCGACCGGACGTGTGCGCCGTCCTGCACTGCCATCCGCCGCACGCGGTCGCGATGACGATCGCCGGTATCGACATGCAGATCCCGGTGATTCCCGAAATCATCGTCACGATCGGCGGCATCCCGACCGCTCCATTCGGCACGCCGGGCACGGACGAATTGCCCGAGTCGATCCGCGACATCGTGAGTTGCTCGGACACGGTCGTGATGCAGAACCACGGCTCGGTGACGATCGGTCCGAACCTCATCGACGCGTACAAGAAGCTCGACATGCTGGAGCACACGGCGAAGATCCTGTGGATCGCGAGCTGTGTCGGCACGGTCAAGCCGCTGGCGCCCGATGACGTGGCGAAACTACTCGGAACACGGCAGAAACTGGGCATTCGCACACTGAACACGTTGGAGAACCAGTGCGGACGCGGCGGCGGCTCGCGCTGATCGCGGGGTCGATCGCGCTCGTCGTCGTCGGCCTCGAGATCGCGGCCAGGACTAGGTCCCCTAAGAGATCCAAGTCACCGACAGCGCATTCGTCAGGTTGAAGAACGACGGCGTGCAGAAGCCGGGCTCCGAGTTCCGGTACCAGATCTGATAGATGCGCATGCCGCCCGTGATCGGCACGAATCCGCGCAGCGAAACGGCCGGATCGCCGGCGCCGGGATACTGCGAGATCCCACCGAAGTTCGTGGCGGTATCGAGACGAAGGACCGCACCGCCGGCGCAACGCTTGCCGTCGCCGAAGACTTGCCCGTTCCCGCTCGCGATGACGCTCGTCCCTTGGAAATAGAGCGCCGACGACGTGGGCATGCCGCTGCCCAAGAGGACGAGACTGTCCGAGGACACACTGGCGAACCCCGTCGTCGCGAGCAACCCACCGGAAGCGTGGACGGAGTTCGCGCAACCGCGTCCGGGCGCGCCCGAGTTGCCGCACGGGCAAGGCGTCCCACTACCGTCGCCGAAGCACACAGGCGTAGCCGGCACCGGCGGATCCGTGACTGCGATGCGGAACCAAGCAATTGCGAAAGCGTCCACGCCGAGGAACGCCGGGATCTGCAGCGTGCCGAGCGAGTCCGTGATCGCGAACGAAACGTTCGGACTGCCCGACGGGCTCCACGACATCAGACCGTCGGGGAGGTCGAGGACGGGCGCGAGCTGGTAGTCGTCATCGAAACCGGTGAGCGCTGAATCGGCGACGTTGAAGCGCGCGACGGCGACGTAGTAAAGGCCCGCCGCAAAATCCCGCGTCAACCTCGAACCCGTCGTGGAACCGACAGGATCGTCGTCGTTGCGAAAACCCGGAATCGCCGTGAACGCGGCGTCGAAAACGACGATCTCGGTGTCCGTGTTGTGACCTTGCCCGACCGTCGTGATCTCGATCGAGCCCGTGCGCAGGGCCGTGGGAATGACGAGCGGCGCGACCGGCGTCGAAATGAGTTCGATTTCGTAGGGCAGGACCGTGTTGGTCGTTCCCGTGACGCGCGCGAAGAGCTCTTCACCGCGGCCGAATCCGTACCACTGAACGTACTTCGGCATACCATTGCCGCCCACGGCGGACTGCAAGACGGTGTCCGATCCGGCTTGGATCGTCGGTGAGGCCGGCGGGCCGCTCACGAGGAGGCCGCGGACGGTCAGTGCATGCTCCTCGGGACCGGGCGTCGTCAGGACGAGTCGATGCTCGAAGATTCCGAGCGGTTCTGGGCAAGTGGCGACCAGGAACGTGTCCGCGCTCGCCGGGGAGTCATCGAAGAGCGCGACGCTCGATCCCGTCGACACACCGTGGACCTTCGATCCCGCGGCGACGCAGGGGAGCACGTTGGCCTCGACCTTCGCACCGTTCGGTTCGATTTCGACCACGACGACGGACGTCGAGGAGGGCTGAGCGAAGGCGGAAGCGGCCAGAGTGACGAGGGTGAACGCCGAGGAGGCGCGCGATCGCAGAGGGGGCATAGGCGCCGAGTCGAGAGCGTTCCCTGCGAGCCGTCACCAGTACCGAAGCCCGGGGGTGCTTCGTCGCAGCCACGTGCGCCGCTGGATGGATCGTGCGCCAACACGTCGTGTTGCGCGAGGTGGAAACAGAGGATTCCGACCTCAGAGCGTGTGAAGAGTTCACACGCTCTCGCGACGCGCAGCGTCGCCACTTGGATCTGAGAGCCCGTCCACTCGATTTCTTCACGGGCTTTCGCGCTGCGGAGCGTCGCCGCTAGAGTCCGAGAGCCCGTACGATCGATTTCTTCACGGGCTCTCCGTGCGCGGGGCGCGTGCCCCGCGGTCACTCATTCGCGTCGACGCAGCAGCAGGTAGACGAGCGTCATGATCGAGCTCAGTGCACCCGCGACGTAAGTCATCGCAGCAGCGCCGAGCACCTTCTGGACGCCGACTGCTTCTTCCTGTGTCGTCACGATGCCGC
>CAZKIY010000010.1:0-9096 GCA_964552875.1 uncultured Planctomycetaceae bacterium
GCTGGCGATCGGTTGCCACCAGAATTCGCCGTGATATCCGACCCAACCGCACAGGACGAGCGTGACGCCGAGCACGAACGTCTGGAACGCCACGCGACCTAAGCTCGCGCCGGCGCGCAAGTCAGGCCATGCGCGTAGGAAGAGCCATGCGGCGAGACACGCGAAAGCGATCGGCGGCAGGAGGAACTCGGTGCGCGGCCCGTGCCACGCACAGCAAAAGACCCAGAATGCGGACAGCGGCGCGGACCAGACGTAACCCGATCCATCGATCGGCGCGCGCGTCACGGCCAGCAAGATGCCGGCGAGGAGGGCGCCTTGCGTGTAACCCGGCAGCGATAGCGCGAGATCGAGGACGGATCCGTAGCGCACGGCGACGGGCTGCAGCGAAACGGCCAGGACGCCGAGGATCACGGCGAAAGCGACGATCAGGATGCGCGATGCTCGCAACGCTCCGCGCTCCTCCGCCGCGGACTCGATCACGATCCCGCGCTGCGCGCGCAGTTTTCGAGCGACGGGCATCCACAAGGCCGACAGCGTCGTCTGCGACAGCGAGCTGAGAGCCGCCGTCATCGTCGTCAGCGCCGCAGCGAGGATTCCAGCGATCACGAGCCCGCGCAGGCCCTCGGGCATCGCTTCGAGCACGAAAACAGGGACGATTCGGTCGTCCGCGCTCGCGATGAGAGCCGCACCGGCATCCGACATCGCGTGTTGCTCGTACCACGCGGCCAATGCGACTCCGACGATCGACACGAGCAGCGTGATGACCATCGCCAGCGAGCTCGCGATGATCGCCTTGCGCGCGTCGTGCGCGTCGCGACAGCACAACAGACGCTGCGCAACCTTCTGATCGACGCCGTAAGCGCCGATGTTCCCGAACGAGCTCGCCAACGCCGCAGCCCAGAACGTGTACGCCCGCGCAGGACTCGTGTCGAAGTCGAAGAAGCGGAAGCGATGGCTGTCCACGCCCACGCGCCAGATGCGCTCGACGCCCAGATCGAGGCCGCCCGCGATCACGACCAACATCGCCGTGACCGATGCGAGGACGACGAGCACGAGGATGAAGTCCGTCCACGCGACCGCCGCGACGCCGCCGATCGAAGTCCACAGCGCCGCGAACGCCACGACGATGCCGACCGCGAGTGCGAGGGAAGGCACGCCCGTGCGCTCCGATAGAGCGGCGAGATCCTGGTTCAGCACGACCTCGAGCACGAGCGCAACGAGGTAAACACGCGCCGCCTGCCCGAGGAGATTGCCAGCGACGAACAGCGCGCTCGCCATGCGTCGCGCTCCTTCGCCGAGCCTCTCGCCGAGGATGTCGTAGGGACTGTAAACCTCGCGCGCGAAGTAGATCGGCACGAGCTTCCACGCGATGACGAAGCGCGCCAGGATCGAACCGATCGCGAGCAACTGCAGCGCCGTGAAATCGCCGCCGGGGCGGAAGACGACCCACGGCACGGCCACCAGGGTCACGGCACTGATCTCGGTCGCGACGATCGAGAACGACACGATCCACCAGGGCAGTTTCCGTCCACCCAGATAGAATTCGCGCAGCGTCGTGTGCTTGCCGAGGAGCGAGCCGACGAGCGTCGTCAGCGCCAGCACGCCGGCGACGACCGACCAGTCGAGCGCGCTGAACCGGTTCAGCTCGGGCATGCTTCGTCCTGGAGGCCCAGCGCGAGCGCGGCCGCGCCGAAGCACGGGGCTTCGAGCAGCGTGGACGCGCGCACGAAGTCATCGGGAAGTCCGGCGGCGCGCAAGTGCTCGACGATCCGGTCGTGCAGCATCTCGCGCGTCTCAGGCATCGCGATCAGGGCGCCGAGCCGCGCACCGACGACGGCGCGTTCGGGGACGACGCCGGCTTGTTCGCGAAGTCGCTGCATGCGGTCCTGGATGTAACGGACCAGCGCATCCGCGGCCACGCGCAGCGTCGAACTCGTGCGTTCCGGATCCCGCCGCACGGCGTTCGACCAGTCGACGTGTCCGCGCGCTTCCCCCATCCGCCGCACGCGATGCACGTGCGACGCGGGCGGCGACCAGCGGCCCGGCGACAGCACGTCCTCGTAGACCGCAAGGCCATGATCGAGGGCTTTCAGCGTTGTCCGCCACGACGGGATGCGCAGTTCGAACGCCTTGGGCACCGGAGGAGTCAACTCATCGAGCGCCCGCACGCGACCGGCGACGAGCAGTGCTTCGGCGAGTCCGCTCCCGCCCGCGAAATACAGCGCATTCAGGACGTCGCGCATCCCGCCCAGCGCGGCCCAGCGCTCGCCGAGCGCACCCGTGACGCCATCGCTCGCGAGACGTGGGATCGGCGCAGCGAGCTCGATCCCGCGCGCGGCCAACTCCGCCTCGAGCTGGTCGAGAAACGCCGGGTCCCGCGGCCCATTGCGCATCACGACGATGCCGCGACCATCGGCGCTCTTCTGACCCGGCCAGCAGATCCCGAGCGGGATCCGACGCGCTTCGCCCGCCGCGGCCGCGACCACGTCCGCCGTCGCGCGCACTCGCTCGCGAGCGGCCTCGATCTCGACGTCGGCGAGGTACGGATTCGCGGCTTCCGCGCGCTGCGTGACGAAGTCGTCCGCACCGAACGGAGTGTGATCCCGCCGCGCGACCTCGCCCGCCGCCTCGAGCAACCCGTCTGCCCGCCGTCGCACCAAGAGCGCGCGCACGCCGCTCGCGCCGCCGTCGACGCCGATCGCGAGCATGCTTGCGTGTGTCATGGCGGGGCTCCGCGGAGCGTCGGGCCGCGCGGATGCTCCGTCAAGATGCCACTCGATTCCGCACTGTTCCCGACGGGCCCCGATCCGGTTGGAATGACCGCATGATCGCTTCACTCGCTCTCGCGCTCACCACGACGACCCCCCAGGATTCCGCCGGCCTCCTCGAACCCGTCGAACTGCGCGCGCTCCTCGTGCGGCCTTCCGAGATCGACGTCCTCGCCGATTCGCGCACGATCGCAGCGGCGATCGACCGGATCGCGGAAGTCGGCTTCAACGCGATCGTCGTCGTCGCGTGGGAGCAGGGCCGGACGATGGCTCCGTCCCCCACGCTCACGGCGGGAGGATTTCCGGAGTCCTTGGCGTTTCCGGGTCGCGACGTGCTCGGCGAACTCGTCTTCGAAGCGCATCGCGTCGGGCTCGAGGCACTGGTCGCGATCGACGGGACGCTCACGGTCGACCCCACGGTGCCCACGAAGCTGCCGCTCGCCGCGGGGACCAAAGATCGGCTGAATCCGCGCGACGCGAAGGTCCGGGCTCTGGCACGCGGGTTCGCGCTGGACCTCGTGAAAGCGGCGGAGATCGACGGCGTCGTCCTGTGGAACGGGATGACGGCGTTCACGGCCCAGGAAGCGATCGACCCCGTCGTGAAGCAGATCGTGGACGCAGCCGCGATCGAGCTCGGCACATGGCGTGAGGAGTTGCGCGCGTACGACAAGAACTTGGTCGTGGGCTGGGTCGCGGCGGATCCGCGGTTCGCGTGGCCGACCGAAATGAAGCAGCTCGACTTCCTCGTCGTGACCGAGGCCGGGGCGAACGTGCCGGCACCTCTCCTCGCGTGGATGTCGGAGAAGCCCGGACGCGCGGCGATGTGGCGCACGCTCGACGACACGCCGACGCCCGAGGCTTTCGGCCAGAGCCTCGCGGCGGCCCGCGTCCAACCGTTCGGCGGCGAGATCCTGGCGAACTACGCCGCGCTGACCGCCGGGAACGGAGCGCTGGCCGACGAGCTGAACCAAGGCCTCGACGCGCCCTACTACGCTCGTGCGACGCTCCCGTGGCGGAACGGCGTCGCGTGGCGAGCGGAGGCCCAACGGGCCGAATTGTTCGACGATTCCGGCAGTTTCGAGGACGTCGATGCGGCGATTCCCTACTCGACTCTCGCGGCCGGCAAGCGTGCCGACGCGAGCTGGTCCATGAAGCCCGCCGAAACCGGCGCGCACGACCTGTGGATCTGGCTCGAGCCCGTCGCGGACCCGCATGGTGAACTGCGCTTCACGATCCCGATCGACCCGCGGCGCGCGCAGAGGGTCACGATTCCGGCGGGCCAGGCGCGCGGCTGGACCCGCGTCGCGCGCGTGAACTTCACGAGCAAGAAGAAGGAGGACGTCCTGCGTCTCGAAGTGCCTGAGGGAACGACCACGGGCCTCGCGATCGGCCCCGTCGTTGCACTTCCGCGGCGTCGCGTGGAAGGACGCTGAATACCGCGGGCGAAAGCGCATACTCTGCGCTTCGTCCGCTCGAGGAGGTCTCCCCATGATCGTTCGTCCCCGTACGCTCCGTCCCTCGCCGCCCGTTCGACACGGCGGTTTGTCCCTCGGTCTCGTGATCGGCCTCGGGCTGGTCGCGGTCCTCGTGATCGCCCTCGTGATGGGGGTTGGCGCGTACAACGGCCTGGCGTCGAAGAAGCAGGATGTCACGGCGAAGTTCGCCCTGCTCGACAGTCAGTACAAGCGTCGCGCGGACCTGATCCCGCAGCTCGTCGAGACGGTGAAGGGCGCGGCGAACTTCGAAAAGTCCACGCTCGAAGCGATCACGGCAGCGCGTGCGTCCGTCGGTCAGGTCAAACTGCCCGCGGACGCGACTTCGGATCCGGAGGCGCTGAAACGCTACCTCGACGCGCAGAACCAGTTGGGCGGCGCGTTGTCGCGCCTCTTGGTCGTCGCGGAGAACTACCCGGAGTTGAAAGCGACCCAGAACTACCTGTCGCTCCAGGATCAACTCGAAGGCACGGAGAACCGCATCAACGCTGCGCGTAGCGACTACGTGACGAGCGTGCAGATCTACAACACGAAGACCGTGACGTTCCCGGGCAGCCTGCTCGCGGGAATGTTCAACTTCCAAGCCATTCCGCAGCTCGAATCGACGACGCCCGCGGAGCGCACCGTGCCCAAGATCGACTTCGGGGCGAGCGGCACCGGCGGATGATCGCACTCGCGCTGGCGATCGCGCTCGGGTTCACGGCGCCTGGGTTCACGGCGCCGAGTCTTGCGGGGCCGACCCTCGCGCCTGCTCTCGAGCGCGTCGATGGATTCGATGCGGACTCGGCGCTCTTCGCGGAGCCGCGTGACCGTGAGGAGCCGATTTCGGCCGCGATTTCTGCACCGGCAGCCGCGACGATCGCGGTCGAGTTCCGCGTCCCGAAGAACGACGGTTGGGTCACGGACCTGGCGGACATCCTGTCGCCCGCGGACGAAAGTGCCCTCGAAGCGCGGCTCGAGGAGTGGAAGCAGCGCACGGGTCATCAGATCGCCGTGCTGACGGTCCCCACGCTGGCCGGCGAATCGCTGGAAGAAGCCACGTTGTCGATCTCGCGCGCGTGGGCGGTCGGCACCGCGGAGCGCAAGGACGGCGCGCTGCTCTTCGTCGCCCAGGGCGACCGCAAGCTGCGCATCGAGGTCGGGAGCGGACTCGAAGGCGCGCTGACCGATTCGATCTCGGGCCGCATCATCCGCGACGTGATCGCGCCGAAGTTCCGCACACGCGAGTTCGGCACGGGCATCCGCGCCGGCGTCGAAGCGATGATCGGCGTGGTCGAGAACGGCGTCGACTCCGTGCCCGCGCTGCAAGGCAAGAAGAAGGGCGCGGCTGCCGGCGGATCGATCGCGCTCTTCATCGCGTTCCTCGTGCTCATGATCGCCATCTCGCGCCGCAGTCGGCGCGGTGGCCGGGGCGGCGGCTTCGGTTCGAGCGGACCGTTCTTGCCGGGCGGACTCGGCGGTCTCGCCGGACTCGGTGGACTCGGCCGGATGGGCGGGCTCGGCGGTTTCAGCGGCGGTTCGCGCGGCGGAGGCGGCGGCTTCAGCGGGTTCGGTGGTGGCGGATTCTCCGGCGGCGGCGCATCGGGAGGTTGGTGATGAACGCGAACCTCCAGGAGACGGCGCAGCAAGTCGGAGCTCAGGCCCAGTGGGACTCGTTCGGCGCGACGGCGCTGGATGCTTTCGAGCGCGCGGGCCCGTGGATCCTGCTCGCCGCCGTGATCGCGCTGCTCGTTCGAGCGCTCTACCGCGCGCACCATTTCCGCACCGATTCCGTGCTCGCGCCCGAGGCCGAGAAGCGAGTGCACGCGGCATTGATCGAGGTCGAGCGACACACGATCGGTGAGGTCGTGCCCGTCGTCCTCGGACGATCCGATGCACACCCGTCCGCGGAATGGCGCTCGGGACTCGTGATGCTCCTCATCGGTTCCGCGCTGCTCGAGGGCGTGCTGCCGTGGACCAGCCCGTGGCTCGTCATCCTGTGCCAAGTCGGACTCGGCGCGATCGGATTGGGCTTGGCGCGCGCGCTTCGCGGCTGGAAGCGCATGTTCGTGACGGAGAAGCGCGCCACCGAGGTGGCGCTCGAACAAGCGGCGCTCGAGTTCCAACGGCTCGAGTTGCATCGGACGGAAGCACGCACGGGAGTGCTCGTCTTCGTGAGCCTCTTCGAGCGTCGCGTCGTCGTCCTCGGCGACACGGGAATCCACGGGAAAGTCGGCGACGCGCCCTGGACTCGAACACGCGATGCGGTTTTGGCGGGCATCGACCGCGGCGATCTGGCGAGCGGGCTCGTCGACGGCATCCGCGCCAGCGGCGAAGTGCTGACCGCGCACTTCCCAGTTGCGGTCGGCGACCGCAACGAAGTGCCGGATCGCCTCGTGGTGCGGGCTGAGTGAGCGACGCGGCGCTGTGTCAGCCGCTCGGCTCAGAGCGAGGACGCCGCGTCTAGGTCCAGATAGAGCCGCACGTCGGCGTGACCGCGCAACCACGTCGAAGGCAGAGCCCTGCTTTGCGACGCACGTAACGTCTGGCGCACAATTTCGGCCTTTTTCGCGCCGAGCGCGATGACCCGGAGGCGACGCGCATCCAGGATCGTCGCGACGCCCATCGTGATGGCGCGCAGCGGAACGAACTCCATCGAGCCGAAAGACTTGGCCGCATCCTCGCGCGTCCACGGATGGAGTTCGACCGCTCGAGTGCGGCTGTCGCGATCGGAGCCCGGCTCGTTGAATCCGACGTGACCATTCCGCCCGATGCCGAGAATCTGCAGGTCGATGCCGCCCGCCGCGCGGATCGCGTCCTCGTACTCGCGCGACGCCGCGGCGCGATCATGCGCGTCCGCATCGGGGAAGTGCGTGCGCGCTGGATCGAAGTCCACGTGCTCGAACAGATTCTCGCGCGTCCAGCGCCGGAACGACTGCGCATGCTCCGCGCCGAGCCCGACGAACTCGTCCAGGTTGAACGTCGTCGCACGGGCGAACGAAAGCCCATTCACTCGTCGGCGGCGTGCGAACTCGCGGTACGCGTCGATCGGAGTGCTCCCGGTCGCCAGTCCGAGGACGGCGCCTTGCGATCGCGTGACGAGCGCTTCGACTTCGTCAGCGAGCGTGCGCGCCAACTCCTCGCGATCGTCGAAGACGAAGGTCGGGATCGGTGAATCGACGATGGGCCGCATGGCGGGGCGCGAGAGTCTACCGATGCATCCCAGTACGGCGCCCGCGGTCCCAGCCGCTACCCGAGCGCGAGGCGTCGAGTCGAGCGTGGCGCCTTCCCTGCGCTCCTCCGAGCGCTCGACACCTCGATTCCAGGCACTGCTTCAGACCTGCCCTCGCGGCGGCCGATCCCACAGCGAGGCCAGGCGATTCGGTGGGTGTGTCGCGAGTGCGATCTCGGGCATGCGAACGGCGCGGGGCACGACCAGGAAATGGGATGTCGATGCGAAACGGCAGTCAGAGTGTCTCGATTCGCGCGCTCAAACACGCGCTGATCGCATCGTGCGCGGTGCTGGCGGCGTGCTCAGGCGGGGGCAGCGGTTCCGAATCCCCGTCGGTCACGCTCTCGTTCGCGAGTGCGAGCACCACGACCGCGGAGGGTTCGGCTCCCATCCAAGTGTCGGTCGTGCTGCATACGACGCATGCCGCGCTGCCTGCCGAGGTCAGCGTCAGTGTCGTCGACGCGACCTCGGGCACCGCGACGAGTGGTAGCGACTACTCGGCCTTCGCGCCGGTCACGATCGCGTTCCCGATCGGGTCGCTCGACGGTGATGCGCAGACGATTCCATTCAGCGCTCTCGACGATTCGCTGGTCGAGGGTACGAGCGAGACGGTGCTCCTCGCACTCGGCGCAGCGAGCGGCGGCGTCACGGGCGGCTTCACCACGCACACGGCGACCATCACCGACGTGAATGTCGCGAGGATCCACTTCGCCACGTCCTCGAGTACGAAGTCCGACGAGTCGGGGGTCCCCCACGATGTGACGATCGCCCTCGACCTCGATCCGGGAGAGACGTTGGGGGTCGCCGCGAGCGCGCGCCTCGTCGACGCGGGAGGCGGATCCGCGGTCACGAGCGTGGACTACGCGGCGGTCCTTCAGCAGACGATCACCTTCTCTGCCGGGAGCCTCGACGGCGCGTCCCAGGAGGCGAGCGTGCTCGTGCTCGACGACTCGGCGATCGAGACGAACGAAACGATCCGGCTCGGCGTCACGACACCGAGTTCGGGCGTGATCCTCGGCGCGAACACCTTGCACCAGATCACGATCCTGGACGACGATGCAACGTCCGCGTCCGCGCTCGTCGTCACGCAAGGAACGACGGGGACGGAGAACGTCCTGGCGCACGATGCGCTGATCGCACTGGGCACGCAGACGGTCGCGGCGGGCCCGAACGCGGGCACGTTGGTGCGTCTTTCGAACGCGGGTGGATCACCGATGGATCTCGGTACACCGCTTGTTTCCGGCGCGCATTCGAACGATTTCGACGTCGTCGTCGACGCGGCGCCGCTCGAGCCGCCGCCGGGCCCGGGTGAACTTGGTTACGTGATGGCGCCGGCCGCGCTGGCGCCGTTTTCGGAGCCCGTGACGACCAGCGGACCCGGCATCGCGTTCACTCTCGACGCCGAGTTGCTCGCGGAGCTCGCCTCGATGCCGCGCGCGACACTGCACGGATTCAGCGTGCCGGAGCTGGGCGACGTGACGCTCGATCTACGGCGACTGCCCTTGCCCATCGCGGCGAACGCAGTGCTGCGCGTCGACGGCGTGGACGTTCCGGGCGGGCTCGTCGCGTCCGTCGGAGATCTCACCGTCTGGAGCGGCAGCGTGCTCGACATGCCGGGATCGCG
>CAZKIY010000010.1:9196-30337 GCA_964552875.1 uncultured Planctomycetaceae bacterium
GCGCTGACGGCCGCGAACTGCCGCATCGCGATCGAGACCGACTACCAGCTCTACCAGCGATTCGGTTCGACGAACGCGACGACGTCGTACGTCACCCAGTTGATGGCGGCGATCAGCGACCAGTACTTCACCGATGTGCAGACGACGCTGTCGATCGCGTACTTGGGCCTTCATTCGAGCGCGTCGGATCCGTGGCTTTCACAGGATTCAGGCGGCGATGCAGGCGCCTTGCTCGACGAGTTCCAAGGCGCATGGAACACGAGCGGCTGGCCCGTTCAAGCGAACCTCGCTCACTTCATTTCGGGCGCGGGCCTCGGAGGCGGCGTCGCCTACGTCGGCGTGTTGTGCAGCCAGAGCTTCGGCTACGGCGTCAGCGGCAACATCAGCGGCAACATCAACTGGGGTACGTGGACGGGCGCGCCGGGCGGTTTCACGTGGGACTTCGTCGTGATCGCGCACGAGCTGGGTCACAACTTCGGTTCGAGCCACACGCACTCGTACTGTCCCCCCCTAGATCTCTGCTACTCGAACTGCAACAGCACGACGGCGTGCTCGCAGGGCACGATCATGAGCTACTGCCACACGTGCGGCGGCATGGACAACATCGACCTCGAGTTCCATCCGGTGTGCGCGAACATCATGCGCAGCGAAGTGACCTCGAGTTGTCTCGAGGATGCGGCCCTCGACGCCGGCAACTACGTGCAGTACCGCGTGCGCTTCAATCCACTGACGGCGACGGGCGTGCGCAACGCGAACCTCGACTTCGCGCACGACGCGCCGAACGTGTCGCAACCGTTCCGCATTCGACTGAGCGGAACGGCGCAGTAAGCCGCTTCCCGCATGGAGGTAGCTCGAAGAGCCTGTGAAGGAATGACGGGCTCGAAGCAGCCGCGGAGAGGCGCCCGTAGATTCTGAGAGCCGGTTCGATCGATTTCTTCGCTGGCTCTCAGCCGAACCGCCCCGTCACGTAGTCCTCGGTCTCGGACAGGTGCGGGTTCAGGAACAGGTCGTTCGTCGGCCCGTACTCGATCAAGCGACCGAGGTACATGAACGCCGTGAAGTCGCTCGCGCGTGACGCTTGCTGCATGTTGTGCGTCACGATCAGGATCGAGTAGCTGCCCTTCAGCTCTTCGATCAGGTCCTCGATGCGCCCCGTCGCGATGGGATCGAGCGCGGAGCAGGGCTCGTCGAGCAGTAGCACCTCGGGCTCGGCCGCGATCGCGCGCGCGATGCACAGACGCTGCTGTTGGCCGCCCGACAGCGCCAGCGCGCTCTCCTGCAGCCGATCCTTGACCTCTTCCCACAAGCCCGCGCCGCGCAGGCTCTTCTCGCAGACTTCCTCGAGCACCTTCTTGTTGCGCTCGCCGTCGATCCGCAGCGAATAGATCACGTTCTCGAAGATGCTCATCGGGAACGGGTTCGGCTTCTGGAACACCATGCCGATGCGCTTGCGCAGCTCGATCACGTCGACACCTGAGTCGTAGATCGAGTCGCCGTTCAGACGCATGTCGCCTTCGATGCGCACCGTGTCGTTCAAGTCGTTCAGGCGATTCACGCTGCGCAGGAGCGTCGACTTGCCGCATCCCGAGGGTCCGATCAACGCCGTCACCTTGCCGCGCGGAACGGGCAGGTGGATCGAGTACAGCGCTTGCTTCGCGCCGTACCACAGGCGGAAGTCCTGCACTTCGAGGACGTACTCTTCCTTGCCGACAGCTTCGTGCACCTCCGTCGCGAACGCTTGTGAGCGCGAGATGGCGTCGAAAACGGGGCTGGTGACGGGGTTGCCGTCCTTCGTAGGAGTCGTCACGCCGCGCGTCGATTTCTGGCGCGGGAGCTTACCGCGGACTGAGACTTCCATGGGATCCATCTCCAATCTGGGTCCTAGAAATGCCCGGCCTGGAACTTGCGCCGGAGCCGACCGCGAACCCAGATCGCGGTGACGTTGAGGACGATGATGAGCGCTATCAGGAGCAGCGTGGTCGTGAAGACCATCGGCTTCGCGGCCTCGCTGTTCTGACTCTGGAAGCCGAGGTCGTAGATGTGGAATCCCAAGTGCATGAAGCTGCGCTCGGGGTGGACGGACACGAACGGGAACGCGGATCCGAGCTCGACCGGCAATTCGGGCGCGAGCTTCACGGCGCCGACGAGCATCAGCGGTGCGACCTCGCCTGCTCCGCGCGCGATCGCGAGGATCATGCCCGTCATCACGCCCGGCATCGCGCGCGGCAGCACGATGCGCCAGATGGTTTGCCACTTCGTCGCGCCGCAGGCGTAAGAGCCCTCGCGCATCGAACTCGGCACGGCAGACAGCGCCTCTTCCGTCGCTACGATCACGACCGGCAGTGTCAACAACGCGAGTGTGAAGCTGGCCCACATCAGGCCGCCCCGACCGAACGTCGGATTCGGCAGTTTTTCTGCGTACAACAGGTCGTCGATGCTCGCCCCGACGATGTAGCAGAAGAAGCCCAGGCCGAAGACGCCGAACACGATGCTCGGCACGCCGGCCAAATTGTTCACGGCGATGCGCACGCCGCTGACGATCAAGCCCTGCTTCGCGTACTCGCGCAGATACAGCGCCGCGAGCACGCCGAACGGCACGACGAGCACCGACATCAGGAGCGTCATCACGACCGTGCCGAAGATGGCCGGGAAGACACCGCCTTCGCTGTTCGCCTCGCGCGGCGCATCCGTGAGGAATTCCCCCCAGCGCGAGAAGTAGACAGCGAGCCGCTCGCTCCATGCGAGTTGGTTCGCGGGATAAGCGCGGACGATCTCCGCGGCTGGAAGTTCGGCCGTCTGTCCGTCCGCTGTCGCCATCACGAGGACGTAGCGCGCGTTCTCCTCATTCAGTGCGCGGATCTCCGACTCGATCTCGGCGAAGCGCTCCCGCATCTCCACTTCTTGCTGCTCTGTGGCAGCTTCGGCGGCGGCGTACTCGGGGCTGGCGCGACCCTTCTCGAGCTCGAGTCGACGGAGCGCGAGGCGGGCCTCTTCGATCTCGTCGTTCACCGCGCCGATCTCGTGTGTCTCGAGATGCTCGATCTCTGCGTGTCTCTCCAGGCAAGCTTCGTGGTGTTCCTGGAACCGAGCCCATGCCGCGCCGGGCGTGCGACCGATGACTTCGTCACCGATTCGGAACTCGCGCGGCTCGCCGTAGAAGCGCCCCCACGACAAGCGTTCGACGACGACGGACCATTCGGGCATCGAACGCTGGAGCACCTCGAAGTCGCTGATCCACGTGAAGTGCGTGCCGGAGACGTCGAAGTTGCCCGTGCGCAACATCTCGCGCGTGCTGTTGCCTTCGCTCAGGGCCACGAATTCCGCAGCGCGAGGGCGCTGTTCGACCGGCAACTTGTCGAGCGCGCTCGGTTCCGGTCGGTAGGTGTCCGTCGCGGCGACTTCGCCCAGGAACTTGCGGCCGTCCACCGTGTCCACGCGCCAAACTTCGGGGGGCCAGAACGTCGACGTGCCTTGGTGCACGACGAGGGCCAGCAGCCCAACGATCATGAAGAGCGCGATCGCGAGCGCGCCGCCGGTTAGCCACAACATCGGCTCGCCGAACGCACCGATCGACGTGATGCGACGTCCTTCGCGACGGCGCGGGGCGGACGCCGCCGGCTTCGGCGCAGGCTTCTCGAGTGTGAGCGTCACAGTTGGTACGCCCGCTTGCGGAAGCGCTGCCGCACGACCTCGGCCACGGTGTTCAACACGAATGTCATCGCGAACAAGCACAACGCCGCGAGGAACAGCGTGCGGTAGTGCGTGTCGTTCTTGACCGCCTCGGGCAGCTCCACCGCGATGTTCGCGGAGAGCGTGCGGAACCCGTCGAAGACGTTCCAACTCATGACGGGCGTGTTGCCGGTCGCCATGAGCACGATCATCGTCTCGCCGACCGCACGACCGAGTCCGACCATCACGGCCGAGAAGAGCCCGCTCATCGCCGTCGGGATCACGACGCGCATCGCGGTTTGCCAAGGTGTCGCGCCGGCGCCGAGCGACGCCAGCCGCAAGTGGCCGGGCACGGAGGTCAGCGCGTCCTCGGCCAGCGTGTAGACGATCGGCACGATGGCGAAGCCCATCACGAAACCCACGATCATCGCGTTGCGCTGCACATAGGTGTCGAGCACGCCGCCGCGCGCGTCGAAGCCGGCGGTGTCCAGGCCGAACGCCGCGAAGGCGGCCAACGCGAACACGAAGCCGGTGGCCATCACGAAGCGCAGGAGTTCGTTGCGACCGGCGGTGTCGCGCGTCCAGCCCCGCTGCTTCGACCGCCACCAGGGATCGATCACGCGCGAGGAGAAGAAGGCGAAGACGAGCGCCGCGGCCGGGATCAAGAGGAGGAACCAGCCTCCGAACGCGCTACCGAATCCGCCGTGCAACCACTTCTCGAGGTTGCCCGCGAACATGACTCGCTCGGCGAGCGGCCCGATCCACCACGCCAGCGCGACACCGAGCGGAATCGTGAGTCCGATCGCGGCGAAGCGCTGCGTGCCCGACCACTGCACGTACTTCTTCGACGGCAGAAGCGACCACAGTCGCGCGCCGAAGAGCAACGCGAGCGGAACGCACACGAACGTCGCGAGGACTTGGGGCAGCACGCCCTGGACGAACGGAGCGAAGACGATGGCAGCCAGGAAGCCGAGCACGACGCTCGGTAGGCTGGCCATGATCTCGACGGTCGATTTCAGCGGCGTGCGGAGTCGGGGATGAAGGAACTCGGACGTGTAGATCGCGGCGAGCAGCGCCAGCGGAACACCGAACAGCATCGAGTAGAACGTCGCCTTGATCGTGCCGAAGACGAGCGGCCACAGGCCGAGCTTGGCTTCGAAGTCGTCCGTTCCGCTCGAGCTCTGCCACACGTGCTCGGGTTCGGGATAGCCCTCGTACCAGACCGGACGGAACAGCGCGGCGAGCGTCGCTTCGGGGTGGAGGAGGTCGACCTTCCAACTCGCGATCCGACCGGCGGAGATCGCGACGAGCCCGTCATCCTTCGGCGTGAGCAGGACCGCGTCGATGCCGCTCGCGCCCTCGACGCGCGACGAGAAGAGTTCCTTGTCGCTCGTGACATAGGCGACCGAGATCGTTCCGTCGGCGGCCCCGGAGACCACCGATCGGCCGCGCGCGGAGGACGAGATCCAGCGGATCGCCGCGCCTTTTTCGAGGATGTCGTGCGTGCGCACGAACGTCTCACCGTCCGCAGTTCGAGCGTTCTCGGGCTTCGTGCCGAACCAAGCGCGCATGCGCCCGCGGGAGTCGCCCGTGACCAACGTGCCGCGCCCGATCAGGAAGGCTGCCGCCTCGAGCGTGCCCTCACCGTCGACGAGATCGACCTCCTCGACCGGAACGACGTTCTCGACGTCGCGCGCGTCGTAGCGACGCGTGACACCGTCGCGCCACGACACGAAGAGCCGATCTCCGGCACCACCGACCAGCACGCGTGCGGGCGCGACTCCGTCGGACCGCGGCGACCAGCGCACCTCGTGGATCGCGACGCTCTCCGTGAGCTCGCCGGTGAACACGTTCTCCTTGCGCTCGACCTCGGCGATGCGCAACGCGCCCGCACTCTCGTACGCAAAGACGCGCGTCGTGCCCCCGCCGAGCACGGCGTCGACCGCGAGGAGCGATGAACGCGCTCCGATGTCGACCGCCTCGCCGACTTCGAGAACGAGGGACTGGCTGCGATACTGCCCCTCGGGCGTGTGTTGGACGACGCCCCCGTTCCAGGTCGCACGTTCCAAGTTCTCGAGCTTCTTCGCGAGCTCGACATCGCGAGCGGGATCGAGGAACTCCGTGAGGAAGGCGAAGTGCACGAGGCGTACACGTCCGTCCTCGAACCCGACCGCGTACCGCCCATCGTCGAGCGGCAGCGAGACGGACGTCGGTCGCACGTCACCGAACGGGCGCTCCTCGCGCAGCAATTCGCCGGTGTCCAGGCGCCATGCGCGCACCACACCATCGGCACCGAGCGCCCAGGCGATGACCTGATACTCGTCCACTCCGGCCGCGATGGGCGTCGATTCTCCGGCGGACGAAGCCGCGAGGACGCGTGATCCGCCATCTTCGAAGTCCGCACCGCGGAACAGAGGTGCGACGACCCACAGCAGGAACGCGAGGATCAGCGAGACGGCCAGGATCGTGCCGAGGCCGCCGATCGATATGAGGATCCGCGCGACCCGTTCGGCGATGAGCACGCCGCGGCGCGTTTGACGGCGCCGGCCGCGGCCGGTGAAGGATTGGGGGCTCATCCCGGGTGTCTATTGATTCCGGCGCCGCGTCGTGCGTGAGGTCGAGAGAAACGCACGCGCTTGCGGAATTCGCTGCTGCCCGAGCGGAATCCGCGCTCGGACAGCAGCTCAGGATCAGCGGCCCGACGAGGCGGGAACTGCGGCAACCGCACCGAGGCCGATCGACTTCAACGCATCCGTCACGAGCTTGGCGGTCAGCGGGTAGTACCCGTCCTTCACGACGTCTTCCTGACCCTGCTTCGAGAGCACGTAGCGCACGAACTCACGACGCAGCGGCTCGATCTCGGTGCCCGGCTTGTAGTTCACGTAGACGTAGAGGAAGCGCGCCATCGGGTACGCGCCCGAGTACGCGTTGTCGGGAGTCGCCGAGATCGGCGCGCCCTTCGCGTCCTTCGCGAGCGGGACGGCGCGCACGTCGGCGGTCATGTAGCCGATGCCGCTGTAGCCGATCGCGTACTTGTCGGCCGCGACGCCTTGCACGACCGAGCTGGAGCCCGGCTGCTCCTTCACGGAGTCCTTGAAGTCACCCTTGTAGAGCGCGTGTTCCTTGAAGTAGCCGTACGTGCCCGAAGCGCTGTTGCGGCCGTAGAGGCTGATCGGCTTGTCGGCCCAGTCGCCGGTGAGGCCGAGCTCGCCCCACGTGACGATGTCCTTCGCGAAGCCGCTCTTGCGCGTCTTCGAGAAGATCGCGTCGACCTGCTCGAGCGTGAGGCTCGCAATCGGGTTGTCCTTGTGGACGTAGACCGCGAGCATGTCGATCGAGGTCGGGATCGCCGTCGGCTTGTAGCCGTACTTCTTCTCGAAGTCGTCGATCTCCTTCTGCTTCATCTCGCGGCTCATCGGGCCGAACGTGGCCGAGCCTTCGATGAGAGCGGGCGGCGCGGTCGACGACCCCTTGCCCTCGATCTCGATCGTGACGGCCGGGTACTGCTTCTTGAAGCCTTCGGCCCAGAGCGTCATCAGGTTGTTCAGCGTGTCGGAGCCGATGCTCTTCACGTTGCCCGAAACTCCGGGGACGGAAGTGTAGGGGGCGATCTTCGCGTCGACCTTGACGGCTTGCGCGGTCGCGGTGAGACCGAGGACCGTGGCCGCGGCGCCGAGGCTCAGCGCGCGCAGAGTGAGTTGATGGATCATGGTCGCGAGTTCCTTGCCCACGTGGGGCTGGGTGCTGGCCTAGGCGAGCAGTAGTGACGTGTCGTTGGGACGCGAGTAGGAGACGCCTCCCTTGCAAAGCCTCCATGAAGACGCGGCCAAGATCGCGGCTTACCGCTCGAGCTCCCGGACGACCCTGGTTATCCTGACGCAACTCCTTTTGTAATAGCAGCTTATGCCTTGCGCGGCCAGCGGCTGAACCGCCACCTGCGCGGGGTGTTTGCAGCCCCGTCGGCGGGTCGCGATTCAGCTGTACCGGCCGTTGCGCACCGAGGCTTCTCCGCCGCTAAACACCCCGCAAATTCTCTTCGAATGGACACCAGAATGTGCGTGGTCGTTTTTGACCTGGGAGGGAGCACCGGATGCCTGCTTGCTCCCCAGGAGTTGGAGTTGGATCTTCCTCCTATTTGGCCTGGGAAGGGCCAGCAGCGTCCTAAAAACATCACTGCACGCATCACCGAACCGGCGTGTCCCACGGGTCGGGGAAACCGGGTCCGCGGCTCCACAAGGACCACTCCGTTCTTGCGTGGTACACCCGGCGGCCGTCCGGTCGGCGCGCGAACCCTTCGAGTCGATTTCGAAACTCCCGTGCGCGCGTGACTCGGGTCTCGAGTGCGAGCTGCTCCCCCTTCCGTGAACGCAAGCTGCCGGACAGGAGCGTGCATTCCGGGTCCGCAACTCCGGTCCGAGTTCGGCACGCACGGAACTTGGGCGAGGCGCAAGACTTGAGGGCGCTCGCAACATCCCCTTGCTTGCCGTGAACACAGCGAACCCCTATACCTTTCGCCCTGCATGTCGCGGCGGAAGACGATGGCGAACTCACCTCGCCACGTCGCTCCGGCGCGCTGCTGAAACCCCCGGCCGACGCGCGTTCGAGACGGCGCCGGCACCTCGAGCAGGCGCCCCCCGGCGCCGCGACCCGGCATGGCGCAGATCTTCCACCCGAGCTTCAACTCCCTCTCGAAGGTTTCTGTCGTAGCGGCCGTCCTGCTGCTCGGATCCGTCGGTGCCGCGACGCTGCAGGCGAATCGCACGTCGCTCGTCACCGACGTCGAAGTGCCGAAGATCCAGCCGGTTCCGTTCAGCCACGCCCACCACGTCGGCGGGCTCGGCATCGACTGCCGCTACTGTCACACGTCCGTCGAAGAGGCCGCGTCGGCCGGTATTCCCTCGACGAAGACGTGCATGAGCTGCCACTCGCAGATCTGGACGAACGCCGAGATGCTCGAGCCCGTGCGCAAGAGCTATCGCGACGACACCTCGATCGAGTGGATTCGCATCCACGACCTGCCCGAGTTCGTCTACTTCAACCACGGCGTCCACATCTCGAAAGGCGTCGGTTGCGAGAGCTGCCACGGGCGCGTCGACAAGATGCCGCTCATGTGGAAGCAGAACACGCTCAACATGGAGTGGTGCCTCGCGTGCCACCGTGAGCCCGAGAAGCACCTGCGTCCGCGCTCGAAGGTCTTCGAGATGGGTTGGGATCCCGAGAAAGCGCTGGGCAAGTCCCAGGCGGAACTCGGGGCCGAGCTGAAGGCCGAGTACCAAGTCGAGAACTTGACGAATTGCTCCATCTGCCACCGATGATCGACGAGCACACGATTCCGGCTCCGGCCTCCCCCATCCCCTCCGCGACACCCCCCGTTGCCCTTCAGGACGGCGGCGCGTATCCCGAGCTCGTCGGCAAGACGGGACCGGAGTTCTGGCGCAGTCTCGAGGAACTCGCCGGCACTGAGCGCTTCCAGGACTTCCTGCGCCGCGAGTACCCGGATCAGGCGGAGAAGATGCTCGAGGAGCCCGAGCGCCGCACGGTGCTCAAGCTGATGGGCGCGTCGCTCGGTCTCGCGGGCCTCGCCGCGTGCACGAAGCAACCGGAGGAACGCATCCTCCCCTACGCGAAGAACCCCGAGTCGACGACGCCGGGCGTCCCGATCTACTTCGCGACCGCGATGCCGTGGGCGCGCGGATCGATCGGCCTCCTCGTCGAGAACCATCAAGGTCGTCCGACGAAGATCGAAGGCAACGAGTTGCACCCCGCGAGCCGCGGCGCGTCGGATGCGTTCGCGCAGAGCACTGTGCTCGAGCTCTACGACCCCGATCGTTCGACGACGGTCCTGAAGCGCGGTCGGTTCCAGTCGTACGACGACTTCCTCACGGAGCTGCGCGCCGAGCTCAACGTGCAGAGCGCGAAGCAGGGCTCCGGTCTCGCGATCGTGATGCCGACGATCGTCTCGCCGACGCTCGCGCGTCAGATGCGCGAAGTGCGCGAGGCCTTTCCGCGCGCACGCATCGTCCAATGGGACGCGATCCATCGTGACGAGCAGAAGGCCGGCGCCGTGGCCGCGTTCGGGAAGGACCTCGCGGTCCACTGCGACTACGCCAAGGCGAAAGTCGTGCTCGCGCTCGACAGCGACTTCTTGGGCGGCGGCCCCGAAAGCGTGCGTTCCGCGCGCGACTTCGCGAAGGGCCGCAAGGCGCGCAAGGGTCGCACGGCGCTCAATCGACTCTACGTCGTCGAGAGCTCGCCGACGCCGACGGGGATGATGGCGGATCACCGCCTCCCTCAGCGCTCGGAAGACGTCGAAGACTTCACGCGCCTCCTCGCGAAGCGCCTCGGGCTCGACGTGAAGACCGCGGACAAGTCGAGCGTGCAACTCGATGCTTGGGTCGCCGCGGTCGCGAAGGACCTCCAAGCGAACGCGGGCGCGTCGATCGTGACGGTCGGCGACTGGCAACCGGCCGTCGTCCATCACCTCGTCGCCGCGATCAACGAGAAGCTCGGCAACGTCGGCACGACGGTGAGCTACCTGCCGCCGGTCGATTGCCTGCCGCAGGAGAAAGGCCACGTCGAGGCACTGCGCGATCTCGTCCAGGAGATGAACGCCGGCAAGGTCGAGGTGCTCATGCTCCTCGGCGTGAACGCGGTCTACGACGCGCCGGCCGATCTCGACTTCAAGGCCGCGTACGCGAAGGTGCCGCTGAAGGTGCACCACGGTCTCTTCCTCGACGAGACCGGCATCCTGTGCGAGTGGCACGTGCCGGCCGCGCACTTCCTGGAGAGCTGGGGCGATGCGCGCGCCGCGGACGGAACCGCATCGATCGTACAGCCGCTGATCTTCCCGCTCTTCGGCGGGAAGAGCACGACGGAGATCGTGAACGCGATCCTGAACAAGGGGACCGAGTCCGGCTACGACGCCGTGCGCGCGACGTGGCAGAAGGAACGCCCCGACGCGTTCGAAAGGAACTGGCGGCGCTGGTTGCACGACGGCGTGATCCCCGAGACGGCGTTCGCGACCGTGTCGGCGACGGCGAAGTCCGTCGTCGCCGCGCCGACTCCGAGTCCGGCTGGCATCGAGGTCGTCTTCCGGCCCGACCCGACGATCTGGGACGGCCGCTTCGCGAACAACGGTTGGCTGCAGGAGCTGCCGAAGCCCGCGACCAAGGTCACGTGGGACAACACTGTGCAGATGGCGCCCGCTCTCGCGGCGCGCATGGGACTCGCGACCGGCGACGTCGTCGACGTCGCGCAAGGCGGCCGCACGGTCCGCGGACCGGTGTGGGTCTCGCCGGGACACGCGGATTCGTCGATCACGCTGCACCTCGGCTACGGCCGCACGCGCGCGGGTCAGGTTGGCAACGCGGCCGGTTTCGACGTGTTCGCGCTGCGCACGAGCGCCGCTTCGTGGAAGGTCTCGGGTGCGGAGATCAGCAAGGTCGGCGAGTCGGTGAAGCTCGCCTCGACCCAAGAACACGTCGACTACGACATCGTCCAAGGCGAGGTCAAGAAGCGCCAGATCCTGCGCGTGCGCGACGTCGAAGGGTTCGCAGCCGATCCGCACAGCCTCGATGCGAAGGATCGCCTGCACCACTTCGGCGACACCGACATGTACAAGAAGGCGGTCCAGCGCGAGATCGACACGATGGGTCGCCCCGTCGGCGAGTACCAGTGGGGCATGGTCATCGACCTCAGCTCGTGCACGGCATGCGGCGCCTGCGTCACGGCCTGCCAAGCGGAGAACAACATCGCCGTCGTCGGCAAGGACCAAGTCCTGCGCGGCCGCGAGATGCACTGGATCCGCATCGATCGCTACTTCGACGGCCCGGAAGCGAACCCGCGCATCCACAGCCAACCGGTCCCGTGCATGCACTGCGAAAACGCGCCGTGCGAGGTCGTGTGCCCGGTCGGCGCGACGCAGCACAGCCCCGAAGGCTTGAACGAGATGGTCTACAACCGCTGCGTCGGCACGCGGTACTGCTCGAACAACTGCCCGTACAAGGTGCGGCGCTTCAACTTCCTCCTCTATTCCGACTACGTCACGGAAACGCTGAAACTGCAGCGCAACCCGGACGTGACCGTGCGCTCGCGCGGCGTCATGGAGAAGTGCACGTACTGCGTTCAGCGCATCAACCAGACGCGCATCACCGCGAAGCGCGAGCAACGCAAGATCAAGGACGGCGAGATCGTCACGGCCTGTCAGCAGGTCTGCCCGTCCGAAGCCATCACCTTCGGCGACATCGCCGATCCGAAGAGCGCCGTGTCGCAGCTACGAGCCGAGCCGCACGAGTACGGGCTCATCGAAGAACTGAACACGAAGCCGCGCACGACCTACTTGGCGAAGATCCGGAATCCGAACCCCGAACTCGCGGCCCTCGAGAGCGCTTGAGCTCACGGCGCTCCGAACTGAGAGGCCGTGAGGACATCGAGCCTGGGTCCTCTCGAGAACAAGCTGCGCCTCTCCGCGGCGCTCGGCCCGTGAATTCTTCTCGGGCTCCGAGCTCGCGGCTCGTCACGAGTCGCGCAGGTTCCGCGAACGGCGGAGCCAAGCTCATCCACACGACCGAAACGGTCGCGAAGCGCGCTGAGTGCTCCGCGTCAGCCTCCCCTAGCCACCCGACCCCATGAAGGACGAACAGAAGACCGAGGCGCGTGACGCGCTGATCGGGCCGGGCCACACGATCGCGTCGATCACCGACAAGATCTCGGAGATCGTTCTGTCCCCGCTGGCGAAGACGCCGCTCGGGTGGCACGCGGTGATGGGCATCGCCTCGGTGGGCGTGATCATGCTGGTCGCCACCATCATCAACCTGGTGATGACGGGCGTCGGCATCTGGGGCAACAACGTCCCGGTCGGCTGGGCGTTCGACATCATCAACTTCGTGTGGTGGATCGGCATCGGCCACGCCGGGACGCTGATCTCGGCCGTGCTGCTCTTGCTGCGTCAGGAATGGCGCACGTCGATCAACCGGTTCGCCGAGGCCATGACGATCTTCGCCGTCGCGTGCGCCGGCATGTACCCGCTGCTCCACACGGGACGACCTTGGCTCGCGTACTGGTTGCTGCCCTATCCGAACACGATGGGCATGTGGCCGCAGTTCCGCTCGCCGCTCGTGTGGGACGTCTTCGCCGTTTCGACCTACGCGACCGTTTCGCTGCTCTTCTGGTACACGGGGATGATCCCAGACCTCGCGACGCTGCGGGACCAAGCGCGCCACAAGGTCGCGCGGGTCGCGTACGGCATGCTCGCGATGGGCTGGCGCGGCGCGGCGAGCCACTGGAACCGTTTCGAGACGGCCACCGTGCTGCTCGCGGGCCTTTCGACGCCGCTCGTCTTGTCCGTGCACTCGGTCGTGTCCTTCGACTTCGCCACGGGCATCGTCCCCGGTTGGCACACGACCGTCTTCCCGCCGTACTTCGTCGCCGGCGCCATCTTCGCGGGCTTCGCGATGGTGCTGACGCTCGCGCTGCCGATCCGCGCCTTCTACGGACTGAAGGACTTCATCACGGAGAAGCACCTGGACAACATGGCCAAGGTGCTGCTCGCCACGGGTCTCATCGTGACCTACGGCTACGCGATGGAGGCGTTCGCCTCGTGGTACTCGGGCTCGGTGTACGAGGGTTACCTCCTGCAGAACCGGTTGAGCGGTCCCTACGCGCTCTTCTATTGGGCGCTGCTCCTCACGAACTGCACGATCCCGCAGATCTTCTGGTGGGCGCCAGCGCGTCGGAACATCTGGATCCTGTTCGGCGTGTCGATGTCCGTGAACATCGGCATGTGGCTCGAGCGCTTCGTGATCATCGTGCAGAGCCTGCACCGCGATTACCTGCCGTCGTCGTGGGGCATGTATGCGCCGACGATCTGGGACTGGGGCATGTACCTCGGGACCATCGGCTTCTTCCTGACGAGCTTCTTCTTGTTCATCAGGTTCCTGCCGATGATCGCGATCTTCGAGATGCGACTGCTCGTGCCCAAGTCGGGAGTCACCGGGAAGGCTGCTCCGCGCGGTGATGCTCCGCACGGGGATGCTCCGCACGGTTCACCGGCTCCGGCGGTCCACGACCATGGCGGGAGGAACTGACATGGCCTACGGCAAGCAAACGACTGCGATCCACGGCCTGCTGGCCGAGTTCGACAAGCCCGAAGCGCTCGTCGACATGGCGCGTCAAGCACGGCAAGAAGGCTTCACGAAGGTCGAAGCCTTCTCGCCGATGCCGATCCACGCGCTCGACGAAGCGATGGGCTTGACCAACAAGCTCCCACTCTTCGTCCTGCTCGGCGGACTCGCCGGGATGTTCATCGGAGCGGCGCTCCAATACTGGGTCTCGGTCATCGAGTACCCGACGAACATCGGTGGTCGGCCGTGGCTCTCGTGGCCCTCGTTCATCGTCCCCATGTTCGAGACGACGATCCTCTTCGCCGCGCTCACGGCCGTGTTCGGGATGCTGATCATGAACGGCTTCCCGCAGCCCTACCACCCGCTCTTCCACGTGAAGCGTTTCGCCGAGGCGACGCGCAGCCGGTTCTTCTTCCTGATCCAGGCGGAAGACCCGAAGTTCGATGCGACGACGACGCGCGAGTTCCTCGCACGACGGAAGCCGCTCTCGATCGAGGAGGTCCCGAACTGATGCGGTCCCTGCCCCAATCGCTTCGGGCCAAACTCTTGGCCCTCGCCGCGTGTGCTGCGTTCCCGTTCCTCACGGGATGCCGGCAGGACATGCACGACCAGCCGCGCTTGAAGCCGTACGCGAAGTCCACGTTCTTCGCCGACGGTCGCTCGATGCGCCCGCTCGTGCCGAACACGGTCGCACGCGGCCGTCTGTTCGAAGACACGCACCTCCATCAAGGGAAGATCGACGGCAAGGACGCCGAGGCGTTCCCGATGCCGATCACGAAGGAGATCCTCGCGCGTGGCCGCGAGCGCTACGCGATCTACTGCATCAACTGCCACGGGATGCTCGGCGACGGCGACAGCATGATCGTGTCGCGCGGCTTGAAGCGCCCGCCCAGCTATCACATCGACCGCTTGCGTCAGGCGTCGCCGGGATACGTCTTCGGCGTCATCACGAACGGCTTCGGCGTCATGTACGACCTCGCGGACCGCATCAAGTCCGAGGATCGCTGGGCGATCGTGGCGTACGTGCGCGCTCTCCAGCAGAGCCAGAACGCGACCATCGAAGATGTCCCGCCGGCCGAACGCGACCGCCTCCAGCGCGGGGAATGATCCAGTGAACAACGAACTGCGCTCCAAGCTCGATCGCATCCAACGCACGGCTCTCGTGCTCGGGGTCCTCGGCGCCGCATTGCTGGCGTGGGGCTTCGTGTCCGACCGCGGTCAGTTCTTCCGCTCGTACCTCTTCGCGTTCTGCTGCGTCGCGATGTTCGGGCTCGGAAGTCTGATCCTGACCATGATCCACTACCTCACGGGTGGATTCTGGGGGCTCGCGATCCGACGTCAGCTCCAAGCGGGCATTCGCACGCTGCCGTTCCTCGCGTTGATGTTCGTACCCGTCGCGATCGGCCTCGTCACGCATCCGGACGGCCACGGCGCGGCGTCGCACGGTGAGCACGGGTACATCGGCAACTACTGGCTCTATCCGTGGACGGACCACGATCTCGTGCACGGCAACGCGGCACTCGGGATCCCCGAGGATCACCTCCTCGCGCACAAGGTTCCGTGGCTGAACGTCAACGGATTCCTCGGCCGCACGGTCCTCTACTTCGTGCTGTGGATCGGTCTCGGCTTCGGGATCCTGCGCGCGGCGGCGAAGTTCGACGCGAGCGGCGACAAGAAGGACGAGAAGATCGCGAGGTACCTCAGCGGTCCGGGCGTCCTGATCTTCGCGCTCACCGCAACCGGTGCGACGTTCGACTGGATGATGTCGCTCGACCCGAAGTGGTACTCGACCATGTACGGCGTCATCTACATGGTCGGCTGCGCGCTCGCGACGATGGCGTTCTCCATCCTGTTCACTTCGTGGGTCAGGGACCACGAGCCGTTCCGCGCGTTCGCGAAGGGCAACCTGTTCCACGACCTCGGCACGCTCATGTTCGCCATGGTCATGTTGTGGGCGTACACGAGCTTCAGCCAGGGGCTGATCATCTGGTCGGGCAACCTCGCCGAAGAGACGCCCTGGTACCTCGTGCGCGCGGAAACGAGCTGGCAAGTCGTGCTGATCGCGTTGGCGGTCCTGCACTTCGCGCTGCCGTTCTTCCTCTTGCTCATCCGCCGCATCAAGCGCGACGCGTCGTACGTAGTCCCCGTCGCGCTGCTCCTCATCGTCATGCGGCACGTCGACGTCTACTGGCAGATCGTGCCCGTGTTCCATCCCGAGGCGCTCACGCCGCACTGGATGGACTTCGCGGCACCGGTGGGGCTCGGCGGTCTGTGGTTGTGGTTCTTCATGAACCGCCTCAAGGCCCACCCGCTCACGTCGCCGCGCCACGAGGCGGCGGTCCAAGAGGCACTCGGTCACGCCCACCACTGAGCGAGCACGAAAGCACACGCATGGTCACCGAGAAGTACTCGCCGAACTACGAAGAGAAGGACGCGACCCTGTCGACGGTCCTGAAGTTCACGTTCTGGTTGCTCGTCGCCCTCGTGATCACATTCGTCGGGACGTTCGGGATGCTGCGTCTGATGCAGAAGATCCCGGTCCTGGGCGACGGTGAGTCGCACCCGCTCGCCGCTTTGAACGATCCGATCCCGGTCGCGCCGAATCTCGAGATGCAGCGCGGCGTCAAGCAGGGTTGGGACGGCCGGCCCGTCGATCTGTCGCAACGTCAACCGTTCACGACGCGCATGTGGAGCGACATGCGCGCCGAAGCGTCGAAGAAAATCGGCTCGTACGGCTGGGTCGACCAGGACGGGAAGATCGTCCACGTCCCCATCGAGCGCGCGATGGACCTCGCCCTGCAAAAGGGCTTCCCCGTCCAAGAGAAGCCGAAGGACTGATCCGTGCAGATCCCCGCGCTCCGATCGATCGTGCGCTCCGCAGGATTCGTCCTCGCGGCGGCCGCGCTTTCGTCGACGAGCGCGCACGCGACCCAGCAGTTCAATCGGATCACCCGCGAGGTCAAGTTCGTCCAGAAGCTCGACGAACAGATCCCGCTCGACCTGCGCTTCCGCGACTCGAACGGCACGGAGGTGCGCCTCGGCGACCTCGTGAAGGACAAACCGGTCATCCTGTCGCTCGTCTACTACGAGTGCCCGATGCTCTGCACGCAGGTCCTGAACGGCCTGTCCGCGAGCTTGCGCCAGCTCGACTCACTGGCGATCGGCACCGATTACGACGTCGTCACGATCAGCATCGATCCGAAGGAGACGCCCGAACTGTCGGCCAAGAAGAAGGCCGGCTACGTGAAGGCCCTCGGAGCGGACGGTGGCGATCGCGGTTGGCACTTCTTGACCGGCGATCAGCTTTCGATCGACGCGATCTGCGACTCGGTGGGTTTCCGCTACTTCTACGACGAAGAGGTCGGCGAGTACGCGCACGCCGGCGGTGTCGTGATCCTCACGCCGAGCGGCAAGGTCTCGCGCTACTTCATCGACGTCGTCTTCCCGAAGCTCGACATGCGCCTCGCACTCGTCGAGTCCTCCGAAGGCCGCATCGGCAGTCTGGTCGACGCGATCACGCTGCTCTGCTTCCGTCACGATCCCGCGACCGGCAAGTACGGACTCGTCGTGACCAACGTCGTTCGACTCGGAGCCGGGCTGACTCTCAGCCTGCTCCTCATCTTCATCGTCTCCATGCTGCGACGCGACCGCGCGTTGGCACGGGTCGCGACCCAACCGGCTGGCGGAACCTAGGACGAGACCGAACCAAGTAACGCCATGTGGAAAGACATCCCCCTAGTCCCGCCGAATGCGTCGACGATCGCGACGCAGGTCGACCTCCTCTACTGGTTCCTGGTCGCGCTGACCGTCTTCTTCGTCGTGCTGATCGGCATCGTCGTGGTCGGCCTGTGCACCTGGTATCGCAAGTGCGATGACGGCCGCAAGGCAGTCCAGATCGAGGGCTCGACCACGCTCGAACTCCTCTGGACCGGGCTGCCGCTCGTCATCGTGATCGGCCTCTTCGCCTGGGGCACGTCGCTCTACGTGACGATGCAAAAGGTCCCGCCGAACGCCGTCGACATGTACGTCGTCGGGAAGCAGTGGATGTGGAAGGTCCAGCACCCCTCGGGCGTGCGCGAGAACCAAGACCTGCACATCGCCGTGGGTCAACCGGTGCGCATGACGATGACGTCGGAGGACGTCATCCACAGCTACTTCATCCCGGCGTTTCGCACGAAGCAGGACGTCGTTCCCGGCCGCTACACGCAACTGTGGTTCGAACCGACGAAGGTCGGCACGTACCACATCTTCTGCGCCGAGTACTGCGGCACGGGCCACTCGCGGATGGTCGGCAAGGTCACCGTGATGGAGCGCGACGACTACGAGCGCTGGCTCTCCGGATCGACCGGCGAAGCGCCCGAAGTCGCGGGCAAGAACCTGTTCGAGACCATGCGCTGCTCGAGCTGCCACCCAATCGATCCGGCCACGAAGGACATCGGCGGCGCCCCGCCGCGCGGTCCGCTGCTCGCCGGCATCTACGGCAAGGAGATCGACCTCAAGGGAGGCGGCAAGGAGCTCGTGACCGACGAGTACATCCGTGAGTCCATTCTGAAGCCCCAAGCGAAGATCGTCGCGAACTACGAGCCCGTGATGCCCACCTACGAGGGCCAGCTCGGCGAAGAGCAGATCCTGCAGCTCGCCGCCTACATCAAGTCGCTCAAGGTCACACCGTAATGAGCAGTTCCACCATGCAGAGCAGTGGCGCGAGCACCGCGCACGCCCCGACCGCAGCGCAACACCCGAACTTCTTGAACGACGGCTACGGCTGGAAGTCGTGGCTCCTGACCGTCGACCACAAGCGGATCGCGATCCTCTACCTGATCTCGGTCACGTTCTTCTTCCTGATCGGCGGCCTGTTCGCGGTGATGATGCGCCTCGAGCTGGCGACTCCGAAGGGGGACGTCGTCGACGCGGAGACCTACAACCGCCTCTTCACGATGCACGGCATCGTGATGATCTTCTTCTTCCTCGTGCCGTCGATCCCGGCGGTGCTCGGGAACTTCCTCGTGCCGATCATGATCGGGGCGCGCGACCTGGCGTTCCCGAAGATCAACCTGCTCTCCTGGTACATCTACGTCGTCGGCGGGATCTTCACGCTGATCGTCGCGATCTCGGGCGGCGTCGACACGGGCTGGACCTTCTACACGCCGTACAGCTCGACGTACTCGAACTCGCAGGTCGCGCTGACCGCGGTCGGCGTCTTCATCACGGGGTTCAGCTCGATCCTCACGGGTCTGAACTTCATCGTCACCATCCACAAGATGCGTGCGCCGGGCATGACCTGGTTCCGGCTGCCGCTGTTCATCTGGGCGCAGTACGCGACGGCGCTGATCATGGTGCTCGCGACGCCCGTGCTGGCGACGACGATCTTCCTCCTCGCGCTCGAGCGCATCTTCCGCATCGGTATCTTCGACCCGACGATCGGTGGCGACCCGGTGCTGTTCCAGCACCTCTTCTGGTTCTACTCCCACCCGGCTGTCTACATCATGATCCTGCCCGGGATGGGCGTGATCAGCGAAGTCATCGCCTGCTTCACCAAGAAGCGGATCTTCGGCTACTCGTTCGTGGCGTTCTCGAGCCTCGCGATCGCCATCCTCGGCTTCATGGTGTGGGGCCACCACATGTTCACGACCGGGCAATCGGTGTACGCGAGCATGGTGTTCTCCGTCATCACGATGCTCGTCGCCGTGCCATCGGCCGTGAAGGTCTTCAACTGGGCCGCGACGTTCTACAAGGGCAACGTCGAGCTGACGACGCCGATGCTCTACGCCTTGGCGTTCATGGGCCTGTTCACGATCGGCGGGCTCACGGGCGTGTTCCTCGGCATCATGGCCGTAGACCGCCACCTGCACGACACGTACTTCATCGTCGCGCACTTCCACTACGTGATGGTCGGCTCGATGGTGATGGCCTTCCTCGCGGGCATCCACTTCTGGTGGCCGAAGATGTTCGGCGTGATGTACCCCGAGTTCCTCGCGCGCTTCGCCGCGATCATCGTCTTCGTCGGTTTCAACCTGACGTTCATGCCGCAGTTCATCGTCGGCTTCCAAGGAATGCCGCGTCGTTATCACGTCTACCCCGAGGAATTCGGCGTCTTCAACCTGCTCTCGTCCGCCGGAGCTTCGATCCTCGGTGCCGGTTACCTGTTGCCCATGGTCTATCTGGCCTGGTCCCTGAAGTGGGGCAAGAAGGTCGGCAACGATCCCTGGGGAGCGAAGGGGCTCGAGTGGCAGATCGAGTCGCCACCCATCACGCACAACTTCCACGGTCCCGTCCGTGTGACCGAGGAGGCGTACGCCTACGGTGACGAGCCCCATTGCGGGATCGACACGACGAACACCCACGGACACAAGGAGGCCACGAGTGTCCGCTGATCACTCTCACGCGTTGCCGGCCGGAGTCCGGCGGCCCACGTACAGCCACTTCGAGGACCTCGCCCAACAGGAGGAGACCGAGAAGCTCGGCATGTGGGCGTTCCTCATCACCGAAGTCATGTTCTTCGGGGCCTTGTTCACGGCGTACACCGTGTACCGGAACCTCTATCCCGAAGCGTTCATGAAGGCGAGCTCGCACCTCGACTGGAAGCTTGGGGGCCTGAATACGCTCGTGCTGATCGTCTCGAGCCTCACGATGGCGTTCGCCATTCGCGCTGCGCAGACCGGCAAGTACCGACAGGTCGTCTGGCAGACGGTCGCCACGATGATCTTCGGGGCGATGTTCCTCGTCGTGAAGTACTTCGAGTACATGTCGAAGTACGAATTGAACCTGATGCCCGGTCCGACCTTCGATTATGCGGCTTTCGGTGAGCACGGCCCGCAGGCGCGCATCTTCTTCTCGATCTACTTCGCGATGACGGGCCTGCACGCGTTCCACATGATCGTCGGGCTCGGCATCATGACTTGGGTGCTGATCAAGGCTCGCAAGCGCTACTTCACGCCCGAACGCTATCTGCCGCTCGAAAACGTCGGCCTGTACTGGCACTTCGTCGACCTCGTGTGGATCTTCCTCTTCCCGATGCTGTACCTCTTGGGAGCGCACTATGGCCTCGGGCACTGATTCGCACGGCGCGGAGCATCACGTCCTGCCGCTCGGCATCTATTGGGCGGTCTTCCTGGCCCTCGTGGTCGGGACGATCCTCACCGTCTGGACCGCGACGATCGACCTCGGTGCGATGAACGTCGTCGTGGCGTTGGCGATCGCGACGGTGAAAGCCGCGCTGGTCGTCCTCTACTTCATGCACGTGAAGTACTCCTCGAAGATGGTGTGGCTGTTCGCGGCCGCCGGCTTCTTCTGGGTCGGCATGATGATCCTCTTCACGATGCAGGACTTCGTCAGCCGCAGCTGGTAGCCC
>CAZKIY010000011.1:0-2176 GCA_964552875.1 uncultured Planctomycetaceae bacterium
GCGAACACGAGCGCCGCGATCTTGATCCACGAGTACGGCGCATCCCCCACGACGCGTCCCGATGTGCCGTGGACGAGCACCGCGAAATCCTTGCCGCCGTGGCGATACGTCACGCTCCACACGGGCAAAAGAACGAGCTTCCAGCGCACGTCCGACACCGTATTCCGCACACGCAAGTTGCGCTGCGTGTCGCCGGGCACGTCGCCGGAACAACGAGAAGTCTGGTGTTCCTCGATGCGCTCCAAGCCGCGCTTCCAACCGCTCTCGAGATCCACCGCATATTCCTCGGCGCTCCAACCCGACAAGTATTCGGGACGGTACGGCACGAGCCCTTTCGTTTCGAAGCCACCGAGTTCGGCGGCGAGCTTCGGCGAGAGTCCCTTCGACGCATGGACGAGCAGGTCGTCGAAGACATCGCGGCGTTCACCGAACGCCGGCTCCCAACGAACCTTCTGCACCGGGACCATTCGCACCGACATCTTCCCGTTCACCATCACGGGACGCGGCTCCATGACCGTGTAGTACCAGCCGGCGTCGGCACTCCACTGGCTGAACACGTTCGCGTCGAAAGACCAGGCCGGGACGTAGAGACCACGAGCACCGTCGACGCGCGCGCGCTTCAACTCGTTGGGGCGGAACCACAGCCCTTTCGTCCATGTCTTGAAAGCACCCTCGATCTGCGTGCGTGACAGGTCGAGCGGGATCACCGACTCGGGGCGCAGTGCATTCCGGTAGGAGCTCTCCTCGAGCACCGTGGGAGCTCCGCAGAAAACGCACGCGGTGCTGACGTCCTGGCCGACGAAATCCGTCTTTGCGCCGCAGCGCGTGCATTTCGCTGCGCGCGTCGCGACGCCGAAGCCTCGCGCCGCTGTCCCGACTTCTTCCAGCGTGCGCTCGACGATCGTGCCTTCGAGTCGCGGCACGACGAGCGTGTGGCGGCAGTAGCCGCAGGACAGCGCGTCCGCCTCCGGATCCCAGACCATGTTCGCGCCGCAATTGGGGCACTTGACCTGGACGGCGCGCGCGCTGATCTCGTGCTCGGCCGAGGGCGACGGCGTCGTGGAAGGAGGACCGTTCGGTCCCGGCGGCAGAGGGGGGGGCTGCGACACGAGCGTGCGATCCTACGCTCGCGAGCTCGGCTCCTTCGATCCACTTTCACAAGGCCTGAAGGTTCGCGTAGCTTGTCGCGTACATACGGCGAATGACCGGGCCTTCCGCCCGGCCGACGAAAGGAAGATCGACGATGGGTGTCATGGACTGGTTCAAGGGTGGCGTGGGCGAACTCGTCATCGCGCGCCCGGACGAGGCGAAGAGCCACGTGGTGTGGAAGCACCCCGATCCGACGGTCCCGAAATTCGCTCAGCTGACAGTCAACGCCGACGAACAGGCCGTCTTCTTCCGCGACGGCCGCGTGGTCGGAACGCTCGGACCCGGACGGCACACGCTCGACAGCACGAACATCCCCTTCCTCGGGCAGCTCCTCGACAAGCTGACGGATGGGCGCCTGTTCATCACGGAAGTCTTCTTCGTCACGATGCGCGAGTTCACAGGCGCCAAATTCGGCGGCCCGATCGGCAACGTCGAGGACCCGAAGTCGGGCGTGCCCGTGCAGACGATGGTCCACGGTGAGTTCAGCTTCCGCGTCACGAACCCCGAGCAGCTCATCGTGAACTTGGTCGGCACCGGATTGGCGCAAGCCTTCGAGGTGCAGCCCTGGATGCGCGAGCAAGTGCTCAAGACGATTCGTGATCGAGTCGCGCAACTCCTCGTCAAGAACAAGTGGCCGCTGCTCGACGTCACGTCGGGCGCGTACACGGAAGAGGTCGAGACCGAGGTGATCGGCGCTCTCGACACGCACGTCGCGAGCTACGGATTGAAGATCGTGCGGCTCGGCAACTTCGTCGTCGCGATCGACGAGACGGACGCCGTGAACCTGAAGAAGCTCTACACGGACGCGGCTTACCTGCGCACCGTCGGCGGTGTCGGCGCATTCCGCGAGTTCGCAGCCGGCAAGGCGATGCTCGGTGCCGGTGAGGGCATGGCGAAAGGTGGCGGCGGCGAAGGCGGCGGAAATTCCGGTCTGCTCGGCGGCGCGGGTCTCGGCGTCGGGCTCGGGCTCGCGCAGCAGATGATGAATCAGCAGAACCAACAAGCTCCGCGCGCGCCCGATCCGGTG
>CAZKIY010000011.1:2276-10949 GCA_964552875.1 uncultured Planctomycetaceae bacterium
GGCGCTCGCGTCGCGGAGGACGCAAGTAGGTTTCGAGAGGCCTGACGATCGATGGCTTCACAGCCTCTCCGAGTGCCGTGCCGCCGCCAACTCGGCTTCGCGCGCGTCGATCTCGCGCGCGACGGCACGACCGCGCTCGACGTTCACGAAGAGCAGCAGGACTCCGCCGACGATGAAGAAGCCGTTGGTGGTCAGGATCGCGAAGCCGAGCGTCGGCGCGAGGCTGAAGACCAGCGGCCCGAGGACGCCCGAGAATTTCTCGAGCGTCGAGAAGAGTCCGAAGAACTCACCCGCCTTGTGCTTCGGCACGAGGCTCGCGAAGAGGGAGCGGCTCAGGGCCTGCGCTCCCCCCTGCACCATCCCGACGAGCCCCGCCATCGCGATGAACTCGCCCGGAGTGGAGAGTCGGTATCCGAGCGCGCAGACGACGACGAACACGACCAGAGCGCCGAGGATCGAGCGCTTCGGGCCGAACCGATCCGCGAGCTTGCCGAACAGAACCGAGAACGGGATGCCGACGAATTGGATGACGAGAATGCTCGTCATCATCGTCTCGAACGGGATCTTGCGCTCGGTGCCGATCACGGTCGCCATGCGCAGGATCGTCCCGATGCCGTCGTTGTAGGCGAGGAACGCGATCAGGAAGAGGACGGTGTGCTTGTAGCGGCCGAGCTCGCGGAACGTCTCCGAGATGCGCACGACGGCAGCGACGACGGGGTTCGTCCCCGCGACCTCGTCGTGCTCGAGCGGCAGCGCGGGTTCGTGCACGTGCTTGAAGAACGGGATCGAGAACACCGCCCACCACGCGGCGACGACCAGGAACCCGAGACGCGCCGGCAGGCTCTTCTCGAACGGGGTCGCATCGGGGGCGATCACGATTCCGACGAGCTCCGGCTTCGAGATCAGGAGTAGGCACAAGCCGAGGCACAGACCACCGCCGAGGTAGCCCAGCGCATACGCGCTCGTCGACACGCGATCGAGTTCGTCCGGACGCGCGACCGACGAGAGCAGTGCGTCGTAGAAGACGAAGCTACCCGCGGCACCGATGTTGGCGAGGGCGAACAGCCAGCAGGCCTGAGTCCAATCGCCCGGCCCCACGAAGAAGAGTCCGGCCGTGGACAGGACTCCGAGCGTGAGAAAGACCGCGAAGAGCTTCTTCTTGAGGCGCGCATAGTCCGCGACGGCGCCGAGCAAGGGCGAGAGGAGTGCGACGACACCCAGGCTGGCCGTCGTGGCCCAGCCGAACACGGCGCGCCTCTCGTCTTCGGGCAAGTCACTCGCGACGACGGACAGGAAGAAGATCGGGAACACCGCGGTGATGACCACGGTGAAGAACGCGGAGTTGGCCCAGTCGTAGAGCGCCCAGGCTCGCAGCTCCGGGCGGTGGAAGCCGACTCGCTCGAGGAGCGGTCGCTTCGCGGGCGACGGAGGAGACGCGTTCAAGTCGCGCGGAAGTGTGGCAACTCACGTCCGCGAACGACAGATCCCGATCTGTTCCCGGCACCCTCGCGGTGATCGCTCGCTCCGTGTGCCTCGAAGCCTGCACGCGCGTGTCGAGAGGCCGAACTCGGAGTTCTTCCGGGCAAGTCGGCCAGCGTTCGTGGGCGGGCTCGGATAGTGTCGGCGACATGCGCCACCTTTTCGTGCTCGTGCTGATCCTCGCCGGTGATTCCGCGCGTGCCCAGTCCATCGATCCGACATCCGCCGATGCCGAACTCGTCGCCGCAGGTCGACAGGCCGGGCTCTCATTCACCGACGCCGAGGTCGCTCAACTGCGCGGGCTGGCCGCCGAACAAGCGGCGACTTTCGCGATCCTGCGTGCCGAGTCGCTGCCGAACGACTTGGCTCCAGCTTTCGCCTTCTCTCCCCTGCTTCCAGGAATGGCACCGCGTCCACCGCGGATCGAACTCGTGCCGATCGCGACACCGAGCGTCGTGCGACCGGCGGACCTCGAGAGTCTCGCCTTCGCTTCGATCCCGGAACTCGCGGCACACCTCCGCGCGCGCACGGTGACGTCCCTCGAACTCGTCGATCTGTGCCTCGCGCGCCTGGAACGACTCGATCCGCTGCTCCATTGCGTCGTCCACCTCGTTCCCGATCGCGCGCGAGCCGCGGCACGAGCGGCGGACACCGAGATCGCGGACGGCAAGTGGCGCGGACTCCTCCACGGGATCCCGTTCGGCGCGAAGGACCTCTTCGCTGCGCGCGGTGCACCGACCACGTGGGGCTCGTCGATCTGGCGCGATCGACACTTCGAGCGTGACGCCGCCGTGATCACGCGACTCGAAGCCGCCGGAGCGATCCTCGTCGCCAAGTTGTCCTTGGGCGAACTCGCGTACGGCGACTTGTGGTTCGGCGGACGCACGCGCAATCCCTGGGATCCGGAGCAGGGCTCGAGTGGTTCGTCCGCCGGTTCGGCGAGCGCCGTCGCCGCAGGAGGCGTGCCTTTTGCTCTCGGCACGGAAACACTGGGGTCGATCGTATCGCCTTCACGCGTGTGCGGAGCGACCGGATTGCGCCCGTCCTTCGGGCGAGTCAGTCGTGAGGGAGCCATGGCGCTCTCGTGGACGATGGACAAGGTCGGACCGATCGCGCGCTCCGCGTTGGACGCAGCTCTCGTCTTTGCCGCGATCGAAGGTCCTTCCGCAGGCGTGCACGACGCGCGCGACGCAGCATTTTCCGCTGGTAGCGCGCGCTCGATCACCGGGTTGCGCGTCGGCGTGCCGAAAGGCGCATTCGACGAATCGCAGGGTCAGGTGGGCATCTTGGAAACGTTGCGTGCGGCCGGCTGCGAAGTTATGGAGGTCGCGCTCCCCACCACCGACGCATCCTCGTTGCTCACGATCCTGACGACCGAAGCCGCGACGGCGTTCGATGCGATCACGCGCAACGGCGACGACCTGAAACTCACTTGGCAGGAAGATCGCGCATGGCCCAACACGTTTCGCGCGGCGCAGCTCGTCTCCGCGGTCGAGTACATCCGGGCGTCACGACTGCGCACGAGGCTCCAGCACGAGATGGCGGCCGTGATGGAGAGTGTCGACGTGCTCGTCCACCCCACGTGGGGTTCGACAGCGCTCGTCGTGGCGAACTTGACCGGTCACCCGGCGCTGGCGATGCCGGACGGATTCGACGCGAAAGGTCTGCCGACCGGAATCACGTTCACGGGCCAGATCGACGGAGAACAGGACCTTTGCGCGGTGGGATCCGCTTGGCAGGAAACGACCGGCTACCATCGACGTCATCCGCCGCTCGACGCGTTGAACCGCGGTCCGACGACCCCTGACAGCAAGTGATCATGCTCCGAGAGATCCTGAGCCACGCCACCTCCGTCCTCGTTGCACTCGCGCTCGGCGCCTGCCATACGGAAAGCACGATGACGCTCTCCGACATGACCGCGCCGACGAAGCGGGCTTACCCGACACCGGAGCGATCCGACGTCGTCGACGACTACCACGGAACGGAGATCGCCGACCCGTTCCGAGGCCTCGAAGATCCGGATTCCGCGCCGACCGTGCGTTGGATCGAAGCGCAGAACAAGCTGACGCGCGAGTACGTGGACGCTGTTCCCGAACGCGAGGCCATCGAAGTGCGTATCGGCGAGTTGTGGAACTACGCGCGCATCACGCCGCCGGCTCACGAGGGCGGGAAGTGGTTCTGGTCGAGGAACGACGGACTCCAGAACCAAAGCGTGATCTACGTCGCGGATCGCCCGGGCGATCCAGGCCGCGTGCTCCTCGACCCGAATGCTCTGCGCGCCGACGGAACGATTTCCGTGTCGAGCACCTCGACGTCGAAGGACGGCCAGTACGTCGCCTACCAGCTCAGCGAAGCGGGTAGCGACTGGAACACGATACGCGTGCGCCACATCGCGACTGGACGCGACATCGACGACGTTCTCGAGTGGATCAAGTTCTCGGGCGTCGCGTGGGCCCCGGACGGTAAGGGGTTCTACTACTCGACCTATCCCGAGCACGATGCGACAGGTACGAAAGCGCTGTCGAACCACACGCTATACTTCCATCGACTCGGCACGCTGCAAGCGACCGATGTCGTGGTCCACGCGCGTTCCGATCAGCCCGAGTGGGGCTTCTACGGCAACGTGACGGACGACGGCGAGTTGCTCGTCGTGGTGCAGACGCAAGGCACCGAACAGAAGAATCGCGTGCACGTGAAGTCCCTGAGGGACGCCGACTCGCCGCTCGTGGATCTCTTCGTCGCGTTCGATGCCGAGTACAACTTCTTGGCGAAGCAGGGCTCGCGCCTCTACTTCCAGACCGACAAGGACGCCGCTCGAGGCCGCATCGTCGCGATCGACCTGGCTCTGCCCGCACAAGTCGTGACGATCGTGCCCGAGGGCCCACATGCCATCGAGTCCGTGTCCGCGGCCGGCGGTAAGCTCGTCGTGACCTACCTCGTCGACGCCGCGAACGAGATGCGTGTCTTCGCGCTCGACGGGCGCGACGAAGGCGTGATCCCGATGCCGCCTCTGGGGGCCGTGGGCATTTTCAGCGGCGATTTCGACGTTCCCGAAGCGTTCTTCTCCTACACCAGCACGACGACGCCGACCGAAGTCTGGCGCTTTGACGCGCGGACGGGCAAGGCCGAGCGCTTCTGGTCGCCGAAGGTCCCGTTCGAGACCGACGACTACGTGACCGAGCGTTCTTTCTACGAGAGCAAGGACGGCACGAAGATCCCGCTCTACGTTTCGCGTCGCAAGGACGTGGAGCTCACGAGCCAAACGCCCTGCCTCCTGTACGGCTATGGCGGCTTCAACGTGCCGATCAAGCCGGCCTTCTCTCCCGGCGTGCTGGCGTGGATGGAGCTCGGCGGCACCTACGCCGTCGCGAACCTGCGCGGTGGATCCGAGTACGGCCGCGAGTGGCACGACGCGGGCACGAAGGAGCGCAAGCAGAACGTCTTCGACGACTTCATTGCCGGAGCGGAGCACCTGATCGCGCAGGGATGGACGTCCACCCCGAAGCTCGCGATCCACGGTCGCAGCAACGGCGGACTGCTCGTCGGCGCGTGCCTGACGCAGCGCCCCGATCTCTTCGGGGCGGCGATCCCGGGCGTGGGCGTGCTCGACATGCTGCGCTACCACCGTTTCACGATCGGTTGGGCGTGGGCCAGCGACTACGGACGCAGCGACGACGCTCGAGCGTTCCGCTACTTGTCGGCGTATTCGCCGCTCCACACGTTGAAGCCGGGCACGTGCTATCCGCCGACGCTCTTGACGACGGGACAGCACGACGATCGCGTCGTGCCCGCGCACAGCTTCAAGTTCGCGGCAGCGCTCCAGGAAGCGCAAGGGTGCCTGAATCCGTGCCTGATTCGCGTCGAAACGCGCGGCGGACACGGCGCTGGGAAACCGACGGCACTCCAAATCGAGGAGTTGGCGGACCAGTGGGCTTTCCTGGTGCGCGCGTTGCAGTTCAGCCCGCGCATTCGCGCGAGCGGCTGAGTCAGGCGGCCCGATTCAGCGCCAGCGCACGACGTCGAACAGACTGCGCGTACCGTCCGGAGCGTCGTATCGCAAAATCGCCTCCATGCGCCCGTTTCCATCGACGTCGGCGGTCTCGAGAGCCGTGAGACGCCACTCGGCGACTGGGCGCAGCGTCAACGACCCGCTGCTCGGCCGATCTCCGGTGAGCGCGCGCACGCGCCGCTCGGCGACGCCCGCGAACCAGCCAATGAGACGGTCGAGGTCCCAAGTCGACTCTTCCTCGTCGAACAGCGCGTGGCGCAGGATCTCCTCCGGCGTCTCGCGCGCAGTCCGCACGGTCTCGGCATCACCGAGCCAAAGGTCGATGCGCGCTTGGTCTTCGGACACGAGCAACACGTCGACGCGACCGTCGCCGTCCACGTCGCCTTCCGACGAGACGCGCAGCTTCTTCCCCGCGTCCTCGAACTTGCGGACGATCGAATCCGGGTCCTTGAGGATCGACAGAATGGCCGGCACGCGGAAACCCAAGGTGCTGCGCCAAGCCGGCGTGGACTCGAAATCGCGCTCTCCACCGGCGCGGTAGCCGACAGCGGCGACCTCGACCTCCCACTCCGCGACGAGTCCGCGCAAGATCGTCGCGACGCTCGGCACCTGCACGCGCAACAGCACGAGGTCGGGGCGCGTGTTCAGGTCGAGATCGATGAGGAGCAGCGCCGTCACGTCGTCGGCCGTTTTCAGGATGCTCGTCGGCGACTGGAATCGCGGCGCCTCCTTCGTGCCACGGAAGACCCACACCTTGCGCCGATGCGCGATGACGTGATCGGGGATCTCGTCCAGGTCGAGGTCGCGCATCTCGTGCAGTGCGCGATCCAGGCCGGCCAGTGTCCGCCCCGGTGCCACGCTCGCTTCCGCCGTAGTGTCGCGGAAGATCGCGAGATCGAGCGTCGAATCCGGCTCCGGTGGGATCGAGCCGTCTTCGCGTACGAGGTGGAATGCGCGCAGCTCGCCCTCACGGACCACGATGTCGAGGCGACCATCGCCGTTCACGTCGGTGCGGGAAAGACTCGGAATCGTGATGCCGGCCACGAGTCGGTCCGACAACGCCGTCGCCCCCGTCGATCGCGACATCGACGCCGGCACGCGCACGCTGGCACCCTTCACGAACGCCACGACCTGCCCCTCGCCGGTGGCCGGGCGTTGGAGCCAGACATCGAGCGATTCGCCGTCGGGCACGACGACGTCGACCACGCCGTCGCCGTCGATGTCCTGCGCCATCGGAGCAGGCATCGGAGCACCCGTGCGCAATCGGAATCGCGCACGAGGGGCCGTCGCGAACGATGTCGCGGCGAAAGCGCCGTCGTCACCCGCGCGGAAGATCTCGAGTCCACGTGGCGACGCGACGAAGAGGTCGGGTTTCGAAGCGCCCGAGAGCGGCTCGAACGCGAACACGGCATGACGCGGATCCGCGAGCGAGAGTGCTCCGACGAACTCGGAGCGTGTCCCGTCCACGAGCCGCAGCGTGCGCACCTCGCCCCCAGCGCCGATGAGGACGAGCTCAGTGCCGGGCGCTAGAGCCACGTCGAGCGCGCGGTGCTCCGCGAGGTGGAACGGCGGCTCGACGGTAGCCGTGACGACGAGCCGCGGCGGCTCGGCCTGCATCACACTGGCGAAGATCAACGGAAGCTGGCGCACACCACGGCTCCCGGTTCGAGGACGAAGATGTCGGGGGTCCGTTCCATCACGACGCCGGGCACGAGCACGCGCGACTTCGGATCGATGGCCAACTCGTAGAGCGGCGTGTCGACGACCGAGAGCGCGCCATCGCGCCCGCGTCGCACCATGTGCACGCGCAATCGGTCGCGATCCGTCCGCACGAAGAGATCGTGCACACCGTCGCCGGTCACGTCGCCCGCGAAGTCGGCGAGGAACGGACTCGCTCCGCTGCCGTCGCCGCCCGACGCTTGGAGCGAGAGAACGCGCGTCAAATCCGGCTTGCGTGAGAACCCGCGCCCCTTCTTGTTGAGGAACACGTAGAGCTCGGTGTCGATGCGCTCGCTGGCCGCAGCACGCAGGGCGTCGATCAAGTTCGGTCGCAGCGCGGCGGCCACGAGATCCGGGAAGCCGTCGCCATCCACGTCCTCGATCGCGAGCAAGCGCGCGAAACCGTCGAGGACCAATAACTCGGTGGGCTTGCCTTCGGCACCGAAGAGCGCCGGTGCGTCCTTCTCGGTGACCCCGTGTCGGAAGACGAGCGCTTGCGTGCGTGCCGAGTCCGCGCGCTTGTCCTGAGCGAAGAAAACAGCATCCGCGCGTGCATCGCGATCGATGTCGAGCGCACGAACCTGGAACGAGACGTCCAACTGGCGCGAACGGTCTCGCGGAACGGGCGACGCGAGTTCGATGCGACGCGCCGGATCGAAGACCCCGCGCGGCTCTTGCACCGAGACGTAGAGCGCCGCATCCGACAATGCCAGGAGATCCCGGTCACCGTCGCCGTCCCAGTCGAGCGGTGCGATCGGTGCCGCACTCTCCTCGATGGAGAGGTACGGTTCGTCGCGATCCCCCTCTCCGCGCAGGTCGAAATCGTTGCCGAGGTCGATGTTGAGTTGCCTCCGACCATTGCGCGAGCGCACCTTCACCAACCGACCGTCTGTTCCTTCGAAGACGTCCTCGGGAACGAAGATGTGCGTCGGTGATCCGAAACGCGGCATTTCACCGCGAGGTTTCTGGAACACGATGCGCGCTCCATCGGGCTCGGGGACGACGAGGTCCTCGCGACCGTCGCCGTCGAGATCCACGACCCCATCCTGCAGGTGGAACAGCGTTCCTCCCGCGGGAAGTTGCCAGAGGAGATCGCAGTCGAGGATGCGTACGACGCGTTTCGACTCGTCCGTTTCGCGCCAACGCCACACGAAGATTCCGGTCGCGTTGAAGAGCAAGACCTCGCGTCCCGCGTCCGGCAGCAAGTCGCACGCCGCGAAAGCGATCACGTCGGTCGGCAGATCGAGCGTGGCGTCGGCTGCCGGGCGGAAGGGAATAGGGGCGGCGATGCGCGTGTGGATCGAGAGCCGTGCACGGGCCGGCGCCTTCGCGCCACTGACCCGCGCGCCGCGCGTCGCGATGCACACGTCCGCGATGTCGTCGCCCGAGAAGTCGCACGAGAGGACCTCCTCGATGCGGCTCCCCTCCGGTATGGGGATCGAGCACGTCCGCGCGAGCGGCGGTGG
>CAZKIY010000011.1:11049-19484 GCA_964552875.1 uncultured Planctomycetaceae bacterium
GGGGACTGAGCGAGAAGCGCGAAAGCGACGGCGATCATGAGCCGTCGCTCCGCGACGTGCTGTCGCTCCGCGACGTGCTGTCGCTCCGCGATGAGCCGTGGCTCCGCGAGGCATCGCTCGGAGCGGTGGACTCGACCTCGAGTCGATCCGCATCCCCGCCGCCGAACTCGATGAACCACAGGAGGTACATGCGCCAAGCGGCAGGCGTCGATTCGTACGAGAAGCTGCCGAACAGCACCGAAGTCTCGGCGCGCCCACGATCGTTCGAGTACGAGAACAAGAACGGGATGGAAAACGTCGTGACTTCGCTCTCGCGGCGCGACACGCCGACGGAGACGGCGATGTGCCCTCCATCGCGAACGATGTCGAGCGCGAGGCGGCTGTCTTCTTCGGCCTTGCGAATCGCGTCGAGCACGACCTGAGGATGTCCGACGGGCTCGCCGTCCACCGCTCGCACGAGGTCGCCGAAGCGCACCCCTCCGGCGCGCCAAGGACTACGGATCGAGAGGCCCGTGACGACGGCTCCACCACCCGGTGCCAGCCCGGCGGCACGTGCTTCGACTTCGCTCGCCGTGCGGAATACGACGCCCACACGTTCTTCCTCGCGGAATCGCTCGGCGTTCTCGCGGGCGGCCGACCGTGCGCGCGCGATCGTGACGATCGTCGCGGCGCGCTCCACCCCGGCTCGATCCAAGACCACCTCGATGGACGTCCCGGCGGCCGAGTCGAGCTCGATCGCCCGCCACTCGCTCGGCCAGCGCGGCATGTCCACGCGACCTGCACGGCGCACCTCGACGAGCGCGTCGCCCACCACGACGCCGGCCAGATCCGCCGGCGAATTCTCGACGACGGCGGCGACGAGGAGCCCGCCCGAATCCGCGGCCAATTCGTCCAGCGAATCGCTCGATCGGCTCGCGACGAGCCCCGTGAACGACCCCGTGGGCAGTTCGAGACGAGTCGCCTCGTCCGTCGGCTCCTCTCGGGCGTCGAGCGGCTCTTCCATGTCCGCGAGGGGCGGAGGGACCGCGGGAATGTCGCTGCGCAGACTCGAACACGCGGGCGTGAGGAGCAGCCAAGTCAGGATCCAAGTCTTCACGCCACATCTCTCCTTCGAACGATCGCGGTGGCCAACGCTCCTGCGCCGAGCGCCCACAGCGCGGGCACCCACAGCGATGCGACGCCGTGGTCGAACGTCGCGTTGCTGATGCCCTGCGACACGTCGACGAAGTAGCGCACGAGCGAAGTGTCGGACAACGGCGACGGCAGGTGATCGCTGGGCAACGCGCTGCGCCAATCGAGGGCGCGCAAGAAACTGCGACCGACATCCAGCAGGACACCGGTCGCGAGCGCCAGCGCGAGCGCTGCGGAACCCACGCGGAGCACGGTGCCCGCGAGGAAGCCCATCGCGGCGTAAGCGCAGAGCGGAACGAGCGGCGACAGGATCGCGCGGCGCAACTCGGGTTGCAGGTCCGCGGCCGGTACCAACGTGAAGCGCGCGCCGTTCGGCAAGACTTCGGTGACGTCACCGAATCCGAAGGCGACCGCGGCGAGAGTCGTGGCCGTGAAAGCCAGGAGCGCGTACGAGGAAAGCGTGGCGAGCACCAAGGCTCCGAGCTTCCCGAAGCAGAGGCCGACACGTGTCACGGGCCTCAGCAACGTGTTGCGCAACGTGCCGCGTCCGAGTTCCGCGGCGATGGATTGGCTACCGAGCCCGAGCGCCACGAACGCCAGAACGGGCAAGCCCGCTTGGAGTGCGATGCCGATCGCTTCGAAACCATTCACGTCCGTCGCGCTGATCACTTGGTTCGAACCGACGTCGCGCGAGTCCTGCGCCGCTTGGGCCGCGCGACGCGCAATGGCGAGTGCTCCGGCCAGAGCCGGCGCACCGAGCAGGAAGGGCGTGGCCAAGGAACTCCCCCACCGCCGGACATCCGCGAGGAGCACCCGCCGGTTGGGTGAGGTCGGCGCGCGTGATTCCCGCGGAGTCGTAGCGAGCGGCGCAGCGGTCTGTGACTCGCGCGGCGTCGATGCGTCGACGGAATCTGACGGGAAACGCAGATAAATGTGCTCCAGGCTCTGCGGCTCGGGCGCGAAGGCCTGGATGCGCACCCCGCCGGCGACGAGCGCCGTGACGATCGCATCCGGCGTCCGCGATCCGATGTCGAGCGCGAGCCCCGAACGTCCCGTCTCGACGACGATGTGCTGCTCGGCGAGCACGCGCCGCGCGCCGTCCATGTCTTCCGTGTCGAGACGATGTCGGCCCCCCGCGGCGAAGAGCTGATCGGTGTCTGCTTCGGCGACGACACGTCCGCCTTTCAGGACGCCGATGCGGTGGCACAGACTGCCCAGCTCGTGGAGCTGATGACTGGAGAGCAGGATCGTCGTTCCGCGCTCCCGATTCAGCTCGATCAGGAGTTCACGCATCTCCACGATCCCCTCGGGATCGAGTCCGTTCGTGGGCTCGTCGAGCAGCACGATCGGCGGCGAACCGAGGACTGCTTGCGCGATCCCCAATCGCTGACGCATACCCTGGGAATAGGCACCGACGGGTTTCGATCCAGCACGCGCGAGGCCGACGCGATCGAACCAACGCGCACTTTCGTCCCGGGCTGCTCGTCGTGCGAAACCTTGCAAGCGCGCGAGTTCCTCGAGGTTCTTCGTTCCGCTCCAGGCGCTGTGGAATCCAGGCGTTTCGATGAGACCGCCCATGCGGGCGCGCGCTTCGCGCGGATGCTTCGCCGCGTCGAAGCCCTCGACGAGCACGGTTCCTTCGTCCGGACGCACCAGACCGAGTGCGATCCGCATCGCCGTCGTCTTGCCCGCGCCGTTGTGGCCGATGAATCCGTAGATCTCGCCCGCGCGGACGTCGAGCGACACGCGGTCGAGCGCGACCTGAGTGCCATAACGCTTCGTCACCGCGACGAGTCGGAGCGACATCGAAGTGCCGTTCATCGGCGACGGCTCGCGTTCCGCGCGCGCATCAGGACGCATGCAGAATTCACCGGCGACGCGCAGTGGTTGCGGTGCGAGCAGCGTCCGAGAGCGTGTAGGCTCGATGTCTTCACACGCTCTCAGACGCGGCCGAGGATGCGGTCCATGCGGCGCGACACGTCGAGGAGGTGCTCGCGACCGCCGCCCTCGACCTCGGCCGTGAACCAGCCCGAATATCCGACGAACGCGAGGGCTTCCAGGACCGCCGGCCAATCCTCGTCGCCTTCGCCGATCGCAACCCAACCCTTCGCGTTGCTGTAGCCCTTGAAATCGACCTTGATGAGGCGGCTACCGAGGCGGCGGATCCACTCCGCCGGCGGCACGCCGTACTTGATCATGTTCGAGCAATCGAAGTAGGCGCCGACGGTCGGATCCTCGAACTCGTCGACGTAGCGCACGAGGTCCTCGGGCGTCTTCAAGAATTCGTTCCAGACGACCTCGATGCCGATGCGCACGTCGGCGGCCTTCGCATCGGGCACGCACTTCGCGATCTCCGCGCGCGAGCGATCCCACACTTGCTGGAAGTTCTCCTTCTCGGCGTCGCGCACGGCACCGGGAACTACGAGCACGGTCGATGCTCCGTACGTCTTCGCGTCCGCGATCGCGCCGCGCAACGTGGCGACGGCCTTGTCGCGAATCTCCGCGCGCGGATCCGAGAAGCGCTCCTGCCAGTGCTTCGAGTCGACGACGCCGTGGACGACGACGCCGGTCGCTCGGGCGGCCGCGACGACGGCTGCGCGGTCGATCTCGAGCGGGCTGTCGATCTCCACGCCGGCGAACCCGCAATCCCGTGCGAGCTCGAACCGCTCGAGGACGCTGGCCGACCCCTCGATCATGCCGAACTTCAGGGCCTTTTGGAGCGCGGACGTCGCGACCGGGGTTTTCGGAGCAACACTCGTCGGTCGCGCGGGCACCGGCTCCTCGGAGCGGTCACGACCGCGGGCCGGCGTACCTCCGAGGATCGTCGTTCCGAGAGCGGCCCCGGCGAGCGAAGACGTGAGGATCTGTCGGCGTGTGGGTTCGAGCATGGCGCTGTCCTCCGTGACGAGGAGTCCGGAGGATCGACCGCGCCACAACCCGTGTCAACTACGCTGCGCGGACTCCGCGTCGTTCTCCGGTCAATTGGGTCACCAACGCGACGAGTTCCGCGAGGTCGACCGGATTCCTGAGATAGGCCTGCGCGCCCGCGAGTTCGGCCTCGAGGGCGTGCTCGGGCTCCTGGTAGATCGAGCAGCCGAGGACGATCGGAACTTCCTCCTTCGAGTGATGGTCGCGGATGCGGCGGCACACGTCGAACCCCGGACCACCCTCGACGAGTACGTCGAGGAGCACGAGTGACGCCGCGGACTCACGCAGCCAGCCCAGGGCTTCGGCCGAGTTCGACGTGGCCCGCACGCTCCATCCCGCGCGTTCGAGCGCGACCTTGCGCGGACCGGGGCTCGCTTGGTTGTCGTGCACGAAGACGATGTCGTTCATGAGAGCACTCCCGCCGCGCGGCGGAGCGCGCGCTCGATTTCGGCTTCGCAGGCGATGGCGTCTGCGACGAGTTCACGTCCGCGCGTCTCGAGCGTCGGCGTTCCGAGCGCACGGACGGCCTCGCGCACCTGAGTGGCATCTGTGCCGCGCGCGAAGACGGATCTCGGGGCACTCGACACGTGAAAAACTTCAGCGATTCGCCGGAAGGAAGGTCCGGCCGCGCCGGCGGCACGCGCGAGCCGGACTTCCGCGATCGCCAACCATCCGACGAGATGTGGAGATGCGGACGCGAAGTCCGAGGACGCCGCGAGCCATTCGCAGGCGGCCGCAGCACCGTCGCGCGCCTCGACGCGCACGAGAACGAGAGCACCGCGCCGGGCCAAGTCGAGTGCGGCCCGGAGCGACTCGCGACCCGCGATCAACCCGGTCTCGACCACTTCCGGCGACTGCTCGAGGATCGCGCGCAGGTCGAGAGCCGCGTCGCCTCGCTGACCGCGACGGACATGGACGACGCCCTCGTCGGGCTCGCCGACGGCACCCAACCGGTAGACGCGGCTACCCGCTCGAGCCGCCCGGCGCGCGAGATCCGCGGCGACCGCATCGGCGGACGAACTCGCGGCGCCGACGATCAGTACGACGCCCGGCTCGGAGAGCCACGAGACGACGCGTGCGCGCTCCGTGTCTTGCAAATCGAGGTCGTCGATCGTCGTGGGTGCGAGCGGCGGACGGATCGTGGCGCGCACGCATCGTCCGTGCTGCCCCGTGATGGTCGCGACGTCGAGATCGAGCACTTCGCCGTCGAGTTCGAGACGACCGGCAGCGCGTTCGTCGCTCGATCCGGCTCCGGCGAGCGACAATAGGGTCCGGGCGCAGGCGTCGGCCCACTCGACGGGAAAGAGCGCCGCGGGCGTACGTGCACGATCGACGCGGAACGACATCTCCGCTCCGCGCGAAGTCGATTCGACGTGGAACGAGAGCGCGCGCAGGGTCTTGGCTTCGCGCAGCGCGGCCCGCACCAGCGTCAGCGCCGCAAGGTCCGGATCGTCCTGCGGCAGCGACCCGCGCACGAGCGTGAAGCGTGGGAGCTCCGGCGCAGTGGACGTCGCGGTGGTCATCGCGGGCCAAGCGCGCGTGATGGCTTCGAGAATGCGCTCGGGCTCGGCGTGCACCGCGAAGATCGGTTCGCCGATCGCCACCGCGATCGCGTCGACGTCGTATTCTTCGCTCGGATCCTCCATCGCGACCGTGACGCGACCGGCCACGCGATGCACCGGGACGGCCACGTACTTGCGCGCCATCTCTTCGGACAGGAGTCGGGACACGTGGGCGTCCACGATCCCCGCGCTCAAGTGCAGGCAATGGACCCGACCTTGCGATCGCAGCGCCTGAGCCAGATCCTGCTGCGTGACGAGGTGCAGCGCGACGAGAGCTTGCCCGAGTTTGAGGCCGCGTTCCTCGCGGTACGCCAGCGCTGCGGCCAGTTCTTCGGGAGAGAGCTTGCCTTCGGCGACGAGCAGCTCGCCGATGCGTGATCGGCGGACGAGGGTCGGTGTGTTCGACATGCGGGATGCGGCGCGCGCGAAGGCGACCTCGAAGCCGTATCGGAAATGGGTTCCGACCGGGTTGAGAGGAGATCAGTTCCGTTGTCGAGGGGCCTCGCGCGGGGCTATCCTGATCCTCCAGGCGACCGGCGAGGGCCGCGCCGAGCACGGCCGACACGCATGCCTCCCCCGCCGAACGACGCGGACGCCACGTCGGCGCCCGATGCGCCGCGCCGCCCCGCGGTCGTCGTCACGGTTCCGACGTTCAACGAATCGGGCAACATCGGAGCGCTGCTCGACGGGTTGCTCGCGCTCGGGCCGGGCTTCCACGTCCTCGTGATCGACGACGACTCGCCCGACGGGACGTGGCGCATCGTGGCCGAGCGCGCGAAGCAGGACGAGCGCGTCCATCTCCTCCATCGGCGCGCGGACAAGGGGCGCGGACGATCGGGTCGGGACGGCTTCGTGCGCGCGCTCGACATGGGAGCGCGAGTCGTGATCGAGATGGACGCGGACTTGTCGCACCAACCGCACTACATCCCGGAGATGATCCGGCGCTTGAACGGCGGACCGACGCCGGTCGGGCTCGTGCTCGGCTCGCGCGGCGCGCAGGGCGGCAAGGATGCCGATCGCGGCTTCGCGAGGCGCGCGATCACGAAGCTCGCGAACCTCTACATCCGCGTCGTGCTCGGAGTTTCGGTCCGCGACTGCAACTCGGGCTTCCGCGCCTGGAAGCGCGAGACGCTCGAACTGATCCGCGTGGGCGAGACGTTCTCGGCGGGACCGGCGATCGTGCAAGAACTGCTCTTCAAGACTTCTCGCGCGGGGATCGGCATCGCGGAGGTGCCGATCGAGTTCCAGAACAGGAAATACGGCGAGTCGACGTTGACGTTCGGGAAGCTGCTCACGGGCTACGTCACGGTCTTGAAACTGCGCTATTTGAGCGTCGTCGGTCGGATCTAGGACCTCGGACGTGCGCCGCATCCCGATCGGACTCTTCGCAGCGATCGCCGCGTACGTCGTGCTGCGCGTGCTCGTGCTCGCGACGAACTTCGAGAGCGTCGCGCTGCCGATGTACGAGCTCTACCCGATGGGGACGATGGCCGAGCTCGAGCTGCGCGGCCTCGAATTCCCGCTGCGTTATTTCTACGACAACGCGGCCGGCCAGATCCTGATGGGGTTCGCGACGATCCCGGTCTTCGCGGTGTTCGGCTCGAGCTACCTCGCGTTGAAGCTGCTGCCCGCACTGCTAGGACTCGGCGTGCTCGTCGTCGTGTGGAAGTTGCTCGACGCGCACGTGTCGCGGCGCGCGGCGAACCTCGCTGCGCTCCTCATCGCGATCGGACCGCCGACGCTGACGAAGTACTCGCTGATCAACTCGGGGAACCACTTCGAGAACCTGTTCTTCACCAGCGTGGCGATCTTCCTCGCCTACCGTTGGTTCGCCAGCGCGTGGAAGACGAAGCGCGGCCTCTTCGCCTACGCGTTCTCCGCGGGATTCGCGCTGTTCGTGTTCCTGGGTGCGCTGATCCCGGTCGGGATCCTGTTCGGCATGCACGCGGGTTTGCGCGGGGCCCGGAAAACCTTGGCGGACCTGCCCGTCCTGCTCGCCGGTTTTGCGCTGGGCCTCGCGCCACTCTTCGCCGTCAACGCGGCGACCAGCGCTCGCGGGCTCGGCTTCCTCGACGCGAAGTTCGGCGCGGCATCGAGCGGCCGCGGCGGCGACGTCTTCGAGCGCATGGCGGAGTATCTCGGACCTTCGCTCGCGCGATCGGGCGTCTTCGAGTCCTACGCCGGGCTCGAACGCGAATGGCTCGCTGCGCTGTTCCTCGTCGCCGTCGGCATCGCGTACTTCGCGTCGGTCCCCGGCGTCTTGACGAGCCTCGCTACGTTCGCGCGGAAGCTCTTCGCCGCGTCGCTGAGCACCGCGGAAGAGCTGCGACGATTCGAAGCGGCGAAGCTCGTCCCGTTCGTCATCTACGTCCCGCTCGCGGCGCTCGCTTACGGACTCTCCAACTTCCGACTCGGCGGTCACTACGGCGTCGTCGAAGCGGCGGGCTACCGCTACTTCCTGCCGACCTTGCTCTTCGCACTCATCCTGGTGGCCGTGTGGACGGATCGGCTGATGGCGCGCGGCGGACGAGCGCGCATCGCCGCGCTCGCGCTCTTCACAGCGATCGCAATCCCGTGTGCGTCGAGCCTCGCGATCCCGGACTGGACGTTCGCTTCGACCGGCGTCGGCTCGAAGCTCGAAGGCTACAACCTGGCCCAGATCGCGCGTGCACTTTCGAGTTCGCGCAACGCCTTGCCGCACGACGAGATCGTCGCGCGCGTGCAGTCGATGCCGCCGGACGTACGCGCGAACGTGGTCTCCGCACTCGGCTTCAATCTCGGCATCGCGCGCGCGGAAAAGTCGGTCGCCCGCGG
>CAZKIY010000011.1:19584-29998 GCA_964552875.1 uncultured Planctomycetaceae bacterium
CCGCACTCGGCTTCAATCTCGGCATCGCGCGCGCGGAAAAGTCGGTCGCCCGCGGTGAAACGCTCGCGCTCGACGAGCTGTTGGCCCCCTGGCCGACGTCGTGGCACGCCGACTTCACGCGCGGTCTCGGCCATGGGTTGCGCTTCCTCGCCCGTGCGCGCGGCGCGCCGATCGATGCCGCGCTCGAAGACGCCCGTCGTGTCGCGACGCAGGACGGAGCGCTGCGAGACGCGCTCGAGAACGGGCTCGCGCGACCCGGCGTCGCGCTGCCGATGCCGTGGGAGACGGAGAGCGTGCTGCGTGAGAATCGCGACTGGCTCGAGCGACGCGGGCGCGAATCGAGAGGTTTCGCGGACGGAACACGGTCGGCCTGCGCGAGCATCCTCGAGCGCGGCGTCGAAGCGGACGCGAACGCGGCGCGGATGACCGAAATCGCCGCGAAGCCCTGGCTCGCGGTCGAAAACCCGGAAGGACGATGAGCCAGCAGGCCTGGACGATTCGGCGACTCGAGGAGCTCGATGACACGCACATCGAGGGACTCGCCGACGTGTTGATCGACTGCGTCGAGCGCGGCGCGTCGGTCAGCTTCATGCTGCCGCTCATGCGCGAACGTGCACTGGCGTTCTGGTATCGGGTCGCGAGCGAAGTCGCCGCGGGCGAACGCGCGCTGCTCGTCGCTCTGGACCAGCACGGCGTGTGCGGCACTGTCCAGCTCGTGCTCGCGCAGCCCGAGAACCAGCCTCACCGCGCCGAACTCGTGAAGATGCTCGTGCACAGTCGTGCGCGTCGGCAGGGTCTCGGGGCCGCGCTGATGAAGGCCGCGGAGTCGATGGCGCGCGACTGCGGCAAGGATCTGCTCGTGTTGGACGCCGTGACGGACGGCGATGCCCCGCGGTTGTACGAACGGCTCGGTTGGACGCGCGTCGGTCCGATTCCGCGCTACGCGCTGATGCCGAACGGCGAACCGTGCGGCACGACGTACTTCTATCGCGACTTGAAGGTGTAGCCCCCTTCCGTCCCTGATCCGTTGGGGACCGAGTCGCTCGGGCTCCTCGAATCCCGCGCTGCCCCAGCCGCGGCTCGAGCGCTGCCAGCTCCCGAGGGGCCGGCGATGTTCAGACCAACGCACCCGGTGGCCTAGCAGCGGTCGCGACGCCAACTGGGACATGCGGACTCGATCGACCTCGCTGCAATCGGGGGTCTCGAACCGCGACTCGGCGTGGCTGCACCGCGTCGTCACCTTCGTTCTCCGCTCCTGTGCTGGCGGCTTTCCAAATCACCTCGGACGAGCGGAACCGCGGCAGGCTGACTCCTTTTTAGTGAGAGCTCCGGATTAGCTAGACCGGGACGGCTCGGCGCGCGGGACAATCGACTGGAGTCGGCTCGACGACAACGAAAGGAGACCGCACTCAGCGTCGGCGGCGGAGCGACGTGCACCCGCTTAATCCTTGAGTTCAGCGACGCGCTTTAGAACAAATTGATGAAGGCCGCCATCGAGGGGACGAGCACGGGTGAGGCGCCGGATGAGCGCTCGACGGCGAAGAGCATGTAGAAGCCGGGGGGAGCCAAATCTGCGCTTGGTGTCGTGAGTGCGAACGTGCCGGTGAGGTTCCCCGCACCATCGTCCGTCACGTCGGTCGGCGCTCCGGCCTCCGCTTCGATGTAGCGTTGGTCGTTGTCGAAGTGGTGGGTGACCGCTGCAGGGCGCAGGAACGCAAACCGAGGAACGGTGTGACCAGAACTCCAAGTGACCGTGACACTCATGGACATTCCCAGCTGCTTGCGAGAGGGGACGTCAGCGAGCGTCGGGCGGAATCCCTGGTGCAGGTAGGGCGGATAGTAGACCTCGCCGCTGAAGCCGCTGTCTGCGAAGCTCGGATAGGTTCCCGGGCAGCCCAGCTGCGGGATGCGGGCCTCTTCGCCACCCCCTACGAATACTCGGCCATCCGGCAGCAGCACGGCGAGGCTGTGATAGAGCCGCGGCGAAGGGAAGCCCGTCGGTGATGGATTGCTCGTACGGAGCAGTCGAGTCGAGCCAGTTGCGGAGCTGTCGAAGCCCGGTTCGTAGAGTTCGGGCTCGAACACGGGATCGGAGTACATGCAGGCGTCTTGACCGTGGCCGGTGTCCACGCGGCCACCGCCGACGAGCAAGATTTGCCCTGTCGGCAGGACGACCGCGTTGAGGAAGATACGTGGCTCCGCCATGTCGACCTTCCGTTGGCGCGGAGTCCACGAACCTGTCGCGATCGGGTTCTGACTTGGCTGCGAGTTGCGCGCGAACTCCTGCACACTTCGCGTGACCCACCATCCGCTCGCCAACAGCGCAGGTGCTCGTTCTGATCCACCAAAGGTCAGAACGCGATCCCTGACGCCCAGTGTGTGAAGTAGGACCGCCGTACCGTAGGAGCGGTCGTTCGTGATCAGAGCGTTGGTCGGCGGGCTCGATCCCGGGATCGGCTCCAGGTACTCCGCGGACGGACCGTGTGAAGCTCCCAGCACCGAGGAGTGAGATTGGTCGACACAGGCGTCCGAATCACGCGCGCGACGCCGCGCGGATTTGTCCAAGGCGCCGCGGACAGGCCCTCGACATCGTTGACGATGAGGGCGTCCTTGCTCGAGAGCTGGAACGCCCTCGGATACTGGTCCAGCCGCGGATCGGGCAGCGGCTGACCTGAAAGCGAGATCCGTGCGTACTCCTGCGCCGTCGCAGGCACCGTCCATCCCGGTACCGTGCTGCCGCCCGTCGGATAAAGCACGTAGGGTCCAACACCCGTCGCGCTGACCTGGACATACTCCCAAAGATCGATGGGCGTTCCCGAGCCAGCTGTCCATCCACCGAGAATCCAGGAACTCCCGCCTCCGACCGAGAAGGTGGGCGTGCACTCGGTGGAGAGCACGTCGCGAAGCGTAGGGATCAAGGTCGGGTAGTACCGCGGAACCGACATCTCGGGTGACAGCGATGTCCAAGCGCTGACCGTCGTGGATTGGCCCGCGATGTGGGCCACGGGCGGTTGACCCGGAGCTGGAATGGTGTACCCGACATGTCCCAGTCCAGCGGGATCGAACCTGTAGACCTCGTCGGGTGGGAAAGGGTGGTTGAACCCACCCGCGATCACGAGCCGACCCAGCGCATCCCACGACTGTCCCGCGCAGAAGATGTCACTGGTGAGGCTGAGACTAGGGGCCTGAATCATCTGGGCCGGATTGGCCGGATCGAGCACCCAGACCTCAGTCGTGTTTGCCGCTGCACACCCCCCCCTTCCAGAGCAGGATTTTCCCCGCGTGCATTCCGCGAGGAATCAGCGCGGCGTGCGAGAACTCGTCGTAGGGACATCCCGTCGTGCCGCCGAGCTGTGCGGTGTAGTCCCAAGGACCCGCCCAGGATCCGAGCAACGAGTCCTGGGCGAATCCCTCGCGCGCGAGCAGACCGATCCCTGCGAGCAGAACTGCGATAGACGCCGCGAGCTGACGAACGAAGGCACTGGGAATCTGCATCGAGTCTTCTCCTCCGGGCCGACCGGACTGACCAAAAACCTGCCGCCCGTTTCTCCCCTGCCGCGAAAGGCTGTTGGCGAACTCAAGGCATGTCAAGCTTTGAGTCGAGGCTGACACGACGCTGTCCGCCGATTGCCGTCGACGATGAACCAACGCCAGATGCTGCGTGTCCTGCCCTGCGCCCTCTTGGTGGCCATCCTCCCCGGACACGCCTCGAGCCGACCCGGGTCGAACGCTCAGGCCGACGGCTGGATCGAGAACGTCGGCCAATGGCCGGCCTACATCACGTTCGCGACACGGTCCGGGAACTCGGGCGCGTACGCCGATCGCGAGGGACTTTGGATCCGTCGGACGCAGGACGGGCAGTCCAACGCACTGCGATTGGTGTGGGGCCGAGCCGCCAGCGTGCGTGTCGAGGGACTCGATCCGCTCCCAGGCGTCACGAACTTCTACCTGGGCGACGATCGCGCGCGTTGGCGCGAAGGCGTGCGACGCTTCGACTCGATTCGCTGGTGCGGTGTCGAGGATGGCATCGATGTCGTGGCGCGCGAAACCCCGGCGGGGATCAAGTACGACGTGCACGTGGCGCGCAGTGCGGACCTCGCGCGTCTGGTGGTGCGCTGCGAGGGCTTGGACGGGATCGCGCTCGGGTCGGACGGGGACCTGGAGGCGGTCGGAGCTCCTGGTCTGGAGCTGGTACAGCGACCGGGTCTCGCCTGGGAGGAGTTGCCCGGAGGAGCACGTCGAACCGTCGAGGTCGTGCTCGTCGCGCGGGGTGCATCGAGCTTCGGCTGGGCCTGTCCGAGCTGCGATCCCAACCTGCCGCTGGTCATCGATCCGGAGCTGGTCTGGGCTACGTACCTCGGAGCGTCGTCGTCGCCGGGCGGACCTGGGGATCTGGCGTACGACTGCAAGGTCAGTCCGCAGGGGCGCGTGCTCGCCACGGGACGTGCGGGAACTCCCGATTTTCCGGCCACACCCGGAGCCTTCCAATCGTCGGTGCCCAGTTCCTTCTTGGGTGCCTTCCTCACCTGCTTCGAGCCCGACGGGCAGCTTCGCTGGTCGTCAGTATTCGGTGCGCCCGTGAACAACGACGGCCCCAATTCCTTGGCCGTGGATCCAGCGGGCCACGCCTACGTCGTAGGACTCACAAGCCTGGGCTGGCCTACGACACCCGGCGCCTTCGACGAGCAACTCGAGTTTCCAGGGGCGGCCGCATACGCCATGTCGTTCGACGGCGATCAGGGCGCGTTGCGCTACTCGACCTATCTCCACCATCTTGACGCCCAGGGAACCGGCACCATCGCCTATTCGGTGACCGTCGACGCCTCCGGCGCAGCGACGATCGGAGGTCGCACGAGCAGTTCCTTCCCGACCACTCCCGGCGCGTACGAGAGAATCGGCTCGCCGCCGTTGGACGCGTTCTTGTGCCGGCTCGATCCGACGGGCTCAAGGCTAGTTTGGGCGACGCTCCTGGGCGGAACCGGGCTCAAGGACGAGATCTGGGCGATCGCCATAGACCACGACGGGACCGTCGTGTTCGCGGGACAGACCGGTTCCCGCGACCTGCCGACAACCCTCGCGTCCTACCAGCCTGAGATGGGGCAGCACAGCTACGAGCGGAGCTGTGTGGGCCGGTTGAGCGCCGATGGCTCTCAGCTCCTCTGGATCACCTACTTGAGCTTCGGCGGACCGAGCTACGGTGAGGAGTTCGTGCGCGGACTCGGTCTCGACGGCGCGGGCAATCCGATCGTTGTCGGGACGACGACCGCGACGTGGTTCCCGACGACGCCTGGTGCGTTCCAGACTCAGCACTCGAACGGGATCAATCTCCTTTCCATGGGGGACGCGTTCCTGACCCGGCTGGATCGCGACGGCACGCGCGCGTTGTACTCGACGTTCTTCCGGAGCGGTTGGCCGGAGTCCTGCACGGACGTAGAGGTCGACGCGTCGGGGGTCGCTACGGTGTGCGGCTTGACGGGGGCTCAACTGCCGATCACGTCGGGCTGCTTCGACCCGACGCATAACGGCGACTCTGACGGCTTCGTTGCGCGCTTCGATCCCAGTGGATCACGACTGCTGTACGCGACGATGATCGGCGGCTCGTACATCGACGATCTTCTGGGCTTGGGAGTGACACCTGCCGGTCGCGTGTCAGCCGCGGGAACGTCCTATGGTCCCGATTTCCCGACGAGGCCGAACGCCTTCGCGCCCTCGAACGTCGGCGGGAGCGATGCAGTCGTCGTGACGATGGAGTTGCACCCCGAAGGTGTGCGGTCCCTGGGATCGGGCACACCCTCGTGCCAGGGCGTGGTGCGCAGCGGCGTGCTGAGCGAGCCGAGAGCGCATCAGCGGGGCTTCGGCATCTGGTGCAGCCAAGCGCCGCCAGGCGGTCGTGGTTGGCTCGTACTGGCGACCGCGTCTTTGCCTACGCCCGCTTCCGTGGGTGGAGCGCAGTTCTGGCTGGATCGCAGCGCCGTGCGCCGCGTGATCCCCGTCACCGCAGATCGGCTGGGCTGGGCGGAAGCGCCGGTCGACCTGTCGCACGTGACCGCCGGGATGCGCGTCTATTCACAGTTCATCTTCCGCGACACGCCCGGATGCGGTGCGCTTGCTCAAGTCTCGACCAGCGCCGCACTCGAAATCGTCGTGCACTGAAGCTCGGCTCGCGCGAAGTGGCCGCGAGCGATACTACCGCCCTGTCGGAGAGCGAAGCACGAGCCGCACGCGCGCGCCAGGCAGCATTCGGCTGCGCATCCCGCCGTCGAGCGTGCGAAAGATCCCGCGTTGCAGCCGCTGCGACATCGTCGGCGACGCAGCCTTGAAGAGGTGCGCCGGCAACGGCACGGAACGCTCGACGTTCTCGACACGAAATCCCGCTCGCTCGGCCAACGTGCGCAGCGCGCGCAGGTCGAATTCGAGGATGTGATACGGATAGCCGTTGTCCGACCCGTCGAACTTCAGGAGCTTCAACGTCTGCTGCCCGAGCAGCGCGCGCGGGACGAGCTTCTCGGCCGCGAGCATCAGGCGGAAATAGGGCGAGTTCACGTAGCTCGGGCAGATCACGATCAGTGCCCCGCCGGGCCGGAGCAGCTCGCGCAACTGCGTGAGGACGCCGACGGGATCCGTCACGTGCTCGAGCACGTTGTCGGCCAGCGCGATGTCGAAGCTCGCCGGTCCGAACGGTGCCTCCTCGAGCAGTCCTTGGAACACGGGCAACCCGAGTTCGCGAATCGAGTACTCCGCAGCCGGCGGCGAGAGTTCGACGCCCTGCACCGTCCAACCGCGGCGGCGTGCCGCCTCGAGGAAGAACCCGCCCGCGCTGCCGAGTTCGAAGATCGCGCCCTTCGAGATCCCGGTCAGGCGCTCGTACTCCGCGACCGTCTCGCCGTACTGCGCGATCAGCTCATCGCGCCGCGCGAAGTAGTTCTCCGTCTCGACGCCCAGGTTGTAGCCGTCCGTGTAGTAATCGGCGTCGTCGTACATCGCGCCGAGCGTCGGCCCGTCCGGTCGCGGATCGACGTAGACCATCCCGCAGCGACAGCGCACGAGATCGAACCGGGTCGTGCCGATGCGGTACATCCCGGGCCGATACGGGCGCGCATCGTCCGCGCCGCACACGACGCAGCGGACTTTCTCGGTGCGCACGGGGAAGGCGCGCTCGGCGGTTTTCGTCGTGCTCGTGGTCACGTGAACCCCGAATCCTATCCCGCGGACCGCATCGTTCCGCTGGAAGAGCGACGATCGAGCGCGTAGACCATGCGGCCCGATCCCATGCGTCCTCAGCGGAAAAGCCTTCTCTCCCTCGCCGCGGGATGGAGCCCGTTCGGGATCGGCCAGACGAAGCCGCGCCACTTCCGCGACATGCTGCGGATCGTGTGGGAGAACCGCGACGCCTTGCCCCACGCTTGGAACGTGCTCACGAAGGGTGTGTGCGACGGTTGCGCGCTCGGGACGACCGGCGTGAAGGACTGGACGATCCCCGGCACGCACTTGTGCATGGTGCGGCTCGAGTTGTTGCGCTTGAACACGATGGGTGCGCTGGACGTCGAGCGCCTCGCGGACGTCGAGAGCCTGCGGGGCCTGACGTCCAAGGAACTACGCGCGCTGGGCCGCATCCCCTATCCGTTGCGACGCCGGCGCGGGGAGAAGGGTTTCACCCGCATCTCGTTCGACGAAGTGTGGCGCGAAGTCGGTCCGCGGTGGCGCGCGATCGATCCCGATCGCACGGCGATGTTCGTGACGAGTCGCGGCGTCACCAACGAGGTGTACTACGTCGCGCAGAAGGTCATGCGGTTCCTCGGGTCGAACCACGTCGACAACTCGGCGCGTTTGTGCCACTCGCCCAGCACGAGCGGCTTGAAGACGACGGTCGGTGTCGCGGCGACCACGTGCTCGTACTCGGATTGGTACGAGACGGATCTCATCGTTTTCCTCGGCTCGAACCCGGCCAACGATCAACCGGTCACGACGAAGTACTTGGCCGAGGCCAAGCAACGCGGCGCACGCATCCTGTCGGTCAACGCCTACCGCGAACCGGGGTTGTCGCGGTATTGGATCCCCTCTTCGGCCGAGTCAGCGCTGTTCGGCACCGAACTGTGCGATCGGCACTACCTGGTCGGCGTCGGCGGCGATCTCGCGTTCCTCACCGCCGTCGCGAAGGTCGTCGTCGCGCAGGGTTGGCACGACGCGGAGTTCATCGCTGTTGCCACGAGCGGCTTCGAGGAATGGCGGCGCGAACTCGACCGCTGGTCGCTCGACGACCTCGCGCGTCTCGCCGGAACGACCTTGGCCGAGATCGAGGACTTCGCGGCTGAAATCCGCTCGGCGAAGAAGGGCGTGCTCGTCTGGAGCATGGGCATCACGCAGCACATGCACGGCGCGGACACGGTCCGCGCGATCGCGAATCTCGGTCTCCTCAAGGAATGGGTCGGCCGGCCCGGCACGGGTCTCATGCCGATCCGCGGACACAGCGGCGTGCAGGGCGGCGCGGAAATGGGCTGCTATTCGACGGCATTTCCGGGCGGAGTCGCGATCGATGCGGAGAGCGCGCGCCACTTCTCCGCGCTCTGGGGCTTCGACGTGCCGAGCCGTGTCGGACGCACGACGCCCGAGTACCTCGACGCGGCGCACGATGGCCTGATCGACGCGTTCTGGTGCATCGGCGGCAATTTCCTCGAGACGATGCCCGATCCGGCGCGGTACGCACGCGCCATCGGCCGCATCGGCTTGCGCGTGCACGCGGACCTCGTCGTCACGACGCAGATGCTCGTCGAGCCCGCGGACGTGGTCTTCCTGCTGCCTTCGCGCACGCGCTACGAGCAAGAAGGCGGCGGAACGGAGACTTCCACCGAGCGTCGCGTGATCTTCAGCCCGGAGATCCCGGGTCACACGATCGGCGAGGCGGAGAGTGAGTGGCGCATGCTACTCGCGCTGGCTCGCGCTGTGAAACCCGAGACCTATGCACGCGTCCACTTCGAGGACTCCGCCGCGATCCGCGCCGACATCGAGCGCGCGAACCCGGCCTATCGCGGGATCGCGAAACTCTCGAAACAGGGTGATCAGTTCCAGTGGGGCGGCCCGCATCTGTGCGCGGATCGCCGGTTCCCGACGGAGGACGGAAAGGCCCACTTTCAGCCCGTTTCGCCGCCGACGCCGGTTCGCGCGCCCGGGACCTTCCTTCTCGCGACGCGCCGTGGCAAGCAGTTCAACTCGATGATCCAGCGCGATCACGATCCGCTGACCGGCGCGGATCGCGACCACGTGTTCGTCTCGGCGCGCGACGCCGCACGCCTGGGACTAGAGCAGGACGATCGGGTGGTCGTGAAGAACGCGAGTGGATTGCTGCGCGGCCGTGCGTTCCTCGCAGATGTCGCCGAGGGGACGCTGCAAGCGCACTGGCCCGAAGCCAACGTCCTGCTCGCTGCCGGACGAGTCGATCCCTTCGGCGGCGTGCCGGACTACAACGCCGAGGTGGTGCTCGAGAAGGATCGCAGCCTCACGGCTTGACGGACGGCGGAGCGCCGAGCAAGAGGCGCGTCATCGCGTCGAGATCCAGCACGTTCGGCACGCGCACGTCGTTCGCGTTCAACGTGACGCTCTTCAGGTTCAGGTTCTCGGCCGCCTTCTTCGCCAAGAGGATCCGACCGCCTTCCGAGTCGTAGAGCTCGTTCGAGAGAATATCCGGCAAGCCCTGCGCCCACGCCAAGGCGCGATCGCCTTCCGCGACGAGGCGGTCGTACTCGGCCTGCGCCTGGACCTTGCGGCGTCGGTCGTACTCCTTGGCCTCTTGCTCGAGCGTGATGATGCGCGTGCGACCTTCCGCGTACCGGGATTGGATCACGGCATCGCGCTCGGCGCGGATGCGCTTCTCGGAGGATTCGATCCGCACCTCTTGTAGCTTGATCTCCTCGCGCGCTTCTTCGAGTTCTTGCTGAGCCGCCGTCATGAGCTCCTGCTGCGCCAGAAGCTGTTTTTCCTGCAGTTTCACCTCGTATTGCATCGCAAAGAGGAATTGCGTGACGAGCAGCGACTCTGCTTCGACGTGGTACTCGGCCAGCAGCACGTTGAGCCGCGCCAGCGTCGCGTCGCAACGCGCGAGACGCGTGTCGGTGTCGGTGTACTCGGTGCTCGTGAGCTTCCCGAACTCTTCCAGCACGATCTTGCCGGTCGTCGCGCGCACGCGTTGGTGGAACGCGGTGCGCAGTCCGTCGCGGACGAGCGCGTGCGCTTCGCCCGGCTTCACCCGGTACAGCATGGACACCGCCAGGTGACACACGTTCCCGTCCTTCGTGCGCACCTCGATCGGCGGGTGATCACCCCCTTCGCTCTCCCACGCGAAGTCGAGCACGAACGTGCGGCGCTCGACGTGGTGCCACGTCACGAATCCGCGTGGAGCGAAGTGGATGCCGGCCGGATG
>CAZKIY010000012.1:0-2630 GCA_964552875.1 uncultured Planctomycetaceae bacterium
TCAACTGACACCGATGTCAACGCAGGGTGACGGCGCGGAACAACAGTTGGAACGCTTGCTGCGACCAACTGCGGTAGTGCGGGCGGAAGCCGAAGACGTGCACTTGGCCGCGGCCGTGGTGCACGCGCACCCAGGCGGGTTGGTTCGCGATCGCTTCGGGTTTTTGGATCCAGCCGGAGAGCAGTGTTTGCGTCGGGGCGTAGCGCAGCAGGATGTCGACCTTCGAGTCGGGCGCGCCGGTGGTCTCGCGCTCTTTCTCCTTCATGGCGCGCCAGGCTTGTGGGCGAGAACCGAAGATCGTGAGTGATTCGGGGAGGCCGGCGGTGAGCGGCGCGCCGAACTCGGGGACTGCGCGCAGCACGCTGCCGGGACACGCGAAGTCCTTCGATTCGGGATCCGTCGCCGTGTCGACGAGCGGCAGCTTCAGTTGATCGACGGCGAAACGCGCGCTGTTGCCGACGGCGACGAGCGTGCCGCCGCCGCGCACGAAGCTCTCGATCGCGGCCGATCCTTCGGGCGCCAGACCCTCGGAGTAGTCGGGGAACACGCTGCCTTCTGCGCGACCGTCGGTGAGCGTTGCGGCGGACGTCCCCGGCAAGACGATCACGTCGTAGTCGCGCGCGAGGTCGCCGCCGCGCAGCGCTTCATTGCGCACGGTCGTGTACGGCACGCCGAACGTGTCGAAGACCCAGCGCATCCAGCCCTCGTCCATGTCGCCCGACCAGGGCGAGTAGAGGCCGATGCGCAGACCAGCACGCACCTCGAGACCATCGGTGAAAGTCTTGCTCGCTTCGTTGGGCGCGCAGGCGGCGAAACGGCCGGAGTCCGTGTCTTTCACGCCGAAAGCGAGCGTCTTCCCGGCCTTCAAGTCGGCGAACACGCGCTTCCAGGCTCGGCCGTCGCGCGAATCGTGCGCGGTCTTTCCGTCCGCGGCCTTCGGCGGTCCGGAGAACGCGGCCACGAGTTCAGTCACTCGCGTGCGCCGTGTCGTCGCGACCGTCGGCAGCTCCACGCACTCGACGCGTTGCACGCCGAGCAAGAGCGGCAGCGTCCAACCCGCGACGTCGTAGGGCGACTCCGCGCCAGTCGGATAGCGCTGGATGTCGAAGAGATCGTGCACGTGATCGCCGTAGGGTTGCGCGCGACGGATCACGATGCTGCCCTGCGGCCACGTGCGGCCGTCGGCGACGACGGGTGCGTTCGCGACCTCGAGCTCGACGCCGGTCGCGAGTAGCACGTCGGCCAGACGCTCGACCGCCGCCACGTCGTCTTGATCCGCTGGCAGGATCCACGCTCGCGGTGTCGCGTCGAGTCCCCGTTGAATCGTGCGGCGCGCGATCTCGAGCCTGTTTTCGAGGAAGAAACGTCGCTCGCGCGCCAGACTCGCGACCAGTGACTTCGCGAATGCGGTCTCGTACGTGACGATGTCGCCGATGCGCCACCAACCGCCGGGCCAGGGCGCGGGGAACGAATTGCTCGGCGCGTAGGTCCCAGTTCCGTCGGGCGCGCGCAGTTCCGAACGTGAGAGGAAAATCGGGCTCGCAAGGCGCGCCGACGCCGCTTCGGTGAGCAGCCCGACGATGCCGTGCCGCACGGGGACGTTGCGGTTCCCGCCGTTCCACCACATGTCGTACGTGCCGCCCGTCGCGACGCCCGTCAGTCCATCGCGCGTCAGATCGAGTTGCGCGCGCGTGCCGAGCAGATTGATCGCCGCGATCACGCCCGCGTCGAGGTTCGGGTTCAACGGATCACGGAACGGCGGGACGAAGAAACGCTCCTGTCGCGAGCCTTGTTGATGCACGTCCCAATAGATCTGCGGCAGCCATTCGTCGTACAGCAACCGCGTGACGATGCGCGTCTCCGCCAGCGACAACGCGAACCAATCGCGGTTGTTGTCGTGTCCCGCGTAGAGCTGATAGAGCTTCGTGAGTCCCGCGTCCTCGAACGGCGTGCCGACGATGCGGCTGTACCACTCCGAGACGTGATCCTGGCCGTCTGGATTCGTGCTCGGGATCAGGAGGACGACGAGCTCGCGCCGCGCATCCGCCCACGGTGCTTCGTCGGATGTCGCGAGGAGATGCGCCAGTCGCATCGCGAACTGCGGCGCCGCGACCTCGGTCGCGTGCATCGCGCACGAGATCATCACGAAGACCTTGCCGTCGCCGAGGGCGCTGTCGATCTGCTGCGCTTTCGCGCCGCGCGGATCGGCGAGCACGCGCGCGTGCTCCTTCAACGTGCCGAGGCGCGCGTGATTCTCCTCGCTCGTGATGACGGCGAGGACGAGATCGCGCCCTTCCTGCGTCTTGCCGGCCTTCTCGAGCAAGACGCGCGGGCTGGCCGCGTCGAGCGCCTCGAAGTACGAACGCACCGCGTCCCATCCGGGCAATTTCGAATCAGCGCCGACCGCGTGACCGAGGTGAGCCGTCGGAGTCGGAACCGACTGCGCGTTCGCGATCGGCGGGAGGAACGACAGGGCCGCGAGTGCGGCGCACGGGGGGATGCGCGATTGCATGGGCGGATGCTACGGCGCACGCCCCGTCTCGTCGCGCTTCGAGGGCGAACACGCCGTATCAGCGGGGTAGACTCCGATCGGCCCGATGCACCCGTCCCCCGCCGAAGCACCGCGCGAC
>CAZKIY010000012.1:2730-4751 GCA_964552875.1 uncultured Planctomycetaceae bacterium
GGGGTAGACTCCGATCGGCCCGATGCACCCGTCCCCCGCCGAAGCACCGCGCGACGCCGAAGCCTCTCGCGGCGGAATCCCCGAGGAAGCGCGCGGATCTCCAGAGCTCGCTGCCGATGCCGACTCCGGATCGGCGCCCGGCCCGACGCCGGCTTTCGACTTCTGGCGCGCGATCTACGAACGCCGCTCGATTCGCCGCTTCAAAAGTGATCCCGTTCCGCGCGAACTCGTCACGCAAGTGCTGCACGCCGGCATCTGGGCGCCCAGTTCGTGCAACTACCAGATGTGGGATTTCGTCGTCGTCGACGACCCCGCCCTCAACGCGCGCCTCGCGGCTCTCTCGACGCAGATGGGCAACGCGCCGGTCAACGTGATCGTCAGCTACGGGCGCGATTTTTCAGAAGACGCGTGGGCCAACATCCAATCCGCGAGCGCCGCGATCGAGAACATGAGCCTCGCCGCGCACGTGCTCGGCCTGGGCACGTTCTGGATCACGCAGACGGGCGACAAGGAAAAGGTGCGCGAGGTCGTCGGTCTGCCCGAGGACCGGCTCGTCGTCGCCGTGCTCGCGCTGGGTTATCCGGCGAATCCGCCGCGTTCGGGACCGAAACGACGGCCGCTCGAGCGCGTCGCGCACTGGAATCACTACGCGGGCAAGCCGATCCCGGGTTCGCCGGATCCCGAGGACTGGGACGCGGACTCGCTCGCCGTGTACCAGCGCGCGCGCGTCTTGAACGGACTGCGGCACAACAAGCCGCGTGCGTGGGAAGTCAGTGCGCTCGAGACGGCGCTCGACGCCCTCGTGCCGGACGGTCGCGAGCCCGCGGCGGATCCCGCGTCCGCGCCGCGCTGGCTCGACGTGCTGCCCTGCACGGGCATCGTCACCGAGCGCCTCGCGAAGCTGCGCCCGGGATTGCGCTTCGACGTCGTCGAGCGCACGAGCGAAGTCGCCGACTTCGTGGCCGCGCGCGTGCGTCCGCGCGCGGCGACGTACGGCTGGCCGCGCGCGAGCGCGGAGTTCGCCGCGCCGCCCGACGCCGCGTACGACGTCGTGTCGTGCGTGTACCGGCTCGAGAACCTGCGCGCGAGCGAACGCGCGGAGCTCGTCGCCGACATGGCGCGCTGGTTGAAGCCGGGCGGGACTCTCTTCCTCGCGTTCGTCAACGCGCGTTCGTTCCACGACCTCGCCGAATGGGCGCGCGCGCGCCGCGGCGGACTCGGCGGCGTCGAGTACGTGCTCGCGCCGGACCCGAGCATCGGTCCGTTTCGCTCCTTGCGATCCTCCGACGTCGAGGGCTTCGCTCGGTCCGCGCACCTGCGCGCAAGCGGTTCGGTCGGACTCCACGCCGCCCCGCCGCGCGAGGAGATCGATTTCCGTGCGCGCAACTCGTCGGCGCGCGCGCGCGGCTTCGCGCAGTTCGCGTCGAGCATCGCGCGCGCCGCCGAAAGCGTGCCCGGCGCGCGCTCGTCGCGCGGTCGCTTCCAGTTCCGCGCCTACACCCGCTGATTTCCGAGCCCTTCGTTGAAACGACGACGCGCGGTCCCCCGGCCGATCCCGGCCACCGGCGTCGGCTGTGTCTTCGAATCCTCTGGAGAAGCGGTGGAGCAGAGCGGCGTTCCGGCGCACGCACCCGTACAACGTGCGCTCCCGTCCCGCGAGGAAGCACACCCATGAGCACGAACACGAGCACGCCCGCCGCCGGCAAGAGCGCCCGCTTCCTGCACTGGATCGAGCGCATCGGGAACGCGCTCCCACACCCGGCCACGCTGTTCCTCGTGCTGGCGCTCCTCGTCGTCGTCGCGTCCGACATCGCCGTTCGCCTCGGCGTCGAGGTCGTGAAGCCCGGCTCGGACCAGATCGTCCGACCGGTGAGTCTGCTCACGATCGATGGGCTGCATCGCATCCTCACGAACCTCGTCACGAACTTCACCGGCTTCGCGCCGCTCGGGACCGTCCTTGTGGCACTGCTCGGCATCGGCATCGCGGAGTCGAGCGGGCTGATCGGCACGGGCATGCGTCT
>CAZKIY010000012.1:4851-23439 GCA_964552875.1 uncultured Planctomycetaceae bacterium
TGCTCGGCATCGGCATCGCGGAGTCGAGCGGGCTGATCGGCACGGGCATGCGTCTCTTCGTCACGCAGGCGCCGCGGAAGCTGCTCACGCTCGTCGTCGTGTTCACGGGGGTGCTGTCGAACATGGCGAGCGAGATCGGCTACGTGCTCCTGATCCCGCTTGCCGCGTTGATCTTCGCCGCTGCGGGGCGACACCCCATCGCGGGCATGGCCGCGGCTTTCGCCGGCGTCTCGGGCGGCTACAGCGCCAACCTCTTCCTCGGTACGGTCGACCCGCTGCTCTCGGGGCTGACGCAGGAGGCGGCCCGCATCATCCAGCCCGGATACCAGGTCAATCCGGCCTGCAACTACTACTTCATGGTTGCCTCGACGTTCCTGATCACGGGCGTCGGATGGTTCGTCACGGACCGGATCGTCGAGCCGCGACTCGGCGCTTGGAAGGACGCGGGCGGCGACGATTCGGCGCTGCGTCCGCTCGACGCTGCCGAGCGGCGCGGCCTCGCGTTCGCCGCGGTCACCGCGGTCGTCTTCACGGCCGTGATCCTTTTCGGCACGGTTCCCGAGAACGGTTTCCTGCGCGACCCGAAGACCGGGAGCCTGCTGCATTCCCCGTTTCTGTCGGGCATCGTCGCGCTGATCTTCGCGGCCGGCGCGCTGCTCGGGATCGCGTACGGCATCGGCGCGCGCACGATCCGGAACGATGCGCAGGTCATGAAGGGCATGTCGAAGTCGATGGAGACCCTGGCGAGCTACCTCGTCCTCGTCTTCTTCGCGGCGCAGTTCGTGGCGTTCTTCAACTGGACGAACCTGGGCCTCGTCGTCGCGGTGAAGGGCGCGAGCGCGCTGCAAGCGACCGGCCTTTCCGGAGTGCCGCTCATGATCGGTTTCATCCTCCTGACGGCGTTCCTGAACCTCTTCATGGGCAGCGCATCCGCCAAGTGGGCGATCATGGCGCCGATCTTCGTGCCCATGTTCCAGATCCTCGGCTACCCGCCGGAACTCTCGCAGGCCGCCTACCGGGTCGGCGATTCGTGCACGAACATCGTCTCGCCGATGATGAGCTACTTCGCGCTGATCATCGCGTTCTTCCAGCGCTACCAGAAGGACGCGGGGATCGGGACGCTCGTGGCGACGATGTTGCCGTACTCGATCTCGTTCCTCCTCGTGTGGTCCGTGTTGCTCGGCGCGTGGATGGCGCTCGGCCTGCCGCTCGGACCGGGCGGGCCCTGACGCTCGGGTCCAACACGCAGTCGAGACTTGATCGCGGTGCGCGGCTCAGGCCCCGTTGCCGGAGTGGCTGCACGATTCACCCGGATTGCGGCGCCCGTGCCGGTAATCGCGGCAACGAGCAGGTCGGCTGGACGAGCGCCAAGGCCCCGGCCGGCGCGCTCGCGCGAGGCCCCCGTGCTGGTGGACGAGCTCGCCACGCTTCTCGCTGAAGAGCGCGCCGGCGTGTGGGCGCACGACGATCACGTCACGCGCAGACCGCTGCGAGTCAGGCCGGCACGATCGGCGCGCCGAGATCCGCCGGCACGATCGTTCCGTGCGCGAACACGGCGGCGCGGCGGATCACGTTTTCGAGCTCGCGCACGTTGCCCGGCCAGCGCCAGGCTTCGAGCGCTTTCAGCGCCTCGTCCGTGATGCCGAGCGGACCGCCGACCTCCGTCGCGAGCTTCTCGAGGAAGAAGTGCACGAGCCGCGCCACATCACCGGGTCGCTCGCGCAGCGGCGGGAGCTGCAGCGTGATCACGTTCAGGCGGAAGTAGAGGTCCTCGCGGAACGTGCCCTGCTTGCACATCGCCGCCAAGTCCTTGTTCGTCGCGGCGACGATGCGCACGTCGACCTTCAACACCTTGTTCGAGCCGACGGGGCGGACTTCGCCTTCTTGCAGAACGCGCAGGAGCTTCGACTGCATGGTGAGAGGCATGTCGCCGATCTCGTCGAGGAACACGGTGCCGCCGTTCGCGGCAACGAAGTGTCCTTGACGATCGACGTGCGCGCCTGTGAACGAACCCTTCGCGTGGCCGAACAGCTCGCTCTCGAGCAGGTTCGCGGGCACGGCGGCGCAGTTCTCGGCGAGGAAGAGCTTCGACTTGCGTTTGCCGAACTCGTGCAGCGCTTTCGCGACGAGTTCCTTGCCCGTGCCCGTCTCGCCGAGGATCAGCGCGCTGACGTCGGTCGGCGCGACCTTCGCGATCAGTTCGAAGACCGCGCGCATCTTCGGACTGTCGCCCACGATGCCGAAGCGCGACGGGATAGCTCCGACGGGAAGAGTCGCCGCCGCGGTGAGTTCGCGCCAAGCCGTCTCCAACTCCACGATCGATCCCGCGCGCTGCGCTTCGGAGACGATCGCGGCGAGGCGCGCACGCAGTTCGTCGGCGCTCATCGCGAGGCACCCCCGAGCTTCTTCAGCTTGGCGTACTGGAGCAACAGCGTCTTCGTGCCGTGCGCGGGGAAGCGCACGGTCGCGCGCGCGTTCACTCCGCGGCCTTGCAAGGTCTCGATGACGCCGCGCCCGAAGTGGTCGTGCTCGACTCGATCTCCGGGAGCGAGATCCGGGACTTGCGGCAGCGGCTCGAACGCGCCCAACACCACGGATTCCTCTTCGTCGGTCGCCATTCCGGCGACCAGCGCCGGCGGAATCTCTGCCAGGAACCGCGAGGGCGCGCGAAACGACCATTCACCGAATGTGCGGCGCGTGCGCGCGTGCGAGAGCGTCAAGCGATCGGCGGCGCGCGTGAGGCCGACGTAGAAGAGCCGCCGCTCCTCCTCGATGCCCGATTCGGCATCGGAACCCTCCTCGGCCTGCCGGATCGCGCGCACGTGCGGCAGGATCTCCTCCTCGCAGCCGGCCAGGAAAACGACCGGAAATTCCAGTCCTTTCGCAGCGTGCAGCGTCATCATCGTCACGCGGTCGTCGCTGTCCTCGAGCGCATCGACGTCGCTGACGAGCGCGATTTCCTCGAGGAATCCGGCCAGTCCGCCCCGAACCTCCTCGCCGCTGGCGCGACGTTCCACGACACGCTCCTCGAAGATCTCGGCGTGCGCGACCAGTTCCTCGACGTTCGCTTCGCGGTCGACTTCCTGTTCGGTCGCCATCTCGGCGTACCAAGCCTTCGTGTCGATCGCGCCCAGGATCCCACGCAACGCGAGACCGGCGGGCAGGAGCACGATCTCCGACAGCTTCGTCGCGAGCAGCGAAAACGCTCCGAGCCCACCCTTCGCTCGACCGCGGATCCGTCCGCGCAATTCCGTCGAGCGCGCAGCCTCGAGCGCGGAGATGCGACGATCCGTCGCGAACCGCAACAGCTCGTCCAGCGACTTGTCGCCGATCCCACGCGCCGGCGTGTTCACCGCGCGGCGGAACGCGACGTCGTCGCGCGGATTCACGGCGAGTTTGGCATAGGCGACGAGATCCTTGATCTCCCGGCGCTGGTAGAACTCCGTGCCCGCGACGATCTGGTACGGAATCCTTCCGAGGCGCAGCGCCGTCTCGAGCGCGCGCTGGAGAAAGTTCACGCGGTAGAAGATCGCGACGTCCTTCGCGCGGATGCCTTCGCGACGCAATGCGACGATGCGCTCGGCGATCATCGCCGCTTCGTCGTCTTCGTTCTCGCACTCGACGACATGGATCGGCTCGCCGGCGCCGCGATCGCTCCACAGATCCTTCCGCTTGCGCTGCGAATTGCGCTCGATGACGGCTTGCGCGGCCTTCAACACGCTGTTCACGGAGCGGTAGTTCTGTTCGAGCAGGACGACCCGCGCGCCCCCGAAATCGTGCTCGAAGTCGAGGATGTTACGGATGTCCGCGCCGCGCCAACCGTAGATCGATTGATCCGGATCGCCGCACACCACGATGTTCCCGTGGCGCGAAGCGAGGTGGCGCACGATCCGGTATTGAACGCGGTTCGTGTCCTGGTACTCGTCGACCAGCAGGTGCTCGAAGCGCTCGGCGTACACGTCGCGCACGCCCGGATGTCGCTCGAACAGCTCGAGCACCTTGACGAGCAGATCGTCGAAGTCGAGCGCGTTCGAGCTCTTCAACGCGGCCTCGTAGCGCTTCCTCACCGCGTCGAAGACCTCGGTCTCGAGCGCGCCGCCGTCCTCGTCGCTGCCCAGCTCGACGACGCGCGTGGCCTCTTCCTCGTAACCCTGGTTCTTCCACTCGCTGATCCACCCGCCGACGACGGCCGGCCGGAAACGCACGATGTCGAAGCCCGCGTCCTGGATCGCGCGCTTGATCACGCCCTGCCGATCCGCGGTGTCGTAGATCGTGAAATCGCGCGTGTAGCCGCCGAGCATCTCGATGTCGCGCCGCAGGATCCGCGCGCCCATCGAGTGGAACGTGCTGATCCACGCGCGTCCCGCGTCGGGAAGGATCGCCGCGACCCGTTCGCGCATCTCGCGCGCCGCCTTGTTCGTGAACGTGATCGCCAGGATTCGCCGGGGATCGACGCGTCGCTCCAGCGCGAGCCACGCGATCCGTCGGGTGATGACGCGCGTCTTGCCCGAACCCGGACCCGCCACGATCAGCATCGGGCCGGCGCCGTGGGTCACAGCCTCTCGCTGCGGCGGATTGAGGCCCGCCAGCAGATCCTCGCGCGGAGCCGGATCCGCGGCGCGCATCGAGAACAGGTCGCCGGTCGAACTCATCGGGCCGAAGATCCTAACTGGAAGAACGCGGCGACGCGGCGTGGATCCGCGTGCTTCGATGCCGCAGCATGACGCGCGCGATGCTCCACCCGCCGACGGAAGCGAGCTCTCGACGCGCGTGGATCGGGATCGCTGCGATCGTCCTCGTGGCGCTCGGCCTGCGCTGGTTCCCGTCGACGCGGCTCCTGCCGCACAACGTCGAGCCGGATGCCTACGTCGTCCAACTCGCGCAGGATTACTGCGCGGATCCGGCCTTGGTCCAGCACACGGTCTACGCCGAGCGCTACCCGGTCCTCTTGGCGCGCCTGCTCTCGTGGATGCCCTGGCCGTCCCCATCCGTCGAGCCGACGCGGCCCGGAGCCACCGATCGAATGTTGCGCGCGGGAGCCGGTCCGTATCTCGCGGGGCGTTGGCTGGTCCTCGCGATTTCCCTCCTCATGATCCCGGGGACGTGGCTCGTTGCGCGCCGCATCGCGGGCGAGCGCGCAGCCTGGATCGCGGCGGCGCTCGTCGCGACGTCGATGGTGCACGCGTTGTTCTCGACACAAGCACGCCCGCACGCGCCGCAAGCCGCCATCGCGATCTTCGCTGTGTGGTCCGCGATGCGCGTGGCCGAACGTCCGTCGACCGCGCGCTGCGCGGCGGCGGTCGTCCTCGCGAGCCTCGCGTTGTCGACACTGCAAATCGGAGCCGCGACTCTGCCACCGCTCGCGCTGGCGGCATGGCTCGCGGGTGGAACGATCGCGCGGCGCGTCGGGCGCACGATCTTGCTGCCGACGTTGGCCGCAATCGCGGCGCTGTGGGCCTATCCGTTCGCACTCAACCTGCGTGAGAACGGATTGCGATTGGGCGGCAGAGGCGCACACGAAGTCGACTTCGCGGCCGCGGATTTCAGTGGGTTCGGCGAACTCGCGCGACGCCTCGCCGACCACGATCCCATGCTCTTCCTGCTCCTCACCGCCGGGATCGCGAGCTTCATCGTGCGTTGGCGAGCGAGCGCGCGCGCCGTCACGACGAACCGCGACGTCGCCGTCGCCTGCGGCTACTTCGTTCCGTACCTGTGCGTCGTCGGGCCGCTGAACGAGGTGTTCGAGCGTTTCCTCCTGCCCCTCTTGCCTTGGATCGCGATCGTCGCCGGCACCCTACTCGTCCGCCTCGCGGGAGGCAGTCGGTGGCGCGAGGCGCTGTTCGGAGCGGTCGCAATCGCGATCCCCTTCCTGATCGCACTCGATTTCGCGGTCGTTGCGGCGCGGCCCGATTCGAGCACGAGCGTCGCGCGTTGGATCGAATCGAATCCTGCGGTCCGTGACGCGCGCATCGTGCTGAGCCCTGGGCTCGTGCTCCCAGCTCCGTTCGAGGCCGAATGCCTGATCGAAGCCCTCGAGGATCGTGCCGCACGATCGACACCGTGGCCGAAGTACCAGAAGACCCGCCCGAACGCCGAATTCCCCGCGATTCGGCTGAGACAGTACTTGGTGCCCGGACGCTTGGCCCAGAGACCCGAGGAAGGGCTCGCGGCCTGGTTCGAGCGCGTGGATCCGCAGTTCGTCGTGTTGGAACGCTCGAAGAAGAACCTGTTCTTGGCCGGGAGCCTCGAGTTGTCGGAGATCGTGCGCACACGCGGCACACTCGTCCTCCGCACGGAAGGTGAAGCGCCGGGGATCGAGGAAGTCGGCGTCCTCCACTACCAGACGATGGTCCGCTTCGTGCCCCGTTTGCTCCGCACCGAGAGTTTCGGCGCGGCCCTCGAAGTGTGGCGCATCGATCGCTGACTTGAAGCGGACGTAGCGGAAAGCGATCGTCCCGCGGATGCAGAGCAACATCGGCCGCGACGTGGCCCGGCCCGACGGCCCGGCGAAGGTCGAAGGAAGAGCGATCTACGTCGCCGATCTCGGCGTGCCGGGGGCTTGGTTCGGAGCCACGGTCCGGTCGAACGTCGCGCGCGGTGTCCTGCGGGGATTCGAGCGCGATCCGACGTTCGACTGGAGCCGCGTCGCATTCGTGACGGCGAAGGACATCCCGGGCGAGAACGTGCAAGCGCTCATCGTCGACGACCAGCCCGTGCTGGCCGCGCACGCGATCGAACACTTCGGCGAGCCGCTCGCGCTGATCGCGGCCCAGGACGAAGCGACGCTCGAGCGCGCGCTCGCCGCCGTGCGGCCACGCATCGAGGAGTGCACGCCGAACTTCGATCCCGAACTCTCGACTCGAGTCTTCAAGTCGATCCGCATCGAGAAGGGCGACATCGACGCCGTGTTCGACGCACTACCCGTCGGTGCGCGCATCGTCGAAGGCGTCTATCGCACCGACAGTCAGGAGCAGCTCTACGTCGAGACGCAGGGCTTCGTCGCGTTCCCTCCGGACGAAACGGGAACGATCAAGGTCTTGGGTTCGCTGCAGTGCCCGCACTACGTGCAGAAGGCGCTCGTGCGGTGCTTCGGCATCCTCCCCGAGAAAGCGCGCGTCGTGCAGATGGAAACGGGTGGCGGTTTCGGCGGCAAGGAGGAGTATCCGTCCGTGCTCGCGTGTCACGCGGCCCTGCTCGCGAGCGCGGCGCGACGTCCGGTGAGGATGATCTACGACCGTCACGAGGACTTGGCGGTGACTCCGAAGCGTCACCCGGGTCGCGTGAAGATCCGCGCAGCGTTCGCCGCGGATGGAACGTGCCTCGCTCTCGACGCGGACGTACTGTTCGACGGAGGTGCCTACACCACCTTGTCGCCGGTCGTGTTGTCGCGCGGGACACTCCACGCCTCGGGACCCTATCGGTGGCCGAACGCGCGCATCACGGGTCGCGTGGTGGCGACGAATCACGTCCCGTACGGCGCTTTCCGCGGCTTCGGCGCGCCGCAGACGTGCTTCGCGATCGAGCGCGTGATGGACCGCGCGTCGCGGGCACTCGAGATCCACCCGTACGTATTGCGCCGGAAGAACGCGCTCGTCGCGGGCGACACGACCGCGACGGGACAACGACTCGAGTGGAGCGTCGGATCGATGGAAGTCCTCGACGCCATCGCGCGCTCGAGCGCGTTCGATCGTCACCCGTGGGGCGTCGCACGACGAGAAACGGGCGCGAAACGCCGGGGTTTCGGCCTGTCCTTCTTCTTTCACGGCGCAGGCTTCACCGGCTCGGGCGAGGCGATGCTGAAGGGTCGGGTACGCGTCGACCTGCTCGCGGATGGCCGCGTCGAGGTCCTTGCCGGATCGACCGAGATCGGTCAGGGCACCAACGCACTGTTCACCGCGATCGCGTCCGAAGCTCTCGAAGTCGGCGCCGCGGACATCGTGCTCGCGACGCCCGACACGGCGCGAGTGCCCGATTCGGGTCCGACCGTGGCTTCGCGCACGTGCATGGTCGTCGGCAGCGTGCTTGCGAGCGCTTGTCGCACTCTGCGCGAACGCGTGGCGTCATCAGCGGGAACGACTTGGCGCGAGCGCGCTCGAACATTCCTGCTCGCAGGCGGCGACGGCAGCGTCACGGAGACCTACGCGTCGCCCGCCGGAGTGCGTTGGGACGACGCGACGTACACGGGCGATGCGTATCCAGTTTTCGGTTGGGCCGCCGACGTGGCCGAGGTCGTGGTCGACGTCGACACGTGCGAAGTCGACGTCGTGCGCTTTTTCACGGCCGTGGACGTCGGCCGTGCGCTGCAACCACGTCTAGTCCAGGGCCAGATCGAGGGCGGGTCGCTGCAAGCGACCGGTTGGGCGCACCTCGAAGTCGTGACGACGAAGGACGGCCGCTTCGAACAGGATCGACTGGCCACTTGCATCGTGCCGACGACGCTCGACGCGCCGCGTTTCGAGGTCACGCTCGTCGAAGTGCCCTATCCACACGGACCGTTCGGCGCGAAAGGCGTGGGCGAGATGCCGATGGACGGTGGAGCGCCGGCTGTGCTGTCGGCGATCGAGGACGCGCTCGGAATCCATGCGACGCACGTGCCTGCGACGCCGGAACGCATCCTCGCGCTGCTCGAGGAATCCCATGAGGTCGCGGCGCGATGAAACCCATCTTCGACGAAGCCGACCCGATCGAATTGGTGCTCCGCGTGAACGGCACTGCGCGAACGCTGCGCGTGCCTCCGATGAGGAGACTGCTCGACGTCTTGCGCGAGGATCTCGGCCTCACGGGATCGAAAGAAGGTTGCGGCGAAGGCGAGTGCGGCGCGTGCACCGTGCTGGTCGACGGCGACGCGATCTTGTCGTGCCTCACGCCGGTCTGCCAAGCGGAAGACGCGGCGATCACGACGGTCGAAGGCGCCGGTTTCGACTCCGTTCGCCGCGAGTTCTTGGAGCACGGCGGCGCGCAATGCGGCATCTGCACCCCGGGCATGGTCGTGATGACGCGAGCTTGGATCGACGCGTGCCGGCGCGACGGCGTCGAACCGACCGAGGACGGAGCGCGCACCGCACTGGCCGGCAATCTGTGCCGGTGCACGGGCTACGGCGCGATCGTCGCCGCCGCGCTCGCAGCGGCGCGGGAGGGCTCGGCGTGAGAGTCGTCATCGCGCGCGATCTCGCGACAGCGCTCGCAGCACTAGGCAGTTCGGGGCCGAACGCGCGCATCCTGGCCGGCGGCACCGACCTCGTCGTCGAGATGGAGAGCGGTCGTACGCGACCCGACCTCGTCGTGGATGTCGGACGCGTCACAGCACTGCGATACGTGCGCGAAACTGATTCGGGGCTCGAGCTCGGCGCCGGAACGACTTGCACGGACCTCTTGCGATCGCCCGTCGCGCACCGTCACGCGGATGTGCTGATCGAGGCCGCGCGCGAAGTCGGAGCGGTGCAGATCCAGAATCGAGCGACGATCGGTGGGAACTTGGCTACGGCCTCGCCGGCGGCGGACCTCGTGCCCGTCCTCTTCGCGTTGGGAGCACGCGTCCGCCTCACGTCGCGCCGAGGATCACGCGAGATCGCCGTCGAGCACTTCGTGTCGGGCTACCGCACGACCGTGCGCGAGCACGACGAGATCGTCGAAGCCGTGATGATTCCCCGTCGACCCCGTGCGGAATGCCGCGCCTTCCGCAAAGTCGGCACACGGCGCGCCCAGTCGATCAGCAAGCTCGTCATCGCGCTCGCCGTCGGCCCGCGCGGCGAGGACGCGCGCATCGCGGTCGGGTCCGTTGCGGAACGCACCGTGAGACTTCCAGCGCTCGAAGCGGCGCTCGCACGCGACCCGAGTCGCTCCGGCATCGAAGCCGCAGTCGCGCGTTCGATCCAAGACGAGATCCGTCCGCGAGAAGACGTGCGTTCGACGGTCGAATACCGACGCATGGTGCTCGGCCGGCTCCTCGTACGAATGCTCCGCGAAGCCCTGGTCACGGGAGACCTCACGCCATGATCTGGTTCATCGTCCTCCTCGCTCTCGCGATGGGCATCGCTTCCGCCGCGCAAGGCGCGACCAACGGCACGCTCGCCGGTCGGGTCGGATTGCCGAGCACGCTGCTCGTCAATGCGACCATCGTCTTCGCCGGCGCGCTCGCGGCTTGGCTCTTCACACGGCGCGGTTTCGAGACGGAGCCCGCATCGCCGTGGTGGCTTTACATCGGCGGCGCGTACGGACTGTTCATCATCGCGGGCGCGGCGTTCGCGTTCCCGCGTCTCGGCGCCGGACCGACGACGGCACTCATGGTCGCGGCCCAGCTCGGCACTGCACTCGCGCTCGATCACTTCGGTCTTCCAGGGGGCAAGGTGGCCGTCACACCGATGCGGCTCGTGGGCGCGGCGTTCCTCTTCGTGGGCGCGCTGCTGGTGCTCTGGCCGCGCCTCCGCCCGAACGCCTGAGATCCTCGTCGGCAACCCAGTCGGGTGAGTTCCGAGCTGGAATGCCTGAGGCTTCGGACTTCGACGTCGCTCCACTAGACTCCCGAGCGGTCATGGAACCAGTTCGCCCCGCCGATGAGTTGCGCGCCACCGTTCGTGCGCGTTGGCAGAGCGACGAAGCCGGTGCGCAGTACGCGATCCGCCGCTTCCGCGATCCGCGCGCGGCGCTGCGCGATCCGATGCTCGTCGAGCGGATCCTCGACCTGCACGCGGTGCGGCCGAGCTTGCGGCCCGTGCTCGACGTCCCTTGCGGGACGGGACGGCTCGCAAGCGTCTTGGAGAGACGCGGAATGCGCTACGTGGGCGCTGACGTATCGTCCTCGATGCTCGGTGAAGCGTCGCAGAACCCTAACGCGGCGCTCGTGCTCGCCGACGCGGAACGCCTGCCCTTCGCGGACGATTCGTTCGATGCCGTCGTGTGTTGCAGACTCCTGCACCATCTGCAGGAGGAGGACGTCCTCGAGTCCGTCGTCCGCGAACTCGTGCGCGTCAGCGCGCGGATGGTCATCGCGTCGTTCTGGGACTCGGCTTCCTGGCACGCATGGCGACGTCGCGTGGGTCTGCGCCGCAGTGAAGGTCCGCGTGGTCGCCGCGCAGTCAGCAAACGCTTGCTCCGTCGTGTTTTCGAGGAATCCGGCGCCGGAATCGTCGACTTCCATCACTCGTTCCGTTTCGTGTCGCAACAGACGTTTGCTGTTGCGCTGAAGCGCGCACCGGTGGGAGACGTGCAGTCGGCGTCGCGCAAGATCCGCGAGCGACTCTTCGACCTCGACTTGCCGCGCGCACCGGGGAGCCTTGGCCCGGCTGGATCGTAAAACCGCGCTCGGATCGCTCCACGTCGTCGGCTGGCGCTCCGAAGTCATGGAAGCGGCGGCGGAGCTCGCGGTCGATCGCGCGCGCGCGTCATTCCGAGGCATCGAGCGCATCGTGATCGCGGGCGAGGACGCGATGCTCAAGGGGAGCCCGATGCACGGCAAGTCGGCGCTGCGCTGGGGAATGAAGCACGCGTTCGGAGCACGGTTTCCGCGCGTGAACGAGTACTGGAACTTGTCGTGGCTCACGGAGCGCTTGTTCGCGACTCCGCTGCCGCTCGCGGCGGGTGCGATCGTCGTGCGTGGCATCCCACGTTGGCAGTTCCTCGTGACACGACGCGTGCACGACGCGCTGCCTCTGAACGATTGGTTCACGAGCGCGAGGCCTGCGGACGAACGTAGGGCGATTCTGAACGAGATCGCGCGTGAGGTGGCGCGGATGCACGCTCTGCGCTTCACGCACCGCGACTTGTGGACTCGCAACATCCTCATCGGGCCACCTGGGCCGGTGTCGCGCGTTCTATTCCTCGATTGCTGGGCCGGAGGTCCGTGTCCGGGCTGGCGTGGCCGTGACCATGACTTGGCGTGTTTTCGCCGTGACATGGATTCTCTTTGGACGCTCGCCGAGGCGGAGAGCTGGATTCAGGAGTACAGACAAGAACGCGCCGTTCTCGGCTGAGAACGGCGCCGTGATTCGCGCAGCGAGCCGCTCAGAAGCAGCCCCGGAGCAGGAAGAAGAGCAGTATGAAAGGGATCGGGATTCCGAGGGCCCAGAGCAGGATGCCCGTCTTGACTTTTCCGGATTGGACGGGCGACTCAGGGAGTCGCGTGGGGTGAAGCATGAGTGGAGTTCCTGAATTCGGAGGTTTGGGCGATCAACGGGCGCCAGCGCTGGACGATCAGCGCGCCTGGCCGACTTCGAGGTGGTTCACCACGTCGCGGACGCCGTCGCACGAGCGGGCGAGACGCTCCGCCTCGGCCTTTTCAGCTGCGGTCGAGACGCGCCCCATCAGATAGACGATGCCTTCCTCCGTGTTCACGTCGATGTTGCGCGCCTTGACGTCGGAGTCTCCGATCATCTTCGCCTTCACCGACGTGGTGATCGAGGCGTCGCTCATTTGCGAGGAAGTGCTCGTGTGCGATCGACAGCTTTGGATGACGGGAATGGGGAGGGCGATGAGCCCGATGAGGATCGCTGACTTGACGAGAGTGCTGTTGGACATGGATCGACTTCGAGTGGAAGAGAGCGTGGGACGGGCCTGCTCAGCGCCAAAGGGGCACCGGTGGCGACGCATGAAGCGCTCATGCAAGCGGCGTTCCGCGAATGGAGCGCCAGCCGAATCGAAAGGCGCCCGACGACCCGTCGATCGTTTGTAGAAAGCCGACGACGCTCGCCGCCGCGCTTTTCAGTCCTGGAAGGGGCTCTCGCGTTCCGGCACCAGCTCGACGAGCCTCGCGCGAATTTCGGCCTGACGCGCCTGCGGACAGGGCACAGAGGTCCACTCGCCGAACAATCGGAAGCGCAGGTGATCGCCGGTCAGGCGCCATTCCTCGAGCGATTCGAAGCGGCGCGCGTGCCAACCACGTTGAACTCCCCCTACCCCGAGGATCGCCGTCGCTGCACTGGGCGTGGTCAGGATCAGCAGCATCGCGCTACCGAGCGCCAGCAGCACCGGTACGAGCCACACGCCGCGGTCGAGCATCGTCCAAGCGAGGACGCCCGCGATGAGGATCGCGAGCAAGATGCGTCGACGTGTCTCGGAGCGACGATCGGTAGCGATCACCGCACCGAGCTTGACACGCGCGATCGCGGACAGGATCTGCGTGACGGTGAGCGCGACGCACAAGAGGACGATCACCGGCAACAGCGCGGAGCCGGCGAGGTGTGCAGAGGTGAGTTCTGTGGCTTCAGAGGGCATGGTCGGCAGCACCGTGGCGAACGAGGAGAGTAACCGAGCCGCGGATCGCGCTACTCGATCGCAGCGCGGAGCTCGCGCAGCGGCTTCATATGCGGCTCGTACGCCGCAGCCCACGTCGGTTCGCTCCGATCGCGGTACGCGTAGCACATGCGACCGCTCTCGACGGGCTTCGGCCCCTTACCGCCGGCCGCGTCGCACCGCACGCTGCCTTCCAACGTGCACACGCAGCTCCCGTTCGCATCGACGTCGACGCTGAAAATCGTGCCCGTCACTCTGAGATCGAGATCGTCGGTCAGGACGCGCATGCCGCGCCCATCGAACGAGGGCAGCGTCGCGACGGCGAAGCTGCCGCGGTCCGTGCGCACATGGTAGGGACCGGCGGCCGCGAACCTCATCTGCGAGAGCTTGGTACCCGCAGCGATTTCGATCCACACTTCGTCACGCACGCACAGCCGGAGTGTGCCGCTGACGACTTCGAGTTCGCGTGCCGCGAGCAGCGCCTCGGCGAGTCGCGTGCTGTCGTCCACGCGCAGCGCGACTCCGTCGACGAGCACGGCCGTCGCAGTCGAATCCGCGTGCACGCGCCACAGCGCGGTGCGCGGTCGCGTCAGGAACAGGGTCAGCACGATCGCGGCCGCTGCGGCCAACGCGCCCGCGAGCACAACGAGTCGACGCCGCGTGGGCGGGGTCTCGATCGCCCTACCCGGCGGCGTCGAGGCGGACCAGGACGACCGACTCGCTGCATCGAATCCTGAGTCCTGCGGCGCCTCGACGGCCGCACCGGCGAGGAATCGCTCGCGCAATGCCGCGCGGAAGTCGGGCCGTGCCGCAGGGCGATCGAGGGCACCGAGCACGCGGCGCAGTTCCGCGTCCGGCTCGCCGTCGCTCGCGTTCGTTCCATGCAGGTCGCGCTCGCTGCTCATCGTCCCCTCCGTGCCGCGCGTGCGGAGTCTTCGAGGATGCGCCGTAGCTCGGCCAGCGCGCGCGAGTACCGCTTGCGTGCCGCGCCCTCGTTGCGCTCGAGGATGCGACCGATCTCGTCGAACTCGAGTTCTTCGGTCCAGCGCAACAGGAACGTGGCACGCAGACCCGCCGGCAAGGCCTCGACGGCGGCGGACAGCGCGGCCCGCGCCTCGGCCCCTTCGAGCTCGAGCGGCGGTCCCGGCCGCAGCTCGACAGGTTCCGGTCGCGCTTCCCCCTCGTCGTCGAACCCGGTGCCGCGCCCTTCCATCTGATGGCGCTTCGAACGCCAGAGGTCGCGCACTTTGTTCGTGGCGATCGTGAACACCCACGGGGAGAGTTCGCGGCCGAGGTCGAAAGTCGGGATCGCACGTTGGAGGTGCAGGAACACGTCCTGCGTCACGTCCTCGGCCAGCGTTTCGTCCCCGACCATGCGCCGCACGTAAGCGTGGATCCTCTCGAAGTAGAGCTCGTAGAACCGTCCGAGCGCCTCACGGTCGCGGGCCACGAGCCGCGCGAGGAAGGCCGGGTCCCGCTCCTCGGGTGCGCCGAGCCCGGTCACGGGACCGGATCGAACGGACTGCGGAGTGTGGTCGCCAGGGCTTGCGATGGGGATTCGAGCGGGGGCGGCGTGCGGGACCGAGAATCCCTTGGCCCCTTGATGAAATGCGCTCAGGTGGTGAAACGTACTCGCCCGCTCCCCGATCTGTCGAACGTCGCGTGAGTGAACCCTCGTACGCAGATCCCTAGGATCGCCCCCCCCATGAAGATGACGTCCCTGCTCCTCGTCGCCTCGCTCTGCGCGGCTTGCACTTCGACCGGCGGCGAAAAGACCGCCGCGGCACCCGAGAACTTTCGACCGATCGCTGCGGGCGACGTCCTGTACACCTGGTCGGGCGGCCTCGACGCGCTGCTCGTCGATCCCAAGGATGCGGGGGTCCGCGAAGCGCTGCGCAAGATCGGCGCGCGAATGGTCGAGCTGCCGACGGAGTTCGACGATCCCGAGATTCCTGGGGAGGAACTGGCGCTCGCGTCGAGCCTGCTCCTCGGACCGATGAGCCTCTCGGTCGGCGTTCCGCTGGAAGAGGACCCGGAGTCCTTCCCGGTTCGCGCTCAACTCGAGTTCCGCGGAGCGACGCCCGAGGAAGCGCGAGCGCGCGCTGACGCCCTGACGAAGGCGCTCGCGAAGGCCGAGATGCCCTCGCTCGGCCTCGACGAGGCGACCGGGCTATCGCTGCTCGATTTCGGTCCGATCCAGGCGCTTCACGGCGTCGCGAAGAGCGGGCGCGCGGACACCTTGGTCGTCGCCGTGAACGGACTCGATTTCACGCCGCGCGATCTGGGCACGCTCGACTTGCCCGCGGATGCGGTGCCGGCCATGGCATTTCGGTTCGACATGGAGTCGCTCGCGGAGATGGTCGGGATGTTCGGCGGACCCGAAGCCTCGGAAGCGCTCGACGCATTCGGGACCGGCAACTTCGTGGTCCAGGGGGCGATCGGACACTCGCCGAACCGATGCCACGCGGCGATCCGCAACATCGGTTGGGTGCCGATCGCGCGCGCGAACGGGACGCTCGCCACGGGCTCCATCGAGCGTTCGGCGCTCGAGCTGATCCCGGCCGACGCGACGGTGGCCATCATCGCGCGCTCGGATCTCGGCAGCATCGCCGGGATGTTCGAGAGTGCCGCTGAGATGGGCGGCGAGGCGCTGGGCGGGCTCGATCCGCTCGCAATCGTGCGTGAGGCGACGGGCATCGATCTCGAGCGCGATCTGCTCGACCACCTCGGCGAAACCTACGGCGTCTACGCCTCGGACGCGACGGGCGGCGGCGGCCTCTACTCCTGGGTCGGCTTCGTGAGCGTGCGCGACGAAGCGGCGTTGCGCGACGCGCTGGGTCGGCTCGAAGGCCGACTCGAGGACCTCGCGGCGGACGAAGGCCTTCCCGGATTCACGATGCGCCACTCGCAACACGACGGGGCCGACATCACGACGATGGCCGTGTCGGGTTGGCCGATCCCGGTCGAACCGTCCTGGGCCATTCGCGACGGCTGGTTCTTCGCGAGCGTGTCCGCGCAGGGCGTGCGCGCCGCGCTCGACTCCGCCCGAGGCCGGAATGGGCACCTCATCGACGAGGATCGTTTCGAGGACGAGGTCTCGGGCTCGCTCGACGATCTCGTGTCGTTGGCGTTCGTCGACATCGCCCGGTTCGCCCGGGACGGCTATCCGGCGGCGGCGATGTTCGGTGCAGCTCTCTCGAACGGAGTGTCGAGCGCCGGGGAACCCGATCGCGCACCGGTCGGAATCGTGCCCGGATTCGTCGAGTTCCTGCGCGGTGCACGCGCCACCGTGGTGCTCGGTCGCCTCGAAGGCGACGACCTCGTGGTCCGCAGTTCGGGCGACCGCTCGATCCTCGTCCAGAGTGCGGGAATGGTCGGCGCGCTCGGACCCTTCGTCGGTCTCGTCGCAGGTCTCGCGATCGCTGGAGCGCAAGAGGACGAGGACGTTCCCGTTATGGACGAGGTCGAGATGTTCGAGGACGCCGAGATGCCGATCGAGATCGAGATCGAGATGATCGAGGAAGTCCCTGTGCCCGAGCTCGTGCCGCCTCCCGACGAATCCGAGCCGATCGTTCCGAACGAGGATCCGAAGTGATGCGCGGCTCGGCGATCGTCGCCTGTCTTCTGATCGCGACGGGGTGCCGGCGCGATCCTCCCGTCTCCACCAGCGCGACCATCGTGACGGCGCCCAGCGTCCCCATCGGCGAGTACAAGGTCTCGAACGAGGGCGCTCAGTCGATCACGGTCGGCGGGGTCGTCATCGAGACCTCGGCGGACTTGCCCGACCGCTCGCCCTCCGCCGTGGCGAGCATCACGGGCAACAACCAAGTCGTGGTGGTGCTCCGCGGCTGGCAGATCATCGTGCACGAGGGACGAGTGCTGGTCGGCGGCCACGATTTCGGCCCCGCGCCGACGGGAAGCCGGGTGCAGCTCTCGAAGGATGGAGTTCGCGTGGGTGAGGAATTGCGCGGTCCGCTGCCCTGATCCGATCCGCATCGAGAAGTGAACGGGGCCGGTCGCCGCTCGCGCGGTGACCGGCCCCGATTTCAAGCCGAACCTAGTGGGTGATCAGGAATCCGAGCCGACGAGTTCGCCCTCGATCACGCGCGGGGCGTCGAGGACTTCCGGCGTCGCGCCCAGATTGGGATTCGTCCACGACGTCTCGTCCGGCAGCTCGAGATCGTCGACCGTGTCGATGTCGAGCGCGCCGCAATCGCCGGGGGCGATGAGCAGCGTGTACTCCGACTCGGACGCGCGGAGGACGTAGATCCCCTCGGGCCCCATGACGACGCCGTCGGCGATCGTGAAGGCCGGGAACTGATGATCCGGCACGTCGTCACCGTTCAGATCGATGCCTGCGTACGGGATGCCGTGCAGATCGCCCGGCCCGCCGTAGTTCAGGAGGAACGTGCGGCCGTCGAAGCTCGAGCTGTCGTTCGCGTCGTTCGCCGTCGTGTGCGTGTAGGAGAACTGGATCGGCGGATCGAACGAGACCGCCACGCCTTCGCCGTCGACGAGCGTCGTGTAGCGGTTCCACGAGTTGCTACCCGTCTCGTAGGTGTAGAAGACCGTGGCGCCCCAGATGTCGAAGGTCGACTCGAACCCGAACGTGCTCGTCACGAGCGGTCCGGTGCGCATGCCCCACGTGAAGGGACCTTGTGTCACTTCGACTCCCTCGGCGAGGCCCGTCGCCGGACCCACTTCGTCACTCACGACCAAGTGGAGCGTCATCGTCTCCACGTCGAACTCGTACTCGTGCGGCGTGTTCACATCGAACGAGTTGTCGAGGTACACGTCACCCATGTTCGCCGCGTTCATCGAGATGTTGCTCTCGAGGCACTCGAAGTAGCCGTAGAAGCGGATGTTCCCCTCGAGCAGGGCGGAGTCGGTGGAGGTCACGGTCTCTTCGGAGAAGAACGTGATGAACTCGTCGCCGTGCACGAAGCTCGTGCTGCCGCCGAGTTCCGGGCACCACATGCCGAGGAAACCGTACTCCACGGTCGGGATCACGATCACGGGATCTTCGGTAGCCCAATCCTGCGTCTTGTTGTCGAAGAACTCGGTGACGACCCAGTTCGGCGACTGGTACTCGACGTGGGCCCGCGACGGCGGCATCGGCTCGGGACTCGGCGGCGGCGGGATGTTCCACTCGAACTCGACGCCGCCGATGCTCGTGAGCGAGAGCACGTTGCGCGTGCGACGGATCAGCTTGCCGGGAGCCTGAAAGACCGTGTATTCCTCGGCTTCGTCGCTGCCGTAAGTTTGACGCGTCACCGTGTCGCCGCTCTCGATCGTGACACCCTGGGGCGCCCACAGTCCGTGGTAGCCGACCCAGCCGTAGTCGCCCTCGGCCGTCTGGAA
>CAZKIY010000012.1:23539-29903 GCA_964552875.1 uncultured Planctomycetaceae bacterium
GCGCCCACAGTCCGTGGTAGCCGACCCAGCCGTAGTCGCCCTCGGCCGTCTGGAAACCGAATCCGGAGTTCAGCTCGACGCGCTCGCCCGTCGTCGAGTCGTACATGTTGTAGCGCCACGTGTTCTGCTGGAACTCCGTGCGCGAGAGGCACACCGGCGCCTCGCCTGCCTGGCCGCGAAGCACGTTGTTCAGGTCGAACGCGATGCTGTACTCGGTCTCGGTGATGCCGCTGTCGCTACCGCCGTACGAGTTGCGATCCTGGATCAGGATGTGCGCGACGCCTTGGGATTGGTCCGCGAACATGTTCACGTTCGCCTGCACGCGGTTCGCGTACGCGTTCATGCCAACCGGCACGCTGACGTCACCGTTCTCCTCGTAGAAGCTGAAGCCGATGAAGCCCTCGGCCGTGTCCAACGTGTGGAGGTTGCCGAACCCGCGCAGTTCGCCGGTGTCGACGTAGACGTCCATGAAGTTCAGGTCGAAGACGCCGAAAGGATTCTCGTTCGAGACGCCCTCGGAGATCGTCATGCGCACGCGCACTTGGCTCGTGCCTTCCTCGCCGTTTTGATCGTTGGGCGGCACCCAGAGTTCGACGATCTGATCGGTCGAGTTCGTGGCGCGCGAACTCTCGATCACCCAGACGGAGAGTTGTTGGGCTTCGCCCGAGGACTGCCCTGTGCCGCTCTCGTCGTCGCCGCACGCGGCCTGGTCGATCTGCGCCTTGTACAAGGCCTCGTTGACCAGACCTGAGTACGCCGTCTGCTTCAGGAGGCAGAGGATGCTGTTCACCGTCTCGAGCGACTCCATCGAAGGGTCGTAGACGTTGCTGCGCGCGATGTCCGTGTAGTACGGCGAATCGGTCGGGATTCCACCCACGGAACCGGCAGGTGCGATGCCGCCCGTCAAACCACTCGTCTCCTCGACGGTGACGACGGACATCGACTCGGCGATCGTGAGGCCCTCGACGGTCGACGTGTCGACCGGCAAAGACGAGCCGCCGGAACATCCAGCGGCCATGCAGGTCGCGAATGCGGCCAGCGAAGCACAATGAGAACGGGAAAACTTCAGAAGCACAGGCTTCACTCCTGGTTCGATGCTGATGCGACGCGCCCGGGGTTGGGCTTCGTCGCGCGGGACAGGAGCGCATCGAGACGTGAGTGGGCGATGCTTGAGATGAGTCGCCTCCAACGTGGACGAGTGCTCGAATTCCCGAGCGAGAGCGCGAGAAAGAAATTCCCGCCCGGAAACGATGGGCGCCCGGGGCCCTCGTTACGGATTCCCGTTCAGCCCCAGAGCACGAGGTCTCGCGTCGACAGGTCGTGGATTCCGCCGTCCCGCGCGCGGATGCGAATCGCCCACGCATACGAACCCGAGCGCTGGGTGACGTGACTGCCCTCGAAGATGCGCGCGTGGGCCCCCGCCGCGCCCACATGGCGGAGCTCGATGGGCACGGCGTTCTTCAGGTCGAGACCGTCGTCGCTGTGTCCGAGCACGAGTTCGACGACCACGTCCGCCGGCCTCAACGAACCGAGATCCGCCTCGACCCGGACCTCGATCGGATCCCCTTCGTGAACTCCGGAAAGATCGGCGATCTGAGCCGCGACGATCTTCACGGTCTCGAATCCCTTGCGGATCCGCTGCGCGCGTTCGGAACGCGCGCGTGTCGGCGCGAATCGACTGGCGCGCAAGGCGTGCCAACCAGCGCCGAGCGGCAGGTACGCACGATCTCGGTACTCACCCACCATCCGATCGGTGTCGAAGACCGGCGGGATCGTGGCCAGGTTCGCGCGCACGCGCTCGAACCAGCCGCGCGGAATGCCGTCCTTGCGATCGAACCACAGCGGGATCACCTCTTCGTCGAGCAAGCGATGCAGGATCTCGCCGTCGAGGTCGTCCTGCAGCTCCTGGGTGGGATAGACCTGACCGGCACCGATGGACCAGCCGTTCCGCGCGTCGAGTTCTTGCGCCTCGATCCACCATCCGTCCTGGATCGAGAGGTTCAAGCCGCCGTTCGCGGCCACTTTCATGCCGCTCGTGCCGCTTGCTTCGAGTGGCCGCGTCGGGTTGTTCAGCCACACGTCGACGCCCTGGACGAGAGTGCGGGCGAGTCCGATGTCGTAGTTCTCGACGAAGAAGACCTTGCCCAGGAAACGCTCGCTGCGCGTGGCCTCGACGATCGTCTTCAGGATCTCCTGACCGTGCTTGTCGGCCGGGTGCGCCTTACCCGCGAAGACGAGCCGCACCGGACGCCCGGGCCGGTCGAGCAGGTCGGCCAATCGCTCGGGCTCGCGCAAGAGGAGCTGCGCACGCTTGTACGGGGCGAATCTTCGCGCGAAACCGATCCACAGTGCGTCCTCGTCGAGTCCGTCGAGGGTGCGCGACAACGTCTTCGCGCTCTCCGAGCGCGCGAGAAACGCGGCCTGGATGTCGCTTCGCAACGCAGAAACGAGCCGAGATTTCGCGCGTTGGCGCATCTCCCACAGACGCGCGTCGTCGAGGGACTGCGCCCCACGCGCGAAGTCGTCGCCGCGCACGGCGCGGTCCTTCACGCCTAGCAGCGCGCGCATGTCGGGGTGCGTCCAGCTCGCGAGGTGCACGCCGTTCGTGATGGACGACACGGGCACTTCCGCGGCGAGGAGTCGCGGCCAGAACGGCTTGAGCAACGACTTCGAGACTTCGCCGTGCAAGCGACTGACGCCGTTCACGAAGCCCGCAAAACTCATCGCGAGGTACGTCATGTTGAACGACGTCCGGTCCTCTTCGCTGCTTCCGAGGGCCCAAAAGCGCTCCCACGGGACGCCGACCCAGCTCGACACGTCCGCGAAATAGCGACGCATCATGTCCTCGCCGAAGCGATCGTGGCCGGCGGGGACGGGCGTGTGCGTGGTGAACACGGTCGAGGCTCGGACGAACTCGCGCGCCTCGTCGAAAGTCAGGCCGACCTCTTTCACGAGCCGGCTCACGCGCTCGAGGACGAGGAAGGCCGCGTGGCCTTCGTTGATGTGGAAACACGCGGGGTTGATGCCGAGCTTCTGCAGCAACCGCTTGCCGCCGCGACCGAGGACGATCTCTTGTCGCAGCCGCGTCTCGTGATCGCCGCCGTAGAGCTGACGAGTGATCTCGCGATCCTCGGGCCTGTTCGCGGGCACGTTCGCGTCGAGCAGGTACAGCGGAACTCGACCGATGCTGGCCTTCCACGCGTGGAGGACGAGCGTCGAACTCGGGAGTTGCAGCTCCACCTCGACGGGTTCGCCGCGTGCGTCGCGCACGAGTTCTAGAGGCAGGTCTCGCGGATCGTTCTCGCGATCGATCGCGATCTGATCACCCGCCGGCGTGAGCCCCTGCGCGAAGTAGCCCATCCGATAGAAGAGCCCGATCCCGATGAGCGGCAGCCCGATGTCGCTCGCCGACTTCAGGTGGTCGCCGGCCAGGATCCCGAGACCGCCGCTGTAGACGCGCAACGACTCGTGAACGCCGAATTCGGCGCTGAAATAGGCCACGGGATGCTCGGGCGATAGCGCGGGGGCTCCACCGAACGCGAGCGTCTTCTGCGGTTCGGCAAGGTACGCGTCGAAGCGTTTCACCGTCGATTTCACGCGCGCCACGTAACCGGCGTCGGCGGCCATCCGCGCGAGGTCCTCGGTGTAGACGTCGCGCAAGAACGTGATCGGGTCGTGACCGTGTTTCACCCAGCGCGCGGGCGACAGCTCGGCGAACAGCGCGGTCGCTTCGGCGTCCCAGGACCACCACAGGTTGCGCGCGAGAGGCTCGAGTCCGCGCAGGGCTTCGGGAAGAGTCGCCGCGACTCGGAAGGGCGTGAGGCGCGCGCGATGTCCGTGTTGAGGCGGCGCAACCTCGACCGACTTCTTCATCTGGAACGCGGCCTTCGATCGCACTGCGGGCACGCGGTGCTCCGCCGAGCGCCGCGCGATCTCGAACGCCGCGTCGTAGTGACGCAGGAGGTCCGACCACGACGTCAGCCGCGCCGTCGCGCGGCACGCCGTCTCCACGGCCCCACGATCGCGCGACTCGGCCAGGAACGACTCGATCACGCCGGCGAGGCGCTCGGGAAGCGCGCTCTCGTCACCGTTGCGCGCGGCTTCCTCGCGATCGAGCACGACGACGCCGTCGCCCACGCCGAGCCGCGTATCGCGCGCCCAACGCCCGAATCCCGCACAGTCCGTCGTGATCGTGGGCACGCCGACGGCCAAGCTCTCCTGAGGCGTATATCCCCACGGCTCGTAGAACGACGGGAAGACGGTCAGGTCGAGCGCGCGCAGCACGGCTTCGTAGGGCATTCCGAAGAGACCGTCGCCTTCGGCCAAGTAGATCGGCACGTGGATCACGAACACGCGGGAGCCGGCCGCGTTCGCGAGCCCGAGCTCGAGGCAGCGGCGCGCGATCGGGTCGTGCTCGACGTCGAACAGGTTGTGCGTCGCGATCCCGATCGGACCCTGCGCCGCGGACGCCGGCTGGTTCGAGCGATCGTGCAGATTGCCGCAAACACCCGAATTCCCAGCCGGAACGAGCGCGAAGAGCACGACGCGCTTGCCCGGTCGCTTCGCGATCAACGCGGCGGAATCGAGCAGGAGGTCGAGCCCCTTGTTGTGGAACTCGTAGCGCCCCGACGTGCCGACGAGGACGGCATCGGACAGGTCTGCGCCGACCATGCGCCCGGCGAGTTCGAAGAGCTTCGTGCGCGCTTCGTCGCGCGTGGTCTTGCCGGCCAATTCGTCGACGACGGCGAGGTCGATGCCGTTCGGCAGGATCGGATTCGCGCGTCGCCCGAGGAGCACTTCGGCCTCGTCGCGCGTGACGCCGCTGACCGTGGTGAACGCATCGGCCTCGCGCGCGCACACGACCTCCATCGAGTGCTTGGCCACGACGCCGAAGATGCGTGACGCCTCGCCCGGCGTCCGACCCGCCAGTCCATCGACCGGTGCCTTTCCCGTGGAAGCGATGGAACGGCCGAGGATCGTCGCGTGCGTCGTGAAGATCGTCCCGACGGAGGGGTCGTGCTTTTGTAGCCACAGCCCGCCCGCGCCCGTCATCCATTCGTGGAACTGAGCGACGGCGCGACGGCCGCGCGGCGCGACGCGCTCTTCGCACCACGCCTGGATCACCTTGCCCGCGGCCCAGCCGAAGAGGACGGGCTCGACGTAGTCCCACTGACCCTCGATCGAATCGACTTGGAAGCCGTCCCACAGCTCGCGCAGGATCGCGTCCTTCTGCGCGTAGAGCCCGGAGAACTCGACGAGCAACGTGCGCGGTCGTCCCGGGATCTTCCACCGTCCCACGCGCACGGGGATGCCCATCGCGCGGCAGCGTTCGCAGAACGCGCTGTCGGGCTCTTCCTCGAACGCATTCGACGGTTGACCACCGGTCAGGAGCCACGGCCCGATGGCGACGTAGTCGTCGCCCAGTCGCTCGACGAGAGCCTTGGCCTTCGTCGAGACCACGGTGTGGATCCCGCCGACCTTGTTGCAGACCTCGAAGCTGACTTCGAACAGGGTCAAGGGAGACGTCATGTTGCTTCGTGCGGGGGAGAGGAGGTCGAGGCCGCTCCGAGTGCGGCCGCCGCGCGTTTGGCGCGGCGCCCGAAGTCGTCGACGACGTTCATGAACGCGATGAACGCATCGTGCGGAGTCGCATACGGGCTGAAGTACTTGTGCACGTCTCCGTCGGAGAACCACTTGGTGCACATGTAATAGAGGTGGTCGGAGGTCGAGAGCTTGCGCCAGGTTTCGCGCGGAGCGTCGTCGCCGGCGGCGGTCAGCGCGCGCACGGCGGGCAGCAGGGCGAAGAGCGCTTCGTTCGCCGCACGCTGCATCGGGTTGCCGAGCCAAGCCGTGACGTCGCGCTCGGCATCGGCCCAGGAAACCGGCCGCGGGATCGACATCTCGATCGTCGGTTCACGCTCCGCTGCGACCTCGCCCGGGGTTCGAAAGCGGAACCGTTCGTGGGCGAGGATCGCGGCCGGCATCCCTTCGAAGAAACGGAAGATGCCCGTCTCCTCCCACTGGTGCTCGCCGAACGTCTCGTAATCCATGAACAGGTTGACGCAGGCATGATCGGGGGGCGCTTCGTGAACCCACTTGGCGAAGCGCTCGGCGGAGAGCGGCCACTCTTCCCACGTCCGGTTGCTGAAGCGGAACGCGATGTCGTCCGAGCGCAAGTAGTCTCGGAGCAGGAGCCGCATGGCCGGCGTGCCGCGCGGCCAATACAGGTGGTGCGGGCTGCGCCAACCGAGGAGATGGTCGGCGCCTTCGCCGAGCATCGCGCGGAAGCCGAGCTCGTGAGCGACCGCGGCAATGCGCTCGTCGATGACGAGCTCGGTGTTCCTGAACGTCACCGGGCGACGAC
>CAZKIY010000013.1:0-11026 GCA_964552875.1 uncultured Planctomycetaceae bacterium
GCCGTCAGATTGAAACCGCTCTTCCGCGCGAGGAACGCGTCTCCCGCGAAGTACGACGCGACGAGCGGCTTCCACAGGAGCGGCGGCGCCTTCTTCATCACGTCCACGCCCATCTCCTGGAGAGCGGCCATGTCCTCCTTCGGGATGGAACGACCATGTTCGAGCGTCCAACGGTTCATGAGGTTCGTGCCGCTGCCCTCGACGACGCAGCGGATCGCGAGTTCCGCGTCCGTCTCCTCCTTCGCGGCCGCGAGACGCGCGTCGAGATCGTGGATCTGATCGTCGAGCGCGTGCGTCAGCTCGTGCGCGAGGATCACGCGCACGCCTTCGCCCTTCATCGCCGACATGAGGAAGAACGTGTCGCTGCCCGGGTCGTAGAAGCCGCCGACTTGCCCCTCGAGGACCTCCAGTTCGAGCGCGCGCAGGTCGAGCTCGGGCGCCGCGAGACCCAGGAGTTTCGCGACGCACTCGTCACGGTGCGGGCGACCCGGGCTCGTCATCTCCGCTTCGCGCTTCGCCATGTACTCGCGCAGGATCGCCGTGTCGGCGACCTTGACGTTCACCGGCCGCTGGAACTTCACGCCGCGGATGGCCTCGACCTGCACCTGGATCTCGGCCGTCGCTTCCTCGAGGCGCGCCTGGGTCCAGGGAGGGTTGTCCGATGCGAAGGCGGCGAGCGCCAAGTTGGCCAGGTACATGCGATTCCTCGTGGTTCCGGCACGCGAGTCCGCGCACGCCGCTCGCTAGGATGCTCCGCGAGCGCCACGCCCTTGTCCACGAGCCACACCGTTCGACTTGGATTCTGCGCGTGTCTTGCGACGGTTGCATGCTCCGACGGGGCGCCCCGGCTGCGCAAGGTGTCCTACGCGGGCTTGGACGAAAAGCTCGGGAGTGAAACGCCAACGCCCCTCGTGATCGGGATCCTCGGAGACGCCACCGGCCCCGGTGCGTCAACCGGCCGGCCCTTCCTGGACGTCCTGCGCACCACGTTCGAGGCCGCGTCACCGATCGCGGGGCGCACGATCCAGATCCACGTCTTCGACGATCGCTCGTCGACTGAGGGAGTTCGCGCCGCCAGCGCTCGTTTCGAGAGCGATCCGGGCGTCGCCATCGCGATCGTCGCGCCGGGTGCGGAGCGTGCCGCCGTGTTGGCGGAGAGCGCCTACCGCACGCCCATCGTGTGCGTCGGCTGCGAAGATTCCGCGGCAACGCGCGAGGGGACGTTCGTGTTCCGAACCGCGGACTCGTCGAGCGCTCCCACCCGGGCCGTCGAGTGGATCCTCGCGGCCGTGGGCGACAGCCGCGTGCTCGACGGCCGCCACATCGCGGCCGGACTACGCACCCACGTGCCGCCGGGCGCCACCGTGGTCGAGGGCCGAGCTACAGCCCGCGATCCCAACTTGTTCCGCGATCCGAAGTCGGCCTCGACGCGACCCTGAACCCGCGATCCATGACGGCGTCCGAACGAGAGATGCGATGACACCGAGCCTTGCTGCTGAGCCGCCGCGCGCCCCGTCGCTGTGGATCTCGCTGATCCCCGTCGTCGTGCTCGTCGCGCTGCTCGCGCTGAACGTGCGCGTCTTCGAATCCGCGGACAACCACGTCGCGCTGGTCCTAGCGGCGGGCGTCGCCGGCCTCTTGGCCGTTTTCGGCCTGAAAAAGCCCTGGAAAGAGATCGAGGCCGGCATCGTGCATTCGATCACGATGGCCCTCCAGGCCGTGTTCATCCTGATGGTCGTCGGGATGCTCATCGGTGCCTGGATCGAGGCCGGCATCGTGCCGCAGCTCATCGTGTGGGGCCTCGAGATCATCTCGCCCGACGTGTTCGTCGTGACCGCATGTCTCGTGTGCTGCGTCGTCTCGCTCGCGACGGGAAGCTCGTGGACCACGGCCGGAACCGTGGGCGTCGCGTTGATGGGTGTCGGTCACACGCTCGGGATCGACGTCGGACTCGTAGGCGGCGCCGTCGTCTCGGGTTCGTACTTCGGCGACAAGATGTCGCCCCTCTCGGACACGACGAACCTCGCGCCGGCAATGGCGGGTTCGACTCTGATCGAGCACATCAAGCACATGGTGTGGACGGTCACCCCCGCACTCGCGATCTCGCTCGTGCTCTACGCGGTCCTGGGTCGGTCGCACGGCAGCGACGCGCACGGTCTCGACCGAGTGGACGCCACGGTCGCCGTCCTCGGTGACCACTTCAACCTGTCGCCTTGGCTCGCCCTGCCGCCGCTCCTCGTCCTGGTCCTCGTGGCGACGCGCGTGCCTGCGATCCCGGCTTTGCTCCTCGGGACGTTCGCGGCGGTCGGCCTGGGACTCTGCTTCCGAACGCCGGGCGAGAGCGGCGTCCTCGGGATGCTCGGCGCGTCGTTCGGCACCCTCTTCGGCGGCTACACGATCCAAGCCGCGGCAGCGATCCCCGCGGGCGCCGAACACGAGCTCCAGCGCGCGGCAGCGGCAACCGTGGATTCGTTGCTCGACGGTCGCGGAGGCATGAAGAGCATGATGGGCACCGTCGCGCTGATCTTCTGTGCGTTGGCTTTCGGTGGGGTCATGGAACGCTCGGGAATGCTCGGTTCGATCGCGAATTCGATTCTGCGGCTCGTGCGCGGCACCGGATCGCTCGTCACGGCGACGATCGTGACGTGCTTCGGTGTGAACGTGCTCGCGAGCGACCAGTACATGGCGATCGTGGTGCCCGGGCGCATGTTCCGCACGGCGTTCCTGGAGCGCCGCCTCCACCCGAAGAACTTGTCGCGCGCGCTCGAGGATTCGGGCACGGTCACGTCGGCCCTCATCCCCTGGAACACGTGCGGAGCGCAGATGACGATGGTGCTCGGCGTGGCCACGGCGGCTTACGCACCGTATGCGTTCCTGAACTGGATCTGCCCGCTGATGTCGATCTTCTACGGGTTCACGGGCATCTCGATGACCCGGATCTCGGACGCGGAAGCCAAGGAACGCCTGGCCGCGGGCTGAAGTTTCCGAGAGGCCGCGATTGCGCTCGGCGCGCACCGGCCGGTAGAGACAAGGGCGCGCGCCCCCCCGTCGATCCTGCCCGGCGCGCGTCCACCCGATCCGGAGCGTCGCGCGCATGAGCGGAGAGAAACAGCAGTGGGGCAGCCGCATCGGCGTGATCCTGGCGGTCGCCGGATCCGCCGTCGGCCTCGGGAACTTCCTGCGCTTCCCCGGCCAAGCCGCGGACAACGGCGGCGGGGCGTTCATGATCCCGTACTTCTGCGCGCTGATCTTCCTCGGCATCCCGATCGGGTGGGCCGAATGGACGATGGGCCGCTACGGAGGTCGCAAGGGCTTCCACTCCTCGCCCGCGATCCTGGGCGTGATCGGCAAGGGCAAGATCGCGCGCTACTTGGGCGTGATCGGGATCCTGATCCCGCTCGGCGTGTCCTTCTACTACGTGTTCATCGAGGCCTGGTGCCTCTCGTACACGATCGAGTACGTGCGCGCGATGTTCGGTGGAGCAGCCGTCGGTGTCGAAGCCGGTGCGCCGATCGCGCAGCAGACCGCCGCTTCGAGCGCGCACTTCGGCGAGATGATCGGGCGCGGGGGGCACGGATCGCTCTTCGAGGGTGGGATCGCGCCGATCGTGTGGGCATTCTTCGCGGTGTTCGCGGTCAACATCTGGCTCGTCAAACGCGGGCTCTCGGGCGGCATCGAGACGTTCTGCAAATGGGCGATGCCGCTGATGGCCGTCTGCGCCGCATGCGTGCTCGTCCGCGTGTTGACGCTGCCCGACCAGGGTGACGGACGGAACGTGTCGAATGGACTCGGGTTCATGTGGAACCCGGACTTCGACAAGTTGTGGGAGCCCAAGGCCTGGATCGCGGCGGCCGGCCAGATCTTCTTCAGCCTTTCGGTCGGCTTCGGCGTGATCATCAACTACGCGAGCTACATGAAGAAGCGCGACGACCTCGTGCTCTCGGGCCTCACGGCATCCGCCACGAACGAAGTCTTCGAGGTCGGCTTCGGCGGGATGATCACGTTGACCGCCGCATTCCTCTTCCTCGGCCTGGCCGGGATGGCCGAAGCGGTCGCGGGTGGTTCGTTCGGACTCGGATTCACGACGCTGCCTGTCGTCTTCGCGCACATGCCGTTCGGCAACTTCTTCGGCGCGCTGTGGTTCTTCATGTTGTTCCTGGCGGCCATCACGAGCTCGATCTCGATGTACCAGCCGACCTTGGCCTTCGTTCAAGAGTCGCTGGGCATCGCGCGCGGCAAAGCGATCGCACTCGTCGCCGGACTCGGTTTGATGGGCTCCGGCTGGTGCATCTATTTCAGCGGCGAAATGACCGCGCTGGGCACGATCGACAACTGGGTCGGCACGTTCCTGATCGTCGTGCTCGCCGCCGTGCAGGTGATCTGCTTCGCGTGGGTCTGGGGCATGGACGCCGGCATGAAGGAAGCTCATCACGGCGCCCACCTGCGTATCCCGAAGATCATGTGGTTCGTCCTGAAGTGGGTCGCGCCGGCCTACCTCTTGGTGACGATCGGACGCTTCGTCTGGAACGACCTCGGCAACTGGATCCGCGCACTGGGCGAGAACGTGGTCGCGCGCAACACGATCTTCCTCGTCCTCGGAGTCACGGCACTCCTGTGCTTCTTCACGTTCCTGGGCGAGAAGCGCTGGCGCGCAGCCGGTCTGGACGTGGACGGAGAGCGTGAACCCGACGAGGACCTCTACCCCGCGAAGACGGGCAGAAAGTGAGCCATGACGACCCTCGGCCTCGTGTTCATGATCCTGTCCCTGACGTTCGTCTGGGGCCTCGCGATCTGGTGCTTCAAGAAGGTCCTCACCGCACCGGCGGACGACCATGTCGTGAAGCCACCGGACAGTCTCGGCGGCTAGAAACAGCGGTCCGCGGTTATCCTCCGCGCTCGCCATGAGCACGACGAGGAGCACCGCGACCGCCGATCTCAAGCCCATAGCCCCCACCGACCTCGCCGCCGAGCGAGCGGCGCTGGGTCCTGCTCTCGAAGAGGCCGTGCTGCGCGTCGTGCGCAGCGGTCAGTACATCCTCGGGCCCGAGGTCCTGAAGTTCGAGCGCGACTTCGCCGCCCTCCACGGCGTCGCCCACGGCATCGGCGTCGCCAACGGCACCGATGCGCTGGTCATCGCACTGCGCGCCGTGGGTGTGCGCCCCGGCGATCATGTCGTCACGTCGCCGTTCACGTTCTTCGCGTCGGCCGGCGCGATCGCGTGGATGGGCGCGCAACCAGTCTTCGCCGACGTCGAGCTCAGCACGGCGAACCTCGACGCGACGAGAGTCGAAGCGGCGATCACGCCGAAGACGACCGCGCTCTTGCCCGTGCACTTGTACGGCCAGATGGCCGACATGAAGGTGTTCCGTCGCATCGCCGACGCGCGGAAGCTCGCGCTGGTCGAGGACGGCGCGCAGAGTCACGGCGCGTCGCGCGACGGCTTCTCGTGCGCACAACTCGGCGATGCCTGCGCGTTCTCGTTCTATCCCACGAAGAACCTGGGCGCGTGCGGCGAAGGCGGAATGATCCTCATGAAGAACAGCGCGCTGGCAGCACGCGCTCGCCGCATCCGCGAGCACGGATCTCCCGTGCGCTACACGCACGCCGAGCTGGGCACGAACTCGCGCTTGCAGGCCATCCCGGCCGCGACGTTGAACGTGAAGCTCGCGTACCTCGCCGCTTGGAACGATCGGCGTCGGTCTCTCGCTGCGCGCTACGACGCGGCGTTCCAGGGTTGCGACGAAGTCCTGCCGCTGACGTGCGCCGCCGGTGCGGTGCACGTCTACCACCAGTACTCCGTGCGCATCCGCGGTCCCGTTGGACGCGAGGCGGTGATCGAGGCGCTGAAGCCGGCGAAGATCACGCTCGCGGTCCACTACCCGAGCCCGGTGCACGTCCAAGAAGCCGCGCGTCCCTGGGGGTTCGGGCCTGGTGATTTCCCCAACGCCGAAACGCTCGCGCGCGAGATCGTCTGCCTGCCCATCCATCCTTTCCTCACCGACGCGGACGTGGACCACGTGGCCGAGCGCCTGATGGCCGCAGCCCGAGGACGCTCGTGATCCAGGCCCTTTTCAGCCGATCTTGAACCCGTGAAGTTCGCCCACACCCATCTCGCGATCTCCCTCGCATTCACGGCGGCCACCGTCGTCGCCGCGGCGCTGCCGCAAGGACGTGGAGCCTCGCCCGCCGACAAGGGACGCGGTGCCGCACCCGAGGACGATCTCTCCACCGTCTACTTCGAAGCTGCCGACTGGGACAAGGACGGCACGATCCGTTTCAGCGAAGCGGAGAAGAGCATGGGCACCAGCTTCTCCGAGTTCGCGCTGTTCGACACCGACAGCGACGGCCTCATCGAGCAGAGCGAGTTCACGAAGCGATACTCGAAGACCACCGAACGCGGCGGCGTGTTCACGGCTCCGCGTGCGAAGCCGGACGCGCCGAGGAAGGTGAAGAAGGACGGCAAGTCCCTGCTCTTCGCCTACGACGAGGATCTGGACGGCATGCTCGACGAGTCCGAAGTCGGTCGCGCCTTGGAAGAAGCGCGCATCGACGATCCCTCGCCACTCGTCATCGTCGCTACGTTCGACCGAGACCGCAGCGGCGGAATCGAATCGGCTGAACTCGAGGAGTTCGCTTCCCTGCTCCACCCCGACCCGAAGTCGTCGAGCGGGAAGAAGTCGATGACCCTCGCCGAACTGTTCGATCGCACCGAGACCCCGGACGCGAGAACAGGGAATACGATCGGCCCGCGCCGCACGACAGGGCCGATCTCGGTCTTCCGGCGCCTCGATTACGACCGCAGCGGCGGGATCGGGCTCCAAGATCTAGAGGAGCTGTACCGACCACTGCGCAGTGCGGTTCGACCGGCCGTCGTCCTGGCGACGCTCGACTTGGACGGCGACGGTGTCATCTCGCGCGACGAGTTCGACGCCGCGATGCGCTGAAGCGGAGTGCGAGCAAGTCGAGCGCGCTCTCAGAGCGTGTGAAGACAGCACACGCTCTCGCGACGCGAAGCGTCCCCACATGAATCCGAGAGCCCGTAGACTCGATTTCTTCACTGGCTCTCGGAGCCTGTGAAGAATTCACGGGCGACGTGCTGCGGAGCGGCGCAATTGGTGTCTGGGAGCGTGTAGGCGCGATTCCTTCACACGCTCTCAGGTGTGGAGCGGTTCGAGATCGCGCAGGTGCGCTCCGTCCTCCGGCGTCGAAACCGCGTACTTCGGCCGATCGTTCGCCTCCGCACGCGGCGCTCTCAAGCACGCGCCGGCCACCGTGCCGTCGAGGCCGAGGACGTAGAACGTCAGGTTGAAAGACGGCTTCCCGTGCTCGTCGAGCATCTCGGGTTGGAAGCGCGCTTGACGCTCCGTTTGCCGCGTCACGCGCCGCAGGACCTCCATCGCGGCGTCGAGCGGCTTCGCCCCTTGGCGCATGAGTTCGACGATCGCGAACGCGCCGTTCGCGAGGATGTTGGCTTCGCCGCGCCCCGTCGCTCCCGCGCTGCCGGCGTCTTGATCGCAGTAGAGTCCCGCACCGACGATCGGCGAATCACCGACGCGACCGGGGATCTTCCACGAGAGTCCCGAAGTCGTCGTCGTGCACGCGATGCGACCGTCGCCCGCCATCGCGGAGCAGTGGATCGTGCCCCACTGACGCACGCGCATCGCGGCCGAGCGTGCTGCGACGCGTTCGTCGCGCTCGACACGCGGAAGCGAACTCTGCCACGGAACCTTCGGCGGCGCCGGCAGTCGGTCGTCGTCCTTCGAGTGGTTCTCCTTCCACTCCATCCACGTCTTGCGCGTCGCTTCCGTGAGCAGCTCCACGTGTTCGTGACCGTGAGCACGGGCGAAGCGATACGCGTCCTTGCCGACGATCAGGCAGTGGTCCGTGCGCTCGAGCACGAGCCGCGCGACCTCGCTCGGGTGCAGGATGTTCTCGATGCACGCGACCGCGCCCGACTTGTGCCGCGGGCCGTACATGCAGGCCGCATCGAGCTGCACGACCCCGTCTTCGTTCGGGAGGCCGCCGAGACCGACGGAGTCGTCGAGCGGATCGGCTTCGGTGACCTTGACGACTTCGATCGCGACGTCGAGGGGATCGCCGCCGTCGAGTAGCGCCTTGTAGTGCGCTTTCATCCCCGGGAGACCGTTCTTGCTGCCGACGAGGACGGGTCGCGGTTTGCCGCGCACGATGATCGCCGGAGCTCCAGTCGTCTGACGCAGAGGGGCTGTCTCCGCCTGCGCCGTACCTCGACACGCAGTGAACGCCGCGCTGGCTGCAACGGCGCCGCCGAGCAGCGTCCGGCGATCCACAGTGCGCCCATTCGATTCCGTCTCTGTTCGATCGTTCACGATCCACCTCCTGGTTTCGTCTTGTTTTCCGCCGGGATTCGCGCGCTTGCGCCCAGGCACAGCTCGCGTAGCCATTGACGCACACCGGCGCCGTGATCGCGCCATCGAGCCGCGAGTTCGGCATCGGAAGCCGCGACAGCGGCCTTCACACGCATGTCGACCTCGAGCTTCGTGCTCCACAGATGCCGGTCGAGATCCGCGGGCTCTGCGTCCGCGAGCGCGAGCGCCGCCGACAGGATCGCCGTGCCGCTGCGCCGCATCTCGGCCGGATCGACGAGCTCGAGCCGATCCGCGCTCGTGTGGTACGACCAATCGGGGAAGTGCCACAGGAGCGCCGCGGGAACTCCGGCGTCGAGGAAGACGACGTGGTCGCTGCCGCCCTCGAACGGATGCTCGGCCGTCTCCCAGCCACCGCACACGAGCGCGACGTCCGCGAGCGCCTCGCGCAGGATCACGGCGACGCCGTCTGCACACAAATCCTCGACGGAAACGGCGCTCGCGCCCCACGCAGTGTGCTCGTCGGGCGGCAAGGGTTTCAGCGCGCCCGGGTCCGGCGCTCGCTCGAGGAGCGGCCAGGCGCCGGTCTCGACGCGGCTCTCGCCCGTCATGTCCGCCGCGATCGCGGCCAGGGCGGTCCGGCCGGAATGCTCGAGCCATACGCGACTCTGCTCCATCTCGTCGCCGAACACGAACGCGATCGAATGCGCGGGACGTACCGGCTTCTCGGCCGTGACGAACGACGCGAGAACGCGCGCGCACTCGAGCACCGTGCCGACACCGCTGGCGTTGTCGCACGCACCCGGCTCTTGGACGTGTGCGACGATCGGAACAGCGCGCGCAGGATCCTTGGCACCCACGACGGTCGCGACGAGGGTTCGCAGCGGACGCGAAGTCGTCTCGACCACCGCGCTGAACCGTACGCGAGCGTCGGGATCCTTCGCCGACGCGCGCAGCGCCTCGGCCGAGCGCGGCGAGACTTGCACGACAGCCAGCGGCGGATCCGCGCGCACGCTGCGGAACCCGATGGCGTCGCGATGGCGCTCGCGCCCCGTGGGATCGACGTTGTACGTCGCCAGATCGCTTGCGATCGCGAGCACGGCGCCCTTCGCGGCAGCGTCTCGCAACACGTCCCCGCGAAGACCACCCCCGAGCAGCAAGGCCGTGCCAGGACCGCAGTCTTCGAGGCGCAGGACGACTCGCGCCTCGAGTTCGGCCGAGGGCGCGCCGACGGGCAACATCGTGCGATCGCGATCCTCGGGCGCGCTGAACGCGTGCAGCACGTGCACCGCGCCACCCGTGACGAGCGCGAGTTCCGCGCTGCGCGGCGTCCAAGCCGGTCGCGACATCGGCGTCTCGATCACCTCGATCTCCAGCTCGGCCCGCGTTCCATACCCCGCGGCGCGCAGCCGGCGCTCCAACTCCGCGAGCGTCGCCTCGAAGCCCTCGTTGCCCGGTGCGCGATACCAGCGGTCCGTGAAACTCGTGACCGCGAACGCCTCGTCCGCGGAGAACGCGGCGAACACGCGCGGAGCGAAGCGCGCCGTGCCGCTCACTCCGGGAGCGACGGGCGGACCGCGATGCGCCGCCGGCTGGATCTTCGGCGCTGCCTCGGCCGCTGCGCTGAGTTCGATCAGATCGGCGTCGGACAACTCGCGGACATGCGAAGAGCACGCGGCGAGCGCGAGGACCGAGACCGTCACTCCGCGCGCGAACTTCACTTCACGTACTTGCCGATGAGGAGGCCGAGGCGCAATCGCGCGTCCGCGGGGATCCGATCGTGCGCGGTCATGATCGCGCCCGCCACAGCGCGACCATCCGGACAACTTCCCTGCAGGGGAATGCGCGTCAACGCGGACGCGAGCAGCTTCTTCGCGTTGCCGACGTTGGCGGCCATGACCTTCAGCACGGACTCGACCGTGACGTCGTCGTGCCCCTCGTGCCAGCAGTCGTAGTCCGTCGCCATCGCGACGGTGGCGTAGCAGATCTCCGCCTCACGGGCGAGCTTCGCCTCCTGCAGGTTCGTCATGCCGATCACGTCGACGCCCCACTGCCGATAGATGCGTGATTCGGCACGCGTGCTGAACTGCGGGCCTTCCATGTTCACGTACGTCCCGCCGTCGTGCATCGTGAGACCGAGCTCGCGCCCGGTCGCGAGCAAGAGCCGGCGCAGATCGCCGCAGACCGGATCCGCGAACATGACGTGCGCGACCACTCCGTTCTCGAAGAACGTGTCCGCGCGATGGCGCGTGCGATCGAAGAATTGATCGATGACGACGAAATCGCCGGGGTGTACGTCCTCGCGCATCGAGCCGACGGCGGAGATCGACACGATCCGCGCGACGCCGAGCTTCTTCATGCCCCAGATGTTCGCGCGAAAGTTGATTTCACTCGGGGAAATGCGGTGTCCGCGTCCGTGTCGCGGGAGGAACACGACGGGCACGCCGCCGATCCGGCCGGTGACGTACGAGTCGCTCGGCGCGCCGAACGGCGTCGTCAGCGCGACCTCGCGCATTTCCGTGAGACCGGGCAAGTCGTAGAGGCCCGAGCCGCCGATCACGCCCACGGCTTCCGTTCGCACGACCGTCGTCATCGATCGCTCCTAGGTGTCTTCTTCGGTCCGGCGTCGTCGCGACGCGGGCGCGGTGCGCGCGCCGCGGCTCCGCCCGCCGCGGCTCCGC
>CAZKIY010000013.1:11126-14291 GCA_964552875.1 uncultured Planctomycetaceae bacterium
CGGCTCCGCGAGGCCCGGCTCCACGAGATGCAGCTCCGCGAGGTGGAGCTCCGCGAGGTGCGGGCGCGCGGGGTGCGGGGCCACGGGGTGCCGGGCCACGGGGTGCCGGGCCACGCCTTTCGGGTCCGCGAGGTTCCGGGAAGCGCGACGGTGCCGCGGGCCTCTCGGCGTTCGAACCGCGCGGCAGGTAGGGTCTCCGCTGCGGTGTTGCCGCGCGCGGCTCGTGGCTTTCGTCACGATCATAGGCCGGGCGACGGTTGGGTCGGTCGTCCCCGCGCGGGTCGGCTGCGGTGCCCGACATCGCTTCCGCGTTCGCACGACGTCGCGCGTCATCCGGCGTGTCCGCGGCGCGCGACGGCGCCAAGCGAGCGAGCACGAGCGTCGCATACGCGCCCCGCGGCAGATCGAAGCGCAAGTGGAGGACGCCACGCACGCGACGATCGACGACGAGCTCGAGTCCTCGCGGATGCACCACGAGCTGACGATCCTCGCCCTTGATCGCGAATCCGGCCACACCGTGGATGCGGAATTGTTCGGGGGTCAGGCCCTCGGCCGCCAGCGCGGCCGTGAGCCACTTGCGTTGATCGTCGTGCTCGACGTCGTGCAGCGCTTCGCCCGGCATCCGGAACGTTCCCTTCCAGGACTCGGGAATCGCGAGTGCCCCGCGCGAGAAGGCCACGGGTCCTTCGAGCGAAGGCACGAGCACCTTGTCTCCGCGTTTCGCCGTCTCGCCGACGAAACGCGCCACCGCGCGATTCCAGATGTGGGATTGGAACGCGTAGAGGTGGATCAGCCGCACCTCCGTTTTCACGTAGCGGAACGCGCCGGCGAAGTCGTCGGGCTCCCGCGCCAAGTGCTCGAAGATCGAGTGGTGTTGTCCGAACGCGCCGGCGACGTCGCGGCAACGCTTCCACTCGCCCCACGCCGAAATCAGTCCGCGTTTGAACGAGCGGTTCTTCGGATTGTCGTTCTCCGACGGCGACGCGAGCAGGTTCTTGAGCGCGTCTTCCGCGCGTCCGAGAGCCAAATCCTTCGCGACCCAGCCCTGTCCGTGACGCAAGTTCCCGAATCGTTGCTCGCCGAAATAGTTCGGCACGCCGTGCTCCCGCACACTGGGGATCTCGCGCTGGATCTCGGAGTGCTCCTCGGGCGAAACGCCGCGCAGCGCGATCTCGAACCCATTGCCGATGCTGTCCTTGCTCGACAGCGCGTGCTTCGCGAAGCCGACCGTTTCGACCTTGAGCGACGGCGACTGGAAACGCACCGGTCGGCCGCCGCGAACGCTCATGAACTGCGTGGTGACGCCCTGGCGGTCCTTCATCCCGGCCAAGCCGATCTCGGACGACTTCACGCCCGTCGAAGTCGCCAGCTCGGTCGCAGCTTCGAGCGTCGTCAGCTTCTTCTTCGTGACACGATAGATGCGGAACTTACCGGCTTCGCCGACATACCCATCCTTCAGGAGCTCCCACACACGGAAGTCCTGCGGTTTCGATTTGATCCTCATGGCGCGCGGAACTTCCCGAGTTGCTTGAGAGCGCGCGCGAGGTCGGCCGGAATCGGGGACTCGACGGTCACGCGACCTTCGCCCCCGATGCGCGGGAACTCGATACGACGTGCGTGGAGCGTGAGCCGGTCGATGAGCGGCGTTTCGATGTGACCGGGCTTCTTGTGATAGCCGCGCTTGAAGTCGGAGAGGCAAAACGCGTCGCGTCGACCATAGAACGAATCGACTACGAGTGGGAATCCGATTTCGCGCAGGTGGACGCGGATCTGGTGCGTGCGACCCGTGAGCGGCTCGCACGCGAGCAACGTGTAGCCCTGGAAGCGTTGCTCGACGGTCACGCGCGTCTGCGAGGGCTTGCCGTCCTGACGATCGATGCGCATGCGTCCGCTTTTCCGCGCATCGGGCCCGATGGGCAAGTCGATGATCTCTTCCTCACCGTCGCCGAGGCGCATCTCGCCCTCGACGAGGGCCAAGTACTTCTTCTGCACCGTGCCGTCGTCGAATGCGGCGCGCAAAGTGCGCTCGGCTTCGAGAGACTTCGCGACCAGCACGACACCTGTGGTGTCCTTGTCGAGTCGGTGCACGAGTCGTGGGCGAAAGCTGAGCCCCTCGACGTGCTCGCTCGCCTTGCCGTCTTCGGGGATCTCGATCCCGGCCCGGTCGAGCGCGAGATCGAGGACGGCGCTCGACAAGCACGCGTTCTCGCGCGCCCAACGCTCCGGCTCCGACGCGAGGCCCGCCGGCTTGTCGACGGCCAGCACGTGCTCGTCCTCCCACAAGACTTCGATCTCGATGCGCGGCGCGATGAGGTCGGGTTCCTCGTCCTCCTCCTCGAAGTTCACGATGAGCACTTCGTGCTCGCGCAAACGATGGCCGGGCGTCGTCGGATTTCCGTCGAGCAGCACCTTCCCGTCGCGCACCTGTCGACGCAGTGTTCCCTTCGACATCAAGGGAAACGACAGGCACAGGAACTCGTCGAGCTCCATGCCGGCGCGTTCAGGAGGGATCGGGATGTATTGCACGGGAGTCCAGGCGGCGCGAGTGACTCGAGCCGCACGTCGTAGCCAGAAATCAGCGCGGCTTCGGCGAGGAGTAGATTTCCTCGCGCAGCGACGCCACGTACGGCAGGTTGCGATAGCGACCCGCGTAGTCGAGTCCGTAGCCGACCACGAACAGGTTCTGCACTTCGAAGACGCGGAAGTCGGGCTCCAGGGGAACGGCGCGACGCGAAGGCTTGTCGAGGAAGACGCACGTGCGCACTTCCGCGGCACCACGGCGCGCGAGTTCCTGCTTCAACCCGTGGAGCGTTCGACCCGTGTCCAGGATATCGTCGACGAGGAGCAAGTTGCGTCCCTCGATCTCGTTCCCTGCGGGGAGGAAGTTGACCTCGAGCTGGCCCGACTCGGTGCCATCGCCGTAGCTCGATGCTGCGAGGAAGGCCAACTCCAGCGGGATCGGGATGCGACGGATGAGGTCCGACGCGAAGACGCACGAACCCTTCAACACGGACACGACGGTGAAGTCGCGGCCGGAATACTCGCGCGTGACTTCGCGAGCGACGCGGTCGATGCCCGAGACGATCTCGGCTTCGCTGTACAGAATGCGGTCGATATCGGCGTGCATCGGATTGCCCGGTGAAACGGGCCGAAGAGGATATCGCC
>CAZKIY010000013.1:14391-26188 GCA_964552875.1 uncultured Planctomycetaceae bacterium
TCGATATCGGCGTGCATCGGATTGCCCGGTGAAACGGGCCGAAGAGGATATCGCCGCCTGCAATGCCGGGTCGAGCCGAGAGTGCGAGGATCCTCGCGAGGGCCGAATTCTACAGGGCTGGGCCTTGCCCAGGGGCGCCCCGGTGCTACCGTTCGCGCCGACCCATGGATGCCGGACCGCTCGTGCGGCCGACGTCACGACCCCGCACGCGGACTGGACGGCCTCTTCGAGGTGCTTCCAACGCGTTCACGCCGCCGCCGCGCAGTTCCCCTAGCGCGAATCGGACTCGCCAGCGCGATGCGGAACGCGACGAACGACGCTCGCGCGATCGACATGGACTCGACCCACGATCACGGATTCGACACGCACCCGAATCGAAACGGGAATTCATAGTGCCCAAGCGTTCCTACCAGCGTCGTGACGAAGAAGAAGAGATCCGCGAGTTGCAGGAGAAGATCGCGGAGCTCAAAGCGCAGGCCGAAGCCAAGAGCCGCAAGGACTTGCCCGTCGTGCGCGAGTGGCCGAAGACGCAGAAGGCACTCCGCACCTTCATCCAAGTCGCGACGGCGCACCAACGCCTCGACCTCGCGATTTCTGCGCAGGCGTTCATGGCCGGGATCGAACGCACCCTCGATCCCGATGTTGGTTCCGGCCGGCAGAAGCGCGGCAAACGCGACGAAACCGAGGACACGGACACGGGTTGGGGCCGCGGTTAGGGCCGACCGGGGATTCGCGAGTTCGTCGCCCATGACTCTTCGCCGCCATCCCGAGGTGCGTGTGACATCGAGTCGCACCGTTCACTCGGGCCGAGTCTTCGACGTCGTGCGCGAAGAACTCGTGCTGCCTTCGGGCCTGCATCAAGATCTCGACGTCGTGGACCACCCAGGCGCGGTCGCGATCGCAGCTCTCGACGATGCGGGCGAATTGTTACTCGTGCGCCAGTATCGGCACGCGTGCGGCGATTGGCTGCTCGAGATCCCGGCGGGACGTATCGAGCGCGGCGAGAATCGCCTCGAAGCCGCGATGCGCGAGCTCGAGGAGGAAACACGGCATCGTGCCGCTTCGTGGGAACTGCTGGCCGAGTTCTATCCGGCGCCCGGATTCTGCAGCGAACTCCTGTCAGTCTTCATCGCGCGTGGATTGGTCCACGTGGGCGCCGAAGCGCGCGCCGCGGACGTCGACGAGGAGCTCGCGGTCGAGCGCATGAGCATCGAAGCGGTGCTCCTCGCGCCGCTCTTGGATGCGAAGACGTTGCTCGCGGCCTCGCTGATCTCGGCGCGCGGACTGGCGCGCTGACACCACGCATCCGCGGCGAAACGCGTCATCCATCGGAGCGGGAACGCGGTGCGAGATCGACGAGGAAGTCGAAGCCGCCCTGCCCCGGTCGCAGCTTGCCCTCGCGGTCGAGTCGGAGGATCGCGCCGACCGCAGTCACGAGGACGCCGTCGCGCCAGGCCAGGGTTCGATCGAACCCACCCAGCGGCAGATCACAGCGATCGAGCTCGGTCGTGCCCCCCGGACCGTAGCGCGTGACACACGGCTGCGTCGTGCCGGCGACCCACGCGCGCTCTTCCCCGCGAATGCCGGCGAGGTGCGCGGCGGTTCGAACGAGCGGCGCGGACGACCGCACGGCTAGGCTCGGGTCGAGGAGCAGGATCCGACCGCCTAGGGCATCGTCGAGCGCCCACACTTCGCCAGCCGCGGGCCCGGGCGCGAGATCGACGATGTTGCCGCCGACTTGCACGACGGCAAGCACGGCTCCACTGACAGCATGGATTCGGAAGACCGCGCCGCTGCTCGTACCGACGATCGCGCTCGCGCGTTCGCCGACGACCGATCGCAGTTGCGGGCGTTCGATCAGCGTGAAGACGCTGCCCTCGGTGCTCACGCGCACGAGTCTTGGCAACGAACCCGCGCGGAGCTCGACGATGAGCGCTTTCTCGCCCGCGGCCAAGATGTCGAGATCCACGACGCGCTCGATCCACAATTCCGTGACGAGCGCTCCCGTCGCGTCGAAGCGATCGAGGCGATGTGTCGCCGTCGAGAGCGCCGTCTCCGCGCGCAGGACCCACAGCCCGCCGTCGTGGGAAGGCTCGACGTCGAGCGGGAAATCGACCGGAATCCGCCGCGCGACCCGCAATTCCGAGTCGAGGCCGAATACACGCGAGCCGTCGCGATCCGCGGCCCACACGACGACGTCACCCGGGGGCGTGGGCGGCGGCTCCGCGGACGCGAACGCCGCGAGACACACCGCGAGAGCGCCGAGTCCGGCCGCCAAGAGCGCGGGGCCGGCACCGGCGCGACCCGACCGCTCTTCCACGCGCGGGATGGGCGCGACCGCGTACCAAAGCCCGTCATCGACCCGTGTCCCTCTCGCCTTGTGATCGACTGTTTCCATGGCATCCTCCGATTCGAGGACGCTCGGGATCGACGACGGTCGCGGGTGATTCCGCGAACAATCTGCGCGCGAGTCCGAGAAGTGGCTTTCTGCTCAACGCTCGTCGTCGGTGGGCCAGCGCGGTCGCCCATCGACCTCGGCGGTCCCGCGATCCCGGCGGGAAGCACGGCGCCCCGCGACGACGAGCGCGCCGAAAACGATCGGCACGAGCGCGAGCAGGAACAGCACGCTGGCATTCCATCCGCGCGCCGCGGCCGCGTCTTGGGAAGCGACCGCTTCCCGACACATCGGTCATGTCTCGCCGATGGGCGCGAGGACGAACCAAGTCGCTGCGAGTAGGAATGCGCGTCGCATCACGCTCTGAATCGTCGCAGTGCGAGCGACGACTCGCAAGCGGCGGAGCCAGGTCGCGCGCGCATCGAACCGGTCGCGGCCTCCGCGATCGAAGGACCGCTGGACAGGGCGTCGGCGATCACGCGGCTGCGAACTGCGCGAATCAACGAACTGCACGAGTCCGAATCCACGGCCCGCGGCTCGTCGGTGCGTCTTTCGAAACCCCGGTCGGGATGCGCGCTTCGATGTCGGCGGGCAAGGTGACCGTGCTCGTGGGAATCCGGCCGACCGCGATGCACACGTCCGAGCAACCCGCGGCGATCAGCGCGCGAGTCGTCGTCTCGATGTCGCGCGCGAACTCGACTGCAGGACGTTGCGTGGGCCATGACACGATCACGATCGAGGTCGCTTGCAGACCTTCGAGCACACGCAAGTCCGCCGCGCGCGGAGCACCGTCGACTCGACCGTCCTCGCCGCCAGGTTCAGCGAAGCCGGCACACAGCAGACCGCACAGGTCCGCGGGAGAACTGCCGCCCACCACGTCCTCGCGCACCATCGCGCCGGCGAGCAGTGACGACGCGGCGATCGCGCGTGGAGTCGTGAGGCACGGTGTCGGAGCGGGCGCGCACCACATCGGCAGCGCGAGGATCAGCGACTTCGCTGCGGAATCCGCGCTCGCGATGCGACCGAGCGTGCATGCCTCGCCGAGATCGGGTTCGATTCCGAGGCGCATGCCCCACGCCGGTGCGATGCCGAGCGGTGCGTTCGTCGCTTTCGTGACGAAGCTCGCCGCGGCCCCTCTCCCCGACACGACGGCCTCGCGCTCGCCCGCGATCCTCGGCGCAGGGTCGCCCAGAACGCGCCATTTCGTGCTCGAACTGACCATTTCGAACCCTGCCCCGCGCAGGATCGCCTCGATCGGAATCGCGCGCGCATCCTTCGTACGCAGATCGAGCGCGTGCAGCGGCACGGCCCACACGACGTCGTCGGGCACGATGCGCAGCACCGCAGGCTCACCGAGAGCAGCCGCGAGGGGCGCGAAGATCGCAGTGGTCATGCGCTGCGCCTCGTCGACGGCCGCTCCGTTGCGCGCAGCTCGATGCCAGGCTTCGACGAGGCCTCGGGCGTCGACGAGCGTTCCGAGATCGACCCAACGCGCGGCGCCGTCGGCTGCGAACGTCGCGGCGACGAGACGTTCTTCGGTCACGACTCGACGGTCGCGTGCGCGGCCCTCGATCCGTGAACGTTCTATTCGGCGGAGGACGGCGTGTGGTTCGCCGCGCGGCAGCACGCTCATGCTGCGAGCGACCGACTCGAGCGCGGCGGCATCGGCTTCGTGGAGATCGAAACCGTGTGCCGCGGACACGAGCAGGTCCGCGAACGGCCGCAACTCGGCCGTGCGGATCTCGGCCTCGCGCCAGGCAAGCGCTTCGATCGCACGTTGCGCGGCCGCTATTTCCCGCTGGAATTCGCCGACGGACGCCCGGAACGCCGGCAGGTCTTTCCCCGCGGCGCGGACCAGCGCCAGGTCGGCAATGGCTCGCACACGGATCGCGGCGGCGTCGGCGGGCGCGTTTGCGAGTACTTCGACGAGCACGGTGTCGGCGCCCGCGAGATCGTCGAGGCCCGCGAGTCCGCAGGCGTGGTCGAGCTCGGCACGCAGGCGTTGCGGGTGCTTCGCGTCGAACTTGGCGCGGCGAACTTCGACGACTTGGCGGAGTTGTTCGAGCGCGCGCTCGGGCTCGCCGAGCTGGAGCAGCGTGTCCCCGAGGTTCGCGCGCGCCATCATCAGCGCATCGTGCTCGGACGGAAGCGAGCCCTCGAGTGCGGCGACCATCGCTTCCTCGTGACCGCGCGCATCGGTCACGCGTCCGAGCTGCTCCCCGATCCAGGACACGTTTCCGCGCGCGTTCTGGAGTTCCAGGCTGTCCGCCGCGAGCGTCTTCGCCCGGAATCGTCGCACGGCATCCCAGGCGCGCAGCGCGGGCTCGAGCGAACGCAGCTTGTAGGCCAGCGCGCCCGCGTCGCGGTACACGCGCTCGTCCTGCGCGTCGACGGGATCGGGGCGCGCGACCATGAGTGCTTCGATGGCGCGTTCGATGCGCACGCGGGCTTCTTCGTTGTTCCCGAGCTTCGCGAGACGCTCGGCATCGGCGACGAGTGCTGTTTCGGGCGAAGGCGCCTGAAGGCCGAGCGCGAGGAAAGCGAGTGCGAGCCTCATGGGCTTGGATTCCACACGTACAGAGCGAAGTAGACCAGGACGCCGGTGACCGACACGTAGAGCCAGATCGGGAACGTGATCTTCGCGAGTCGCTTGTGCGCGTCCCAGCGTTCACGGTGAGCGAGCCACAGGACGCGCAGCACCATCGGCAAGTTCACGACGGCGAGCACGATGTGGCTCACGAGCATGACGAGGTAGGCGGTCTTCCACCCCGCGGATCCGTGGAACGGCGTCGGCCCGAGATCCTTCTGCGTTCCGAAGTGGTACAGCAGATAACTGGCGAGAAACGCCGCCGAAACGAGGGTGGCTGCGCGCATGAGCCACGCGTGCAGCTCGCGGCGATCCGCTTTGATGGCCACGAGGCCGACGACGAGGAGCACGGCGGACGTTCCGTTGAGGATCGCGTTGACGAGCGGGTGAATCGCCGTGGAATCGTTCACGGTGCTCTCGCCAAGAAGCGCGCGCGTGCTGCGGCCTGCGCCACGCCCGCGTCGCTCTCGCCGTCGTAGTAGCCGCGAATCGTCCCGCTCGCGTCGATCACGGTGAGCAACGTCTTGTGCGTCACGAGTTGGCCGACCGGTTGAGCTTCGTCCCGCTCGAACGGCAATTGAAAGCTCTGGAACGACAGATCGCGCATCGCTTCGGGCGTGCCCGTCAAGAACGACCAACGCGTAGTGTCCGCGCCGAACGTCCGCGCGTATTCAGCCATCACGGGAGGCGTGTCGTTCTGTGGATCGACGCTGAACGTCACGAGATGCACGTCGTCGCGCTCGAGGATTCCCTGCAGCTTCTTCATGCTCGCGCTGATCCGCGGACAGGGGCCGCTGCAGCGCGTGAACACGAAGCTCGCGATCCAAGGCCGGCCGCGAAACGTGTCCAGGGTGACTGCCGCGCCGGCCTGGTTCGTCAGCTCGAAAGGCTTGACCGTCGCGAACGCCTCGGGCGAATCCGCTTCGGCCGCGAGTACGGTTCCGCCGCCGCTGGTGCCGGCCCCCATGCGCGATCGCAGCAAGAAGAGTCCTCCGATCGACAGCGCGAGGCCGACGATCCCGATCACGAGGAGACGCTGGAACGTGCGTTGATCGGCCATGGTTCAGAGGAGGTAGAGGATGGCGAAGAGGACGAGCCACACACCGTCGACGAAGTGCTGATAAAGCGCGGCGAGCTCCGCGTGTAGTGTGCGGGCTCCGTCGCTCCGCAGCACGAATGCGGACACCATCATCCACGCCGCACCGACGAGGACGTGCAAGCCGTGCGCGCCGGTCAGGACGTAGAAGCAGGATCCGGCGAGCGAGGTGCGCAGCGTGAATCCGTGGGACACGAGCTCGTGCCACTCGAAGGCCTGCAGACCGACGAACGCCATCGCGAGCAAGGCGCCGCACAGGAGCCACGTCGACGCAAGCTCGTGCTTGTCACGACGGATCGCGCGCACGCCGAGGCTCGCGCAGATGGAGCTGCCGACGAGGAGGACCGTGAGCACCACGCCGATGCCGACGCCGAGAGGCTCGACCCACGACTTCGAGGACGCACGCAGAACGAAGTATGCGGCGAGGAGTCCGCCGAAGAAAAATGCTTCGCTGGCCAAGAACACCCAGGTGCCGAAGCGCGCCGTCGCGACCGGCGGCCCGCTGTCCCAGGTCGTCGCCACGTGACCGACGCGCGGTGCGTCGATCGCGGCGTCGAACGGCAGCGGAACGGAGCGCATGGCGTCAGCGGAACGCCGCGAACGCGCCCGAGACCGGATCGAGGACTGCGAGGACGAGCACGAGCGGCAAGTAGACGAGCGACGTCCAGAGCAACATGCGCGCGGTGCCGCGGTCTTGTCGCCGCCAGAATCTCGCGGCCGCCCACAGGTAGGCGAGCCCGAGCACGGTCGCGCCGATCGTGAACACGAGGCCCGCTTCGCCCCACAATCCCGGCATGAATGTCACGAGCACGAGCAACGCCGCATGGACGACCGCCGTGCGACCAGGAAGCCCGGCGGCGCCCGGCTCGGACGGCAGCATGCGCAATCCGGCGCGCGCGTAGTCCTCGCGATAGATCCACGCGATCGCCATGAAGTGCGGGAACTGCCACACGAAGATCACGGCGAAGAGCGCCCACGCCCACCCGGCCGGGTAGCCGGCGATCGCGACGTAGCCGAGCAACGGCGGCGCTGCGCCGGGGATCGCGCCGACGACGGTGTTCAAGGTGCTGGCGCGCTTGAGCGGCGTGTAGACGGCGACGTACGCGAAGAGTGTCGCGAGCGTGAGCAGCGCCGACATCGACGAGAACCGCCACGCGAGCATCCCCACGGCGACCGTCGCCATGAGCGCGGCGATCAAGAGGGCATCGCGAGGGCTGATGCGTCCAGCAGGGATCGGACGGTTCTTCGTGCGCTCCATGCGCCCATCGGTGTCGCGCTCGAGCACTTGGTTGAAAGCACTGGCGGCACCGGCGGAAAGCGTGATCCACAGCGCCGCTTCGAGCGCCGGCCACGCGCGTCCGTCGGGAGCCAGAACGCCGCCGACGAAGGCCGAAAAGGCCACGAATGACGCAATGCGAACCTTGAACAGGTCGGCGAGATCGCTCGCCAGGGTGACGTCGCGTTCGAGGGAATCGACGGCGGGTTTCAACGCACGACCTCGACTCCGTGGCGTGCCATCGAGTCCGACCGTGTGCCGAGCGCGACGCGCCTCACGAACACGTGTGCCGCGACGCAGGCCGCGAGCAGAATCGCTCCGCAGGCGACGTGAGCCGTGGCGAAAATCGCTTCGCTGACCGAAACCGGGCGGTGCGGCCCCGTGAGCACGTACACCGCGATCCAAGCCAGGAATCCCAGAGCGACCTGCGTCCACACGAGTGCTCGAAGCCACCGCGCGACGCGCACGAGATTCGGCTCTGCGCTTCGTCGAAGTCGGCTCGCGAGCACGAGGACGATCCCGGCGGCAACGGCGGCGAACAGCACGTGGATCGCCTGCGCCAGAGGAGCGCCGCTGTGACGCAGCCAAGCTCCGAAGCCCGTTTGCAAGTAGACGACGCCGAGCGCGGACAGAGCGAGAACCCGCATCGAACCATTGCGATCGAGTGCGCTCGCGCGCGCCGAACGCCAAGCGTCGGATTCGAGGAACAAGATCGCCGCGAGCAGCGCGAAAAGACCTTGCGCGAGCGCGCCGTGCAGGAACGCGAGCTCCGGACTGTTCTCGGTCACGCGAAGTCCGCCGAGGACTCCCTGCGCGAGCACTCCGAGCAGTGCTAGAGCCGCCAGTAGCTTCACGAGACGTCGAGGCTCCCAGGCCCATACGACGAGTGCCAGCGCGACGACCGTGACGCCGACGAAGGCACCCCAGAGTCGGTGGCTGTGCTCCCAGAAAACGCCGGTGTTCGCCAGCATCTCACCGAGCGGATACGTGAACATGTTCTGCCCGAACGTCGTCGGCCAGTCGGGCACGGCCATGCCGACGCGCAACGTCGTGACCGTCCCACCGATCAGGAAGATCGGCAACGTCGCGAGCACCGCGAGCCACGCGGCGCGCCTCGGCCATGGGCAGACGTACGGCTCGGACATCGAGGCGAAGAGGATAGCCGCTCGGCGAGCGAGACTCACGCCGTGGATCGCGTTTGCGGGCGGAAATCCCGCTCGCCCGCCGCGTCGCCGTACTCGTAGGGTCCGCACGCAATCGCGAGTTCGGAGTCGAAGTTCCCGTGAGGCGGTGGCGAGGTCGTCTCCCACTCCAGCGTTGTCGCTTCCCACGGATTGCGGCCGACGCGCGCGCCGCGGAACAGGCTCCACGCGAGGTTCGCGAGGAACAAGCCCTGCCACGCGAAGAGCGCGAAGGCACTCCACGTGACGAAGCGGTTGAGCGGCACGAGGCGATCGAAGAGCTCGTACACGGAGGGATCCGCCGTGCGACGAATCATGCCCGCGATGCCCAGTTGATGCATGGGCAGGAAAACGCAGTTCAACGCGATGAACGTGCCCAGGAAGTGCCAACGACCGAGCGTCTCCGACAGCGCGCGGCCCGACATCTTCGGGATCCAATGGTGCAGAGCGGCGAAGATCGCCAGCACCGTGCCGCCGAACACGATGTAGTGGAAGTGCGCGACGACGAGGTACGTGTCGTGCAGGTACACGTCGACCGGCGTCGCCGCGAGCCACAGACCCGAAAGCCCACCGATCACGAAAAGCGCCACGAATCCCAGCGCGAAACACATCGCTGCCGTCAGTCGAATGCGCCCGCCCCAGATCGTCGCGATCCAGTTGAAGGTCTTCACCGCGCTTGGCAACGCGATGAGCATCGTCGAGAGCATGAACGCGCGGCCCATCTCGAACCCGAGCCCGCTCGTGAACATGTGGTGCCCCCACACGATGAGCCCGAGACCCGCGATCGACGCGATCGCCCACACCATCGGCTTGTAGCCGAAGACGGGCTTGCGCGCGTTCACGCTGAGGATGTCGGACACGAAACCCATCGCCGGCAAGACCATCACGTAGACCGCCGGGTGGCTGTAGAACCAGAAGAGGTGCTGCCAGAGAAGTGGCGAACCACCCGTGGCAGCGACGGCGTCGGGGGCGACCGAGTTCACGATCAAACCGACCGGTGTGTAGAAACCCGTCCCGATCCAGCGATCGCACAACTGCAGGATTCCACCGGCCGTGAGCACCGGCAACGCCGCGAGCTGTAGCGCGGACGCGACGAAAAGCCCCCACACCGTGAGCGGCAGCCGCATCCAAGTCATGCCCGGCGCGCGCATCTTGACCACAGTGACGACGGCGTTCAGCGCGTTGAGGATCGACGACACGCCGAGCACGACGATCGCGACGAGCCACAGGCTCTGGCCTGCTCCGCTACCCGGCGCCGCAGAGGGCAACGTCGCGAGCGGCGGATACGCGGTCCAACCCGAGTTCGAGGCGCCGCCTTCGACGAAGGCACTCGCGAGGAACGTCGCGCAGGCCGCGAGGAAGATCCAGAAACTGGCCGCATTCAGCCGCGGAAACGCCATATCGGGCGCGCCGACGAGCAACGGCACGAGGAAGTTCCCGAAGGCGCCCGTCAGGAGCGGGAGGATGGCGAAGAACACCATTGCCGTGCCGTGCATCGTGAAGAGCGCCGTGTACGCGGCTGGATTCATCACGCGTCCGACGTCTCCGAACACGAGCTGACCGACGATCGGCATCTCGGTCCACGGCCACGCGAGCTGCCAGCGGATCGCCATCGCCAGCAGACCGCCGAGAAATAGCATCGACGCCGACGCGACGAGGTACTGGATCCCGACGACCTTGTGATCGACCGAGAAGATCCACGTTCGCCAGAATCCGCCACGTGCGCCGCTCATCGCGCGTCCTCGGATCCGCGGGAACGCTGATCGCGAGCTCGTTCCGCGAGCCACATGTCGTACTCGGCTCGCGGCAGCGCGCGCACGCGCCCGGCCATCGCGTAGTGACCGAACCCACACAGTTCGGCGCACACGAGTTCGAACGTACCCGGCTCCGAAATCGTGAACCAGAGAGGCGCCGATCGACCGGGCACGACGTCCTGCTTGAGGCGCAGCTCCGGCACGAAGAACGAGTGGATCACGTCGCGCGAGCGCAGCTCGAGGAGCACAGGTTCGCCGGCGGGTACGACGAGTTCGAACGCAGTCTCCTGGTCGTCGACCGTGCCGAGTCGTCCGTCCAGGCCCGCGTGCTCGAAACGCCATGACCACTGCTGCGCGACGACGACTGCGGTCGGTCCGTCGGCCGGCTTACCGGCGGGATCGCGCAACGCGGCCCATGTGGGCAGTTGTCCGAAAGCGATCGCGACGAGCACGGCCGCGACGGCCGCAGTCCAAGCGATCTCGAGCCCCGTATGACCGTGGGCGCTGCGTGCTCGTCCCTCGCGATTCCGCGCGCCCTGCCACACAGCCCATGCGAGGAGCACCATGACGAGCACGAAACCGACCGCGATCACGATGCCGATCGCGTCGAACAGCCCGTCGATTTCGGTTGCAACCTTCGACGCGGAAGGCGGCAACCACCACCCGTGCTCGGGCGAGACAGCGAAGAACGCGAGGACACCGACGAGTAGCAGCAGGATCAGCGCGACGGCGGCGTGGCGCACGACTTCAGCGCTCCGGTACTGCGTTGGAGTCGAGCGAACGCACGTAGTGAACGAGAGCCCACACGTCCGCGCTCGGAACGGCCGGCGTTCCGTCCGCCTTCTTCGCGGTGCCGAGCGCGGGCATGGGCGTTCCAGGTATGCCCGACCAGATGCGTCGATAGAGATCGATCGGTCGCGAGCCTCCGCGATAGATGCCGAGCCGCAGGTCGCGCGGCAGGATCGGCCGTCCCCACGCGTCGAGGTACGCCGGCTCCTTCACGCCCGAGAGTCCGATCTTCCACGCCGCGGGACCGTCTCCGGCGCCGTGATCGCCGTGGCAACTCGAGCAGTTGCCCTTCGTCGCGTCGTGGAAGAGCGCGTCGCCGCGCGCGACGAGGTCCGGAGTCGAAAGCGGAGCGTCCGACTCGGCGACGACGACTTTCTCGGCCGATTCACGCCACTTCTCGAACAGGTCGGTGGTCTCCGACGCGATGGCGTCCTCCTCCAACTCGCCTTCGTCGGCGAAAGTCGCGGTGAGTCGACGCTCGACCTCGCCCCGGATCGAGAGCAGTCGCACGAGATCGGCAAGCCCGTGTCGCTCGGCGAGCGTGAGCCGCGCGAAGCTCGGCATCGAAGTGCCGTTCAGACCGTCGTGTAGCGTGCGCAACAGGTCCTCGCGTCGCGGCCGTGCCGGTTGGGTCAGCGCCGTGTACTTGAAAACGCCGTGACGGAAATCACGCGGCCGCGGCTCGAGGAATTGGCCCGAGGGTCCGTCGCCGCCGCCTT
>CAZKIY010000013.1:26288-29420 GCA_964552875.1 uncultured Planctomycetaceae bacterium
AAATCACGCGGCCGCGGCTCGAGGAATTGGCCCGAGGGTCCGTCGCCGCCGCCTTCGACGCCGTGGCAGTGGAGACATTCGACGCGGTAGAGCTCGGCCGAATCGGCGAGGGCGGGATACCACTCGGTGAAGAGCGCCGTCCCCCGCGAGCGCAACATCGCCGCGTCGAGGCCGCCGCGCGCGTGCTCTTCGCGCAGCGCTTCCCACGTGCGCCGCAGCGCGGGACGGCGCGCGGAAACCTTGACGTCCTCGAAGTCGCCTCGTGCGAGCGCTTCGATCTCAGGCGCGAACTCACGCACGTTCTCCGTGCGGATCCGCGCCAGCTCATCCGCGTCGATTTCTGCGGAAGCACCTTCCTGGGCCGCGAGGTCGGGACGGTTCGGATCGATGCCCGCTGCCTTCCAGTTGCCCACCAGTGCGTAGCGCGGATGCTCGGGAGGACCGAAAGCTCCGAGGAGCGCGCTCTCGAAGGCCACCAACGCCGCTGCATCCGTTTCGAAAGCCGCGCGCGTTTCGGGTGCGACGGAGTACGTCCGCGACGGACCACTGGGCTCGAACTCGCACGCACTGAGAGCGAGCAGCACGACGCTGCCCGATAGGGCGTGGATCGATGTGCGGCGAGTTCGTTCCAAATCGTGCGCGGCCCGTGCCGAACGCATGAGTTTCACGGGTGGGTGGGCGCTGTCAAGCCGCGGTGCGCGGCCTCCATCGGTTACGTTCGTGGGCCAAGAACCGATTTGCGTCGAGCACTGAAGCACCGTGAACGAACCGATCCTCCTCGATCTACACCGCGCCGCGGGCGCCCGCTTGCGCGAAGACCCCGCCGGCGTCCTGACCTACGGCGATGTGCCCGCGGAGTACGCGGCGGCCATGCAAGGCTGTGCGCTCTTCGACGCGACGGTCGCAGGCGCCGTCGAAGTGCAGGGCGTCGACGCCGTGGATTTCCTGCACCGCGTCACGGCGAACGACGTGCGCACGCTCGCCGTGGGCCGCTCGCAACGGAACCTACTGCTCTCGAGCAAGGGCAAGGTCGTGCACGATTTCGAAGTGTTTCGACGTGACGATTCGCTCCGGATCGCGGTCGTCGCAGCGCACGCGAAGTCACTCGCTGACGCGCTCGAGATGTACCACTTCACCGAGAAGGTGAGTTTCAGCGTCGCGAACTTCGTTCACGCGCCGCTCGAGATCACCGGGCCGCGCGCGGCGGAGATCGCGCGCACCGTGAGCGGGCTGAGCGCAATCCCCGAGGATCGTGCCTGGAAGACGGCGACGTTCGCGGAGGCTCCGCTCGAAATCGCTGCGGTCGAGGTCGCGGGTTCCCCCGGGTTCCGACTCGACGCCGGTCCCGAGCACGCACCCGCACTGTGGCGCGCGCTCGTGGCCGCCGGAGCGCGACCCGCGGGCATCGTGGTGCACGACATCCTGCGCGTCGAAGCCTGTTCCGCCGCATGGGGCGCGGACATCGGTGACACGGTGTATCCGCAGGAAGCACGTCTCGAGACCGCGTACAGCCTCACGAAGGGCTGCTACACGGGCCAAGAAGTCATCGCGAAGATCGACACGTACGGCGGCTTGAACAAGCGGCTCACGGCGCTGCGCGTGTCGCACGACGATCCCGTCGCGCGCGGAACTCGACTGCACCGGCTCGACGACGGCGAATGGCGTGATCTCGGTGTCGTGACGAGCTGGGCCTACTCGTTCGTGCTCGACACCGGTCTCGTGTTGGGCTTCGTGAAGCGCCGTCACCAAGCCGTGGGAACCGAGTTCCGAATCGGCGACGGGCCCGCGACCGCGACGGTCGTCGGCGTGCCGGTGCGATCTGGCAGCGTGGCCGTGACCGGCGAATTCGAAGCGAGCTGAATCACTCGGTTCGCAGGAGCGAACTCCGCGGCACGAGGCAACGGGACTGACGGCTCGAGTGCCTACTCGACCCATCCCGAACGCGCAGGCTGCGCGGCCGGCTCTATCGCTTCGGCGCGAACCCCGCCGGCGTGCCCTTGAACCGTTTGAGCCTGACCGAGATGTCGAGGTCGCCGACGAGCGGCACCGGAATCGGCAATTCGCCTTGGATCAACACGGGCACGCCCGTCTTCGCGTCGAACCAGATGCGAATCGTGCCTTGGATGCCGAAAAGTCCTTGGAACTTGCCCGGATCGCCTTCGGGATCCGGTTCACCGGCCTCGAGGCCGGCCGTCAACATCATCTGAGCGCATTCGATCCTGCCCGCCGGCACTTCCTGCCACCTCGTCGCGCCGCGCGCGACTTTCACGCGCCAGACCTTTTGCTTGTCGACGATGGGAAACGTTGTCTCCGACACGCCCGTGTCGAGCATGGCGCGCGCGACGTAGACCGCACTCAACATGTCGAGCGCGCCTTCGGGAACGGGCCTGCGCACGGTGTCTCGCCACGTGCGGTGCTCCGCGAGTTTGCACTTCTTGCAGTGCGAGGCGTCGCCCCACGCCCACACCGATTCGACGTAGTGCGCGTGGTCCTTGCAACCGGGGCAGTGTCGATCGGAGCGGTATTCCGCCGACAGAACGCCCTCGAAATCACCGAGCCGTAGTTCGCGCTCGCGATTCTCGGATCCGCGCTGCATGTCCTTGTAGAAGATTCGCGGCCACGCGTGCGGCATGTGGCTGGCGCTCAATGTCTGCGTCAGCTCGTAGCCGGCGTATCCACCTTTCGCGATCGCCCGCACCCACGCGCGATCGAAGTGCTCGACCTTGCGCTCGCCGTCGCGTGCCGACGGCAGTCCGCGCGGAGTGCGCTCCACGCCCGATGCGAGCGTCACGTCACCGACGTCCACTTCGCCGAGGATGCCGAGATCGATGATGACGTCGAACACGAGCTCTTCGTCGCGCGGCACGAGCACAGGCACGTGGCCTTCGCCGCGATCGATGCGCGCCGGCGCGCCGCCTTGGTCGACAGGGGCACGCGGAACGCTGGTCGGGCGAAATCCCTGAAGGGCGCCGAGCGCGAGAAGGACCGGGAGGACGATCACGGGGCGATCGTGGCCTACGGCGCCCCGCGAGGGAAGCACGTAGCGACCGTGTTCAACCGCGACTCGCGCGCCGGTCGGCGAGGACGTCCTCGGCCTCGTCGATCGCCACACGCGAAGGCGCCAGCCCCTCC
>CAZKIY010000014.1:0-21437 GCA_964552875.1 uncultured Planctomycetaceae bacterium
GCGCGCAGCACGATCTCGCGCATCGAAGCGAAGTCGTCCTGACCATCCACTCCGCGCACGCGGAAGCGGCGATAACCGGCTCGGTCCGCGTGGCCGCGACGAAAACGCACGCGGCTCGCGACGACGTGCGTGCCTTGCAAGTTCGAGACGTCGAAACAGTCGATGACATCCGGAGCGACTTCCAGCGCGAGGATCGTGGCCAATTCGTCGAGCGCGGAGGCTTCGTCGGCACGCTCGTGCTCGCTGCGCACGAGTTCGGCGCGAGCGTTTTCGCCGGCGATGCCGAGCATCCGTGCGCGCTCGCCGCTTTTCGGGGCGTGGAAAGCAAGGCCCTTGCCGAGTGTCTCGCGCAGGAGATCGACCTCGGACGGCAGACATGGCACGACGATTTCAGCTGGGATTTCTCGGCGTGAATTCGCGTACAGCGCGGTCACCACGACGTGCAGCAGCTCCTCGTCGGGCAGCTGCGAACGGAAGACGTGCGAGCGACTCTCGGCCATGCGTCCGTCGCGGAACGAGAGTCTGTGCACGACCGCCGCGTCTCCGGCTCGCGCGAGACCGAGCACATCGCGGCGCACGTCGTCCTTCGGCCGCACGCCCTGACCCTCGACCGTGCGCGAGAGCGCCGCGAGTCGGTCGCGCCACCCGGCAGCGCGCTCGTACTCCAACGCATTGGCGGCCGTGCGCATCCGCGTCTCGAGATCGGCGCGCACGTCGTCGACATCGCCGGCGAGGATGCGCGATGCCTTGTCGACGAGCGCGGAGTATTCACCAACGCCGATGAGTCCGACGCACGGCGCCGAGCACAGCCCGATCTGGTGCTTGATGCACGGCCGCGAACGATTCGCGAGCACGTGATCGGGACAATCGCGCAACGGGACGATGCGGTGCAGATCGGACAACGTCTTGCGCAGATCGCCGCTCGAGGCGAACGGCCCGAAGTAGCGCGAGCGCCCACCTTCGCGACCGACATCGGGATTCTTCGCGCGCACGTGCTCGAGCCGCGGGAAGGGCTTCGCGAGATCGATGCGCAACATCCGGAACGACTTGTCGTCCTTGAGCCGCACGTTGTGCGGCGGCTTGTGCGTCTTGATCAGCGAGTCCTCGAGCAGTAGCGCTTCCTGCTCGGTCCGCGTCACGATCGTCTCGACGCTCGCCGTCTCGGCGTCGAGGAACGGGATCTGCCAACGTCCGTCTCCCCCCGAACGGTACGTGCGCACCCGATCGCGCAAACGCGACGATTTCCCGACGTAGAGCACCTTCCCGGCCGCGTCGCGGAACAGGTAGACGCCCGGGAGCTCGGGGATCTCGCCCAGGTCGAGCGTCAGGTTCCAAAGGTGCTGGGACATGGAGTCGCTCCGATCCTCGGGCTCCGGACGCGCGCCGACAAGCAGGCGCTCCGACGCGCGCGCGGCATTCGAAATCCGTTCTTCCGACGCTCCCCCTCCGGAATCCGTGGTCGTTGGGGTAACCTCACGAGCCCCGAAGAGAACCCGAACATCTCATGAAACATCTACTCGCCATCGGAATCGTCGCGGCCGCCGCACTCACCGCCGTCGCGTTCCGCTCGCCCGTTCCCGAAGGCATCGCCATCGGAGCGGAAGCTCCCGCGCTCGGCGTCAAGACGTGGTTCAACCACATCGGCCGTCCGCTCGAGATCAACAACTTGGGCGGCAATGCCGTCCTCGTGGAGTTCTGGGCCACCTGGTGAGGCCCCTGCCGTGGGGCGTGGCCTCACCTCCAGGAAATGCACGACGAGTTCGCCAGCCAAGGTCTCGTGGTCGTCGCGGTCTCGGACGAGGGTGACAAACTCGTCTCCGACTACATCGACTCGCTCGGGATCCAGGTCGCTGTCGGCGCGGGTTCACCGGCGAGCGGCAAGTACGGCGTGAACGGCATCCCGCACAGCGTTCTCATCGACGTCAACGGCCGGATCGCGTGGTCGGGTAGCCCATACGACCTCTCGAAGGGCAAGGTCAAGGAAGCACTGAAGGGCGCGAAGAAGCGCTCGTCGAACTTCATGGCCGTGCCGCTCGAGGAAGCCTTCGGCGGTCGACTCACCGCGCTGGCCAAGACGATGAGCGGGGGGAACCCGGGCAAGTCGCTCGCGGCGCTGCAAGCGATCGCAGCCGACGAGAAAGCGACGGAGGACGAGAAGACGGGCGCTGCGACTCTGATCAGTTCGATCGAGGAGCACGCGAAGTTGCTCAACGGTCAGGCCGAGGGGTTCCTCAAGTCGTACGACGTGCAGAAAGGTCTCCTCGTCCTCGACGCGCTGGCCAAGGAGTTCAGCGGGACGATCGGCGACGCGGCGAAAGCTCGAGCCGCCGAAGTACGCAAGGACGAGAAGATGATGAAGGAACTCGCCGGTGCGGAGGCGCTCACGCGCGCTCAGGAGCAGGCCTCGAAGATCGGTGCCTCGAAGGCCAAGGCCAAGTTCCAAGAGGTCGTCGACAAGCACAAGGGCACGCGCGCGGCCGAGCGCGCGGCCATGATGATGCGCGGCGGCAAGAAGGACTGACGAGTCGGCGCAAGTCGGAACAGCATCCGGGCCGCGCCACTGCGAGTGTCGCGGCCCGGATCGTTCAGGGACTCGTCGCCCAGCGCGCTGAAAGTGTCAGTTGGTGAAGGTGTCAGTTGAGCGTGTCAACCTGGTTCTTCCGCCCGCGAGTCCGTGCTTCCCCCGTCGACTCGATGGATGGATCGATCTGACACCTTCATCAACGCTTGAGCAGGATCTCTTCCAGCTTCTGCAACCGATTGCGCAGCTTGGCCGCGTCTTCGAACCGCAACTCCGTCGCGGCGGCGAGCATGTCGGCGCGCGCTTTCGACGTCTCGCCGCGCAATCGATCGGCGGGCCAGCTCCACGCGTCGTCGAGACCTTCGGGATCGCGCTTGCCGCCCTTTTTGGCGCCCTTGCCGCGCGGATCGTCGGGCAGCGTCGCGACCTCGACGTAGTCCATCTCGTAGAGCGACTCGATCGAATCGCGGATGGGCTTCAAGATCGTCTGCGGCACGATGCCGCGCTCGGCGTTGTAGACCGTCTGCAGAATGCGGCGACGTTTCACCTCGTCGATCGCCGCGGCCATCGAGTCGGTCACTTTGTCGGCGTAGAAGATCACGCGTCCCTCGACGTTGCGCGCCGCGCGACCGCACGTCTGGATCAACGACGTCGTCGACCGCAGGAACCCTTCCTTGTCCGCGTCGAGGATCCCGACCAACGCGACCTCGGGTAGGTCGAGCCCCTCACGCAGGAGGTTGATGCCGATCAGGACGTCGAACTCGCCGAGTCGCAGATCGCGCAGGATCGCGGCGCGCTCGATCGCGTCGATCTCCGAGTGCAAGTACCGCACGCGCACGCCGAGCTCCGCGTAGTACGTCGTCAATTCCTCGGACATCCGCTTCGTCAGCGTCGTCACGAGCACGCGCCAACCCGCCGCGACGACGCGGCGGATCTCGTGCAGGAGATCGTCGACTTGCGTGCGCGCCGAACGCACCTCGATCTCGGGATCGAGCAGGCCAGTCGGACGTACGACCTGTTGAGCGATGCGCCCGCTGCTGTGGCTCAGCTCGTACGCGGACGGCGTCGCCGAGACGTACACGCACTGCCTCGTGAGCGCTTCCCACTCCTCGAAACGCAACGGACGATTGTCGAGCGCGCTGGGCAAGCGGAATCCGTGCTCGACCAGCGTCTCCTTGCGCGCGCGGTCGCCGCGGAACATTCCGCCGACCTGCGGCACGGAGACGTGGCTCTCGTCGACGAACACGATCCAGTCGCTCGGAAAGTAGTGCAACAGCGTGAACGGCGATTCGCCCGGTTTGCGCCCGTCCATCCAGCGCGAGTAGTTCTCGATGCCGTTGCAGACGCCGGTCGCCTTCAACATCTCGAGATCGTGTCGCGTGCGCTGCTCCAACCGCTGCGCTTCGAGCAATCGCTTCTCTCGGCGCAACACTTCGAGCCGCTCTTCGAGCTCGACGGCGATCCCCTCGATCGCCTTGTGCAGACGTTCCGCCGGGGCGACGTAGTGATTCGCCGGAAAGATGGTCATCTCCTCCTTCTCGCCCAGCACTTCGCCGCGCAGCGGATCCACCTCGACCAGCGCCTCGATCTCGTCGCCGAACAGCTCGATGCGGATGACGCGATCTTCCTCGTAGGCCGGGAACACCTCGATGACGTCCCCGCGCGCGCGGAACACACCCCGACGGAAGTCGGTGTTGTTGCGCGCGTACTGCATCCGCGTCAGCGACCGCAACAAGTCCTCGCGCTCGATGCGTTGACCGCGCGTGAGCTTCAGCGCCATCTCCATGTAGTTCGACGGGCTGCCCAGGCCGTAAATGCACGACACGGACGCGACGATGATCACGTCACGGCGCTGGAGCAGGCTGCGCGTCGCGGAGTTGCGCATCCGCTCGATCCCCTCGTTGCGACTGGCGTCCTTCTCGATGAACGTGTCCGTCGACGGCACGTACGCCTCGGGCTGGTAATAGTCGTAGTAGCTGACGAAGTACTCGACGGCGTTCTTCGGGAAAAGCTCCTTGAACTCGCTGTAGAGTTGAGCCGCAAGTGTCTTGTTCGGCGAGAGCACGAGCGTTGGCCGGTTCACGCGCGCGATCGTCGCGGCCATGGTGAACGTTTTCCCGGAGCCCGTGATCCCGAGCAATGTCTGGTGCGGCGCGCCCTCGACGATGCCGCGCGACAGCGCCTCGATCGCCGCGGGCTGATCGCCCATCGGCTGGAACGGGCACTCGAGGTGGAAAAGTTCGTCCTTCACGTGGCCGACTCTCAGCCGTCCGTCACGGCGCCGGTACCGCCGCGCCGCCGATCGCTGACTGCGACCGGCGTTTCCCCAACGGCTTGGAGATGGATCGCCTGCACGGATCCGAAGTAGCGATCGACGCGTTTCACCGGGTGAACGAATCGACGCTCCAACGATTCGACGATGCGCGGATCGAAGTCGCGCTCGAACAACGTTTCCGCCGGACTCCACTGCTGATGGAGGCGCGGCGCGTTCACCGCCGATTCGAGGCTTTCAGCCAGCACGAGCACGCGCAAGAGGACCTGCGCCACCGACGTGATGATGCGCGGGCCGCCCGGCGAACCGAGCACCATCGTGTTCACGTGGCCCCCGGCGCGCACGACCACGGGCGTCATCGAAGAGAGTGGTCGCTTGCCGGCCTTGAGCGCGTTCGCGCGACCGCCGACGAGGCCATACGTGTTCGGCGCGCCCCCCGCGGGAGCGAAGTCGTCCATCTCGTCGTTGAGCAGGAAACCGCCGCCGCGGACGAGGATTCCCGAGCCGAACGTGGTGTTCAACGTCGTCGTCAACGACACCGCGTTGCCCTCGGAATCGAGAACGGACAAGTGCGTCGTCTCGCCGCCCTCGCGTGCCACCCCTCGCGGCCTGACGTCGGGGCGTGCGACTTCGCCGATGGCGACGCGACGCTCGGCGATCGCCGTTGCCGACAGGAGCTCGTCCACGGGAACGTGCACGAAATCGGGATCGCCGAGGTGCTCCGCACGATCCGCGAACGCGCCGCGCAGGGCTTCGATCCACCAGTGAGCCATCCGATCGGAAAGACCGGGATCGTCGTCGAGTTCGGGCGCCACGGACTCGAATCGCCGCGCGCTCGTCGCGCGATCGCGCTCCGGATCGAGCGGCAGACCTTCGAGGACGCCGAGCGTCTGGAGCAGCGCGATGCCGCCCGAACTCGGCGGCGGCATCGTCACGATCTCGTTCCCGCGGAACCACCCGATCAGCGGCGCACGATCGCGCACGACGTAACTGCGCAGGTCGGCATGCGCGATCCAGCCCGCACCGAATCCCGAACCGATCGCGCCGCCGCGTTCACGCAGCGGGATCGGCTCGGGTGCCAGCGCACCGACGATCGCGTCGGCGACGGGTCCGGTGTAGAAGGCGCTCGGCCCTTCGTTGGCGAAACGCTCGAGCGTGCGCGCGAGTTCGGGCTGGACGAGGCGATCTCCCTCGGCGAGCGGCTTTCCGCGCGGGAAGAAGAGCTCCCGCGCCGCGGAGTTGAACTCTTCGAGCACGTCCGGACTCGCGAGATCCTTCGCGAGCCACGCGTCGACCTGAAATCCCTCGCGGGCGAGTTCGATCGCCGGCGCGGCAACGCTGGCGAACGTCAGCTTCCCGAAGCGACGATGGAGCTCGAACAGGCCCGCCGGTGAGCCCGGTACGGCGACGGAGACCGGCCCGCCCGTCGTGCGCTCCGGCACGAATGTGCCCTGGGCATCGAGGTACATCTCGCCGCGCGCCGCGGCGGGCGCCGTCTCGCGGAAGTCGAGGGCAGCCGCTGATCCACGGTGCGGAACCCACAGGGCGAAACCACCGCCGCCGAGATTTCCGGCCTGCGGATAGACGACGGCCAAGGTGAGCGCGACTGCGACGGCCGCATCGGCCGCATTCCCGCCGCGTTCGAGCGTGTCGATGCCGACGGAAGTCGCCAGCGGATGTTCGCTGACCACGGCGCCTTGCTCGGGCGGATCCCACTCGGCCTCGCGCCCGATGCGTTCGGGTCCGCGACACGCAGAAGTGAAGCCCAGTGCGAGCGCGATGACGCAGGCAGAGCGCCCGCTCGAGCGGCCCGGATTCACCGCCCGACCTGGTCGCGGATCTCCTCGATCTTGACCCCGCGCGACTTCAGGTAGTTCACGGAGGAAAGGATCGCGGCCTCGTCGCCTTCGATCTCGACGGCGACGAGCGCCATCGTGTCGGTGATGCTCGCCGCGCGGATGTTCGGGACGACGCCGAACTTCTCCCCCAGCGTGTGGCTGATGATCGGTTCGGAGATCAGTTCCTGAGGGAACGTGCAGAAGTACTTGTGCAGGGCCATCGTCTACGTCGGGTTCGTCACGTGCCGCCGGGCCAACCGGACGGCGAGGAGCGCGGCGAGAGATCCCAACACGGCGACGAGGCTCGCTGCAAGCGCGGGGGAGTACGGGCTGCGTGAGGAGGGATCGAGGTTCGCCGTGCCGGCCGCGTCGTAGACGGCCGGATGACGCAACCAATCGATCCCGGCGGACTCGGCGAGCAGCGTCGCGGGCGAAGCATCGAGAAGGACCTCGGTCGCGGTCCCGGGCCAAGCGGCCCGCAGAATTCCGCCGGACACCGGCATGAGCACGAGCACGACGGAGAGCGCGAGCGTCCAGCCCGCGACCGCGAAACGCTGCTCGAATCGCGCGAGCCGCCCGACGGCGTAGCCGAAGGCGAAGAGCCCGCTCGCGGCGATGGAGGCCCACAGAGGTGTCGGCAGATCGCGGGGCCCGAGCGCGTCCACGCTCACGACGACGAACATCCACACGGAGGGGATCGCGGCCGCATGCGGCCACAACGGAAGTCTCCACCCGCCTGCGAGCGCCCCGATCGCTGCGGCCGTGAACGCGATCCACGTGAAGAAAGCGATCGGATCGGGCGCGCCGCGCGAGCCGGGCAGAGCTCCGGGTAGAGCGAGACTGGCGAGGATCAAAGCGCCGGCGAAGTCTCGAGCATGCGCGCGGCTCTCGGCCTCGTCGCGGCGCTTGCGACGAAAGATCACGGGCAAGGCACCACGCAGGACTTCCCAGATCGTGCCCGCGAATCACACGGTCTCGCGCCGCGGAGGGGCGCCACGAGATCACGAGGGGGCGTCGAGTCGATTTCTACACGGTCTCCTCGGCGGGAACGCCCTAGGAAGAACCCGCGCGTCGCTCTCACGGGCAGAAGAGGAACCGACGCCCGTCGCTCAGATTGAAGCCCGCGCCGCCACCGAGCGGATTGCGATACCAGAGCTGGAACGACCACGTGGATGCGGGTGCGACTTGCGTGAGCGATCCACTCGTGAAGTCGAGGGGCAAGAACGCCGTGCCGAGCCCGTCGATCTGCAGGATCCCGAGCCGCGTCACCGGATTTCCGATGCAGCGGAAGCCGTTGCCGAACGGGACCTGCGTCTCGTTCTGACCGTAGAAGTAGAGCGCGCTCGCGTTGGGCGGCGCGTCGTAGGCGATCAGGATCAAGTTGTTCGCGGACAGGCTCAACGTGCCCGCGCTGTCCATGATCGCGCCCGCACCGACGCTGTTCGGCGAGGTCTGGCAGTAGTTCACCGCGAAACACTCGCACGTGTCGGGAATCTGATTCGCATTCGCGTCGAGCGAACCGTTGGCGATGTCCGTCGTGTCGGCGATGCCGTTGCCGTTGCAGTCGACGATCGGGAGTCGCAAGTCGGTGAAAACGGGCCGGTGGTCCGCGGCGACGGTCGTCACGTTCGCGACACCGCCCGCGAACCCGACGCATTCCGGCGGTTGCGCGGCGACGGGGTTCGAACTCGAGATGAAGATCGTCTGGAGTCGCAGCGTCGCGATGCTGTCCTGCCACACGAGGACGTCGAGCTTGCTCCCGGATTGGTGGCTGTCGTTGCTGCCGGAGAAGAAGTGCAGCGCGGAATCAACCGTCGAATCGGTGAGGTTGCGGTCCGTGCCATCGACGGCGCCACCGACCGTCTGCGCGCTGGCGAGCCAACTGACGGGCCCGCGCGTCGCGCCGTTCGCGGCCTCGTCCTCGTTCCAATCGCCGCCCAGGATCACGGGCGTGTTCGCCGCGAGGACGCTCGTCGCAACCGGCGAATCCGAGATGCGGCTCGCCGGATCGGGTGTCGCGCCGCCGTTGCCGTTGTACCAGTACTGGATCACGTACCCGACGTTCTGCGCAGCGTCGATGCGTTGGTCGTGATCACTCGTCGCTCCGCCCGACTTCAAGTGCGCGTTCCCGACGACGGCGTTACCGAGGTACGTGACGTTCGGCAGGTCGATCTCCGCGAACATGAAGCCGCGGATGCCCCCGTCGCCGCCCGGTGCCCACGCCGAGCCGGCCGCGACCGTCGGGATGTCGCTCATCGTCGACTTCGTGTCACCGTTCTGGTCGGCGAACGGATAGCGCGAGAGGATGATGTTGCGATTGAAGCCGTCGTTCTCGGTGGAGACGAAGACGTAGGGCAGGTCGTAGCTCGCCGCGTACTTCTGCACCCAGGCCGTGATCGCCGCATTCCCGTTGAACGAATCGTTGCCGCCGTGCAGCAAGTAGTTCACGACGAGCGCGAGCTCGGCCACGGTGTCCAGACCAGAGCCCGTGCCGTTGCCGCTGTTGTCGCCCGTCTCCTGGAGGATGAGCACGTCGGGCTTCAACGCCGCGATGACGCGCGCGATGGCGCACCACGAGTTCGAACCCTCGGTTTTCGGTTGGGTGGTGCAGATCCCGTCTTGCACGTTCCACGTCATGACGCGCAAATCGGCCGCGTCGATCTTGCCCCACTGACCGGTCGGTGGATTCCACTGAGCGGTAGCGAGCGGGGAGAGGGTGAGGACGGCTGCGCAGAGCGCGCTGAAGCGGATTGCGTGCATGGGGACCTGAGTTCGCGCGCGAGCGAGGTTCCTGAAGTCTACCGGCCTCGTGAAGAGCGTGGGATCACGGCGTCACCCAAACCGTATCCCCTGCGCCAGCGGCATCTCGCGCGACCAGTTGATCGTGTTCGTCTGACGGCGCATGTAGCCCTTCCACGCGTCGGACCCCGACTCGCGGCCGCCGCCCGTCTCTTTCTCGCCCCCGAACGCACCGCCGATCTCGGCGCCGCTCGTGCCGATGTTCACGTTCGCGATGCCGCAGTCCGATCCCGTCGCGGACAAGAACCGCTCGGCGTGGCGCACGTTGTTCGTGAAGATCGACGACGAAAGCCCTTGGGGCACGGCGTTGTGGCGTGCGATCGCCTCGTCGAGGTCTTTGGCCTTCATCACGTAGAGGATCGGTGCGAACGTCTCGCTCTGCACGGTCGGCATCTCGTTCTCGGCGATGACGATCGCGGGCTTCACGAAGTGCCCGCCCTTGAAGCGACCGCGCAGGCTCAGGGTCTGCCCGCCGTAGATCACCTTCGCGCCCTCGCGCTTCACCCGGTTCAGCGCCTCTTGCATCGCGTCGACCGCGCCCGTGTCGATGAGCGGCCCGCACAGTGTGCTCGGCGCCAGCGGATCGCCGACTTGGATCGAGCCGTAGGCATGCACGAGGTGGCGCTCGACGCGCGCGGCGAGTTTCGGATGCACGAAGAGACGGCGCGTGCTCGTGCAGCGTTGTCCCGCGGTGCCGACCGCGCCGAAGAGGATCGCCGGCAGGGCGAGCTCGAGATCCGCGTCCTCCATCAGGACGATCGCGTTGTTGCCGCCGCACTCGAGGATCGTGCGACCGAAGCGGCCGGCGACGCGCGCGGCGCAGATCTTCCCGATGCGCGAGCTGCCGGTGAAGGACACGAGCGGCAGTCGCTCGTCGTCGAAGAAGCGCGCGCCGACTTCCTCGTTCGAACCGATGACGAGGCCGACCAGCCCGCCGAATCCGTCGGGTTCGAGCACTTCGCGCGCGATATTCGTCATCGCGATCGCGGTGAGCGGAGCTTTGGGACTGGGCTTCCACACGCACGCGTCACCGCACACGAGCGCGAGCATCGAGTTCCAGGCCCACACCGCGGCCGGGAAGTTGAACGCGGTGACGATTCCCACGGGACCGATGGGATGCCATTGCTCGCGCATCGCGTGCAGCGGGCGTTCGCTGTGCATCGAGAGTCCGTAGAGCTGACGCGAAAGTCCCGTCGCGAAGTCGGCGATGTCGATCGCTTCCTGAACTTCACCCAGGCCTTCTTGCAGGATCTTGCCGACCTCGAGCGTCACGAGACGGCCGAGCTCTTCCTTGCGCTCGCGCATCTTCTGACCGATGCGGCGCACGTACTCGCCGCGCTTCGGAGCCGGCACCAAGCGCCAACGCAGGAACGCTTCGTGCGCGGCCGCGACCACGGCGTCGTAGTCGGCGGACGTCGCCATGCGCACGCGACCGAGCGCGTCGCCGGTCGCGGGGTTCTCGCTGACGAGGATCTCGCCAGTGGTCTTGCGCCAGCGGCCGTCGTACGCGCCGGAGTGGTTGTTCTGGATCCCGAGGCTCTTCAGGTTCGGCATGAGGCCGCAGAGCCTACTCGCGGCGCGCCTCCGATCCAGCGCGCGGCGACGATCCGCGTCTGCGCGGCCGACGAAAGGGCTACTTCGGCGGCGCTTTCGGACCGGCGTCGACCGGCGTCGATCGAGGTTCGCGCCCGAACAGCGCGCGCTCGACCTCGTCGTGCGCGAACATCTTCTCGTGGTCGTGCTCGATGCCCAGCGCCTCGACCTTCGTCCACGTGAAAGGCCAACCCTTCTCCGCGGCCAGCACGCGCGCGGCTTCGAATGCGGCGCGATTGCGTTGGAGCCGACCGGGGCCCTGCCTCATCGCCGGCTCGCTCGTGTCGAGCCACTCGTCTTCGTGGTCGTCCGCGGTCCCGAGGTAGAGCGTCAGCGGCGCCGCGAGGTAGCGCTTCAACACGTCGTCGCTCGCGAGCACGTCGGGCAACTTCCCGAACCCGTATCCGAAGTCGGCGTCACGCGACGGGAAGAGCACCGAGCCCGCGTTCGCGGCCACGATGCGCTCGGCCCCGGTGTCCTGGAACGCGGCCATGCGCATGCAGAACTGTCCGCCGGCCGAGTGTCCGATCAGCCAGTGCTTCAGCTCGGGTTTCTGTTCGCGCTCGCGGATCGAGCGCGCGATTCGCGGCACGTAGGCATACGTCCACGCGCTCGGATCGGCGGCCGTGCCGTCCTCCTTCAAGATCCCGCCGCGTTGGTACGCGCGCGACGGAAAGCGCTCGGCGTCGAAACGGGGCGCGACGACGAGCATGCCAAAGCGTTCACCGAGACCGACGGCGTGATCGCGGTACTCGTCCGCATTGCGATTCACGCCGTGGAAGACGACGAGCATGCGCTCGCCCGTCCACGTCGCCGGTTTGTGGGTGTAGACCTCGAGCTTCAGGCCGTCGTAGTCGAGTTCCAGCTTCGACGAACCCGCCGGCACTGCGGGATCGCCGAGGAGAGCCAAGGTCGCGAGAGCGAGGAGCAATGTCATGTCCGGATGCTACGCGCCTGCGCGGCGCGGCGTCCTGCCTCGAATCGAGCCCTCCACGAACCGGGCGCCGGCTTTTCGCCGGGATGCGTCGCGCGCGGCGCTCGAATGTGCGTCACTTCTTCGCGGGCTTGCCGGCGCGGCGGACGCCCTTCGATTGCTTCTTCAAGAGTTCGAGCGCGGCGGTCACCAGCGCGTCCGCATCCGAAGTGAACGAGGTCGCCTTCGCCTCGAAGGCGATCTTCGGCGGGAAACCGACGTCCTCGATCGGTTTGCCGGCGACGTCGAGGTCGCTCCAACGTGGCACGTTCACCAGGATGCCATTGCCGCAATCGAGCTGCTCCGGGTTCCCGCTCGAGCCCGCAGTCGCGTCCCCCATCGTCGTCACGCCGGGGATCGTGCTCATCATCGCCGCGAACGACTCGGCGGAGCTCATCGTGCGCCGCCCTTGCAACACCGCGACGGGCTGCACCCAGCGCCACGGACCGCGCGGTTCGACGACGCGCGCCGTCGGCGCGGCGAGCGACTTGCGAGATGTCGGATCCGAGCGCACCTGCGATTGCGAGTACGTCCGCTTCTTGTCCGCGAATCGACCGGCCATCGCCTGGGCGAACGTCTCGTTGCCCCCACCGTTCATGCGCAGGTCCACGACGAGCGCCCAGCAGTCGCCCACTTCCTCGAGCGCGGCGTCGAACGCGTCGACACAGCCCTCGTCCGTGAGCCCGAACGTCGCGATGTAGCCGACGCCGTCCTTCGTGCGGCCGTGCGCAACCTGCTTCGACGGCTCGGACAACGTGCCGATCACGGCCTGCGTGCCCGACCACGACGCGTTCATCGGCCGGACGCGCTGATACGAGGCGCACATCTCGTCGCCGGCTTTCACGAAAGCATGCAAATCGCGCAGGTTCTCGATGCACAGCGAGATCGCAGTCCCCGCTTGCCACGTCGTCGTGGATCCCTCGGCGAGCGGGCGATAGAGCGTGCGCAGCGCATCCCAGTCCACGTCGGAACGCAGCGCGAACTTGGCGTAGATCTCGTCGAAGCGCGACCACGCCTTGTCGAACGCGGCCGTCGCAGCGACGGAATCCATCGCGGTGTCCGGCGCGAGCGTGCGCCGCTCGAACGCCGCCATGTACTGCACCGAATTCTTCGTGTCGTCGATCGAGAGGAAGCGCCGCGGACCAGCGACCGTGTCGCAATCGAACACGAGCGCTCCGGGATCGGGCAGCGCCGGGAAACCATCGGCTTGCCAGCTCGATCCCATCTTCGTGGACGCGATGCGTCGCGCCGAGAGCATCGCCGCGGCGGGACCCCGGCCGGTGACGCGCGTGAGCGGGAACAGTTCCTTGAACTTGGACGGATGGAAGCGGATCCACGCGGCCGTGACCATGCTGCCCGCGGCCGCGGTGCGTCCCGTGATCGAGGTCGGTTTGTCGGGCAGGATCACGGCCCACACGGGATTCTTCGCGCTCGTGCCGAGCACCAGCGTCGATTCGCCGAAGACCATGGAGAACTCGCCGCCGCGCACGAACTCGAGTCCCGAGACGCGCCACACGTCGCTCGGGCCCGACGACCAATCGAGCGGCGCGAGCGGTCCCTTGCGGACGAGGTTCGTCGCATAGCGCGCGTCGTAGATCTCGTCGCCGGCGCGCGCGAGCGCGGACAGGGCGACGACGGCGGTCAGTGCGAAGCACGAGAGGCGGATCGCGGAGCTCATGCCGAAAAGGTAGCGACGCCGGGGCACGCGCGTCTCACTCCGGATCGCCGCTCAACACCCACGCGGCCCAATCGCGCGTCGCGTAGAGCGCTCGCCCGCTCTCGTCGCGGACCTCGCGCAATCGTCGCTTCGCCTCCCACAAAGCTTGTCCTTTGGGCTTCTGCTGAACCCAGAAGCGCCGATAGAAATCGACCATCAGCTCCTTCGTGGCCTCGTCGGGCACCTTCCAGAGCGACGTGATGACGGTTCTCGCTCCGGCCATGTGGAGCGCGCGCTGGAGGCTCGCGACACCTTGCCCGGCGCGACGCACGCCGACGTTCGTGTCGCACGCGGACAGCACCGCCAACTCGCAACCGCTGAGATCGAACGCCGCGATCTCTTGCGCGGTCACGAGGCCGACGTAGCGACCGACCTCGTCGGCGGGCCTGTTCGCGCCGGCCAAAGCGAGTCCGGCGAGCACCATCGGGCTCGAGCCGCGCACCTTGGACTCGACTTTCCCAGCGCGCGTCCCCTCCGCGTCGAACTCGTCCGCGGAACGCACCGATTCGGGCGTGAACCACCCGTGCGACGCGATGTGGAGCCACCGTGCGCGCGGCGCGAGCTTCAGGAGACCCTGGCGCGAGGCCGCACGCCGTTCCAACACATGTCGCGGCGATTCCTCGCCGAACACGTCCTCGAAGTACTGACCGATCGCGCGTACTTCCTCGCGCGTCGCAGGGAGCGGCGCGAAGCCGCGCTCGAATGCGCCGCCGCGCAAGAACGCGGCGCCGCGCGCCGACCCGGCCTCGACGACGAGCGGTGATTCCGGCGCGAGATCCGGTGTGTCGGTCGGTTCGGAGTCGAAGGCCGGATGCCCCAACGCGACCAGTGCGTCGGCGTCACTCGCAGAGCGGTCCCTGGATTCCAGCAATTCGAAAGCGGACGAGCGGTACTCGAAGCGCACGACATCGCCGAGCGGGCTGGTGGCGGCATCGGCCTCCGCCGCGAACGGCCCCGCCGGAAGTGCGTCGAGCGGGACGGTGTGCAGCACGTCGTCCACCACGGCGATCACTCGTTTCGCGCCGCGCAGCGAGGCGATCAACGGGTCGAGCACGCGCGCACGCAAGTCGTCGCCGATCTTCCCGGCATCGACCTCCGCCGCGTCAGGAGCGATGCCGCGCTCCGTGCCGTTCCTCATCACCGCGCGCCAGCGTTCGACGGCGGACTTGACCTCTTCCATCGCCCCGAGAGCGAAGCGTTCGAGGCGCGGCCCGTCGGCGCTGCCGCGCAGGACGTGCGCGACGAGGACGTCCACGAACTCGCTGAACTCCGACCCCCGCGTGCAGCGCATCCAGGACACGAGCGCGGCACCGTCGCCCATCTGCGCGACGATTCCCTCCAGATCCTCGACGCTGCTCGAGGACGTTTCGATGCGACTCGCGCCGCGCAACACGAGCTCGCGCTGAGCGATGTCGAGCGCGCGCTGCGCCGCCCGGACGGCCTCGGGGCCCGCAGCGGACTGCGCCCGCCGAACCAACTGCTCGCTCGCCTCGCGGGCAGCGCGCAAGAGCCCGTCGAACGCCGCATCGCCGCGCGCGGCCGCTGCGATCCGCGCGACGCCCAGCGAGGCCGTTCGGGACGATTCGGCCAGCAGGAACGCGGCGGCAGCGAGGGAGGGCTCGGGTGGGAACGCTCCTGCTCCCGTCGCGAGCTCCAACGCCGTCTGGACGTTCGGCCGACGGGCCGCCATGCGCTCCTCGGCCTCGCGCGGCGACGACTCCAGCACGAGTCGGCCGATGATCCGCCTCTCGGCAGCGAGGAGTGCTCGGGTGGCGACCTCGAACTCGCGCGCGGCTTCGGGGCGCCCGCGATCGAGCGTCCGGGATGATTCCTCCTTGGCGAGCAACCAACACCAGAGCTCGAGCGGACGCGCGCTGTCGAGGCCCGTCGCATCGTTCCGAATCGTGGGCGAGGCCAAGGTGGCGTCGAGCAAGGAGCGCGCCCGCGCGAAGTCCCCCGTCGCGAGGAGAGAGGAGGCCAGATTCGCACGCGCCACGGCGAGGTAAGCCTCGTCATTCGTCTCGGAATTCTCGAGTTCCAAGAGGATTTGCTCGCGCAACTCGAGGACCTCGCCGCCCCGGCCGAGACGGTGCAGCGTGTTCGACAGGTTCAGACGCGCCTTGCCGACTTCCGGATGTCCGGCGGGTAGCGTGCGTTCGCGCGATGCGAGGACCCCGACTTGGATGTCGCGCGCCTTCTCGTAATCCCCGAGGCTGTAGTAGCAGCGCGCGAGGTTGGCGCGCACACCCACGCGCAAGCTGTGATCTTCCGGCAGGGTGCGGTCGAGGATCTCGACCACGCCCTCCGACAGGTTGCGGGACTCGGACAGATCGCCTTGCGACAGGAGCGTCCCCGCCAAGTTGATGCGCGCGCGGAGCACCAACGGGTGGGAGTTCGGGAGAGCCGCTTCGCGCTGGGCCAGCACCCGTTCTTGCAGGACGCGCGCCTGCCCGTACTCACCGATCTGCGACAGCGTCGCGCCGAGGTTGGTGCGCGCCATCGCGAGTGTGTCGCCGGCCAGGTCCGGAGTTCGCTCGCACGTGGCGAGCACCTTTTCCTCGAGCTCGCGCGCGCGGTTCAGATCACCCATCAGCGCGAGAGTATTCGCCAAGCCGCGGCGCGCGCTGACGAGGGCCGGACTGTCCTCGTGCAGGTCACGCTCCGCGTTCGCGAGCACGGTTTCCTGCAGCGCGCGCGCACGCGGGAGTTCGCCGACTTCGAAGAGCGTGATCGCGAGATTGCCGCGCAAGTTGTCCAGAGACGGATCGTCCGCCGGCAGCAGCGTTTCGAGGATCGCGAGCGCGGGTTCCTGGAGTGCGCGAGCGCCTCGGAAGTCGTCGTCGACGTACATGAGCACGCCCAGCTCGAAGTGCGCCCAAGCGAGATTCGTCAGATCGGGCGGGTCCGCACGCTCGCACTCGACGATCAATTCGTCGAGGACAGCACGAGCACCGCGGGAATCGTCGAGCCGGCGCTTCGTCAAAGCCAACCGGTAGCGGGCCCTGCGACTCGCGGCGAGATCCGGCTCGGGATGCGCGGCCCAAGCCGCCACGACGTCCTCGAGGAGCACGCGCGCGGCTTCGAACTCCTTCAGGTTGACGAGGCCCAGCGCCAGGTCGCACCGCGCGACGAGCAAGTCCGGCGCATTCGCCGGGAGACGTCGCTCGCGCACGGCGATCAGTCGCTCGAAGGCGCGCACTCGGAGTCGCGGGTCGGTGCAGCGCTTCGCGATCCCGCCGATCTCCACGAGCAGCGCCTCGCACGACTCGTCGCAAGCCTCGACGGCAATCTCCTCGAGGGCCCGTAACCCGGCCTCGAGGCGCACGTTGGCGACCCCGGGATCGCGCGCACCGCACGCGACGCGGGCCGCTTCGATCTCCGTGCGCGCGCGCTCGATCGCCGTGGCTTGCGCCGCGGCACCCTGACCGAACGCGCCGACGCCGCTCGTCGCGAGCGCGACGACGACGACGACGACGACGACGCAAGTGAGTCGAGAGACGCAAGGGGATGCAAAGCGCATGGAAACCTCGAAGGATGCACTCGTCGGGGAAGGGAACGACGTTTGGGGAGTATGACGCGCCTCGAGTTGGCTGGGAATTCTCCTGCGCGCGGTGGACGGTTAGGGTCCGTGCTCGATGCGCGTGGAATCGGCCGTTTCCGGGAGACCCGTGCCCGATCCGCGCGCGAGCCGCGGAGTTGCGTCGCGCGTGGCGAAAGACATCGCGCTCGTCGCCCTGGCGTCGATCCTGCTCACGATTCCGGCGCTCTTCTTCGGCGCCGGTGCGGGGTCGGTCGCCGCGGCCGCGGCGTTCCTCGGCGCGAGCGTGCTCGCGCCGGGGTGGATCCTCGCGTCGGTCCTCGTGCCCGTGCGCGGGGGGCCAACCGCGCGACTCGGCGTCGCGCTCGCGCTGGGCCTCGCGGCGCAAGCGATTCTCTTCCTCGCGGCGAAGGCGAGCGGATTCGCGCCGATCGCCGCGGCTTGGCCGCTGCTCCTCGCGCCGCTGCTCCCGACCTACATGCGCGGACTGCGCGTTCGGGCCGAGCGCGACGAAGTCTGTCGTCTCGGTCCAGGCCTCGCGCTCGCCGCTGTCCTGGCGCTCGTCGTCGCGCGCACTCCGTTCCTCGCCGCCGACGACTGGTGGGCGCGCCAGGACATCGACTTGCTCTTCCACGCCGGCAACGCGGCCGAGTTCGCGCGGCGCTGGCCGGTGATGGATCCGCGCGTCGCGGGCGAACCGCTCGTGTACCACCTCTTCGGCTATGCGGTCACAGCCGGCGGTCACGTGGCCCTTGGCTTGCCGACGTCTCTTCTGCAGACACTGCACTTCGCGCTCGTCGGCCCGATCGCGCTCGTGCTCGCCGCGTACTCCGCGGCGCGCGCACTCGGCGGCGGAGCCTGGGCGGGCGTGATCACCACGGTGCTCGTCGCGGCGCACACGGAGATCGGGCGCGTGCTGAACGGCATCTTCGGTGAGTCAGCGCGTTGGTTCGTGTTCCACAACGATTTCGACGTGGGCACGTTCCACAGCGCGACGACGCGCGCAGGTCTCGCGGCGTTCGCAGCGCTCGTCGTGATCGGTTGCGCGTGGTTCCGGGGCGAGTCCTCGCGTCCTCGGCTCGCGGGAGCAGCCCTACTACTCGCAGCGTTCGCGTCCGGATCGAAGGGCTCCGTGATGCCGGTCGTGCTCGCGGGATTGGGACTCGCGCTCTGCGTCGAGGCCTGGCACGCGCGTCGCATCCCGTGGAGCAACGTCCTGTTCCTCGCTCTCATCGGCGTCGCCGCGCTCCCTTACACGCTGTGGCTCGTCGCCGCGGAATCGAGCTATGCCAGCGCCATGTTCCGATTCGCGCCGATGATGCTGATGCGCACCGAAGGCCCGTTCGCCGAGGCGGCGCGTGCGCTCGGGCACGACCCGCTGTTCGCGCCGTGGTCGATCGTCGTCTTGTGCGCACCGCTGTGGTGGATCGGGCATCACGGCGCAGCTCTCCTCGGAGCGCTGCTCGCGCTCCGTCGCGGTGAGGAACGTGTCGATCTCGCGCGGAGCTGGCTCTTCGGTGTCGCCATCGCCGGGGTTCTGGTGTCGTCGCTCGTCGCCGCCGCTGGTCACTCGGAAATGTTCTTCGCTTACACCGGCCACCTCGCGCTCGCGATCCTCGCCGGTCCAACCGTCGCTTCGAGCGCGGCTCGCGGAGCTCGTCTTGGGATCGCGGTCTTCGTGTGCGCAGCTCTGGCCCTCGTCCTCGCCGGTCTCGCGCGCACCGCGGTTACGACGCGATCGTGGCTCACGCTCCCACAGTCGAGTTCGTACGCCCGCGCGTATCGAAGTGGCCTCGATTGGATCCGCGACCATTCACCGCAGGACGCCGTCTTCGTCACCTCGGGATCGTGGAGCGACGTCTCGGCGTTCGGCGAACGGCGCACGCTCGTCGAGAGCCGCACTTTCACGCCCGAATTCCATGCGGGACGCTGGCAGATGGTGGGCGACCGCTGGGTCAGGCCGCGCGTCGCGAGATCTCGGGACTTACCGCCGATCCTCGCCGCGCGCGAGCAGTTCCGAGGGGCGCCGACGCCGGCTGGTGCAGCGTCCCTGCGCGTTTGGACCGGCGCAGCCCCGCTGTTCCTCATCTCTGACGATCTATCCGCGATCACCACGGGTCCTGCGGCGGTCGAGGTGCGTGCGCTGCCGCCGCAGGCGAACCTCGTCTCGAACCCGATCCTCGAAGCGGTCTTCACGAACGAGGCCGTGGCGATCTACCGCGTGCGGTGAGAGGCCGTCGAGCCTTCGATCGCGCGGCTTCGGAGAACCGGCCGGCACGTTGCGCGGCGCAGCGCCCGTGATGTCGAGAAGGGTGCCGGGTCGCGAACCGAGCGGCGCGAATTCGTTGCGTCGCCCTAGTCTTCCTGACTGCGAGGGCAGGCTGTATCCTGTTCGCCCTCACATGGCCGACAAGATCATCTACCAGCTCCAAGACCTCCAGAAACACTTCGGCCTGAAGGTCGTGCTCAAGGGCATCACGCTCTCGTTCCTCGAGGGTGCCAAGATCGGCATCATCGGGAACAACGGCTCGGGCAAGTCGACGCTGCTGCGGATCATCGCGGGCGAGGACAAGCAGTTCGAAGGCACCGCGAAGGCCGTCGGCGAGTTGTCGATCGGCTATTTGTCGCAGGAACCGCCGCTCAACGAAACGCTCGACGTCCTCGGCAACTTGCGCGAAGCGATGGCGCCGTTGCTGGCGATCGAGACGCGCTACAACGAGCTCACCGAGTCGGGCGACATGGGCGAGGAGTACGAGAAGCTCCTCGAGGAGATGAACCACAAGGAGATCTGGGAGCTCGACAGTCGCTTGGAACAAGCGGCCGACGCGCTCGGTCTCCCGGCGTTCGACGCCGACGTCACGAAGCTGTCGGGCGGTGAGCGACGCCGCGTCGCGCTGTGCAAGTTGCTCCTGCAACGGCCTGACATGCTGCTGCTCGACGAACCGACCAACCACTTGGACACGGACGCGGTCGAGTGGCTCGAAGCGCACCTGAAGGACTACGCGGGCTCGGTCATCCTCGTCACCCACGACCGCTACTTCCTCGACAACGTCGTCGGCTGGATGCTCGAGATCGAGCGCGGTCTCGGTCGCCCGTACAAGGGCAACTACTCGGACTATCTCGAGCAGAAGCAGAAGGAGAACGAGACGAAGCGTGGCCAGGGCGAAGCGCGCGAAAAGGTCATCGCGCGCGAGCTCGAGTGGAAGCGCTCGACGCCGAAGGCGCGCACGGGTCGCAGCAAAGCACGTCTCGCGCGGTTCGCCGAACTCGTGCAACAGAAGGCCGAGGACGCACTCGACGCCATCGAGTTGCGCATCCCGCCCGGTCCGCGCCTGGGTGACAAGGTCATCGAGCTGCGCAATGTGACGAAGGGCTACGGCTCACGCGTCCTGATCAAGGACCTGACGTTCGAGATGCCGCCCGGCGGCGTGCTCGGCATCATCGGCCCGAACGGTCGCGGCAAGACGACGCTGCTCAGGATGATCACGGGCCGCGAGAAGCCCGACCAAGGCGTCGTCACGATCGGCTCGACGGTCAAGATGGTCTGGCTCGACCAATCGCGCACCGTGCTGCACGACGACAAGTCGGTCTACGACAACATCTGCGAGGGCAACCCGCAGATCCCGTTCGGGAACAAGACGCTCGACGGTCGCGCGTACGTCGCGCGCTTCAACTTCAAGGGCGAGGACCAGCAGAAGCTGCTCGGCGAGTGCTCGGGCGGGATGCGCAACCGCGTCTTGCTGGCGAAGATGCTCAAGGAGCCGGCCAACGTGCTCCTCCTCGACGAACCGACGAACGACCTCGACCTCGAGACGTTGCGCGTGCTCGAAGAGGCGATCCAGGAGTACACCGGCTCCGCGATCGTCGTGACCCACGATCGCTACTTCCTGAACCGCGTGGCGACGCACATCCTCTCGTTCGACGATCACGAAGAGCGCATCGTGTACTTCCCCGGCGATTACGAGGAATTCCACGAGTGGCTCCTCAAGGACCGCCAGAAGCGCGGCGTGGGCGCGAAGTCGAAGGCCGGGCGGTACCGACAGCTTCTACGGGCCTGATTCCCTCGCGCGCCCCGTCCCGCGCGCTTGCGCGCGGGACCCATGGAATCGCACGCCTCGCGCGCTTGCGCGTGGGACCCATGGAATCGCACGCCTCGCGCGCTTGCGCGCGGGACCCATGGAATCGC
>CAZKIY010000014.1:21537-24933 GCA_964552875.1 uncultured Planctomycetaceae bacterium
GGGACCCATGGAATCGCACGCCTCGCGCGCTTGCGCGCGGGACCCATGGAATCGCACGTCTCGCGCGCTTGCGCGCGGGACTCATGGAATCGCACGTCTCGCGCGCTTGCGCGCGGGACCCATGGAATCGCACGTCTCGCGCGCTTGCGCGTGGGACCCATGGAATCGCACGTCGCGTCCCGCCTCGACTCCCCCGGTCTCGCCCCGCCCCCTCCATGACGCTGGCTCTCGACGACCTCCGTGAAGAGCCCGACACCCTCTACGCCCGAGATCTCCTCACCCACTGGGTCCCCCCCGATCCCACGCAATCCGCCGAACGCGACCGCATCGTCGCCTGGATCGACCGCTATCCGCGCGACGCTCACCGTCGCGAGCGATTGGAAGGTCACCTCACCGCCAGCGCGCTCGTCGTCGACCCCGCGCGCGGCGCCGCGCTCCTCACCCACCACAAGAAGCTCGGCCGTTGGCTCCAACTCGGTGGCCACTGCGACGGCGACGCGAACCTCGCTCGGGCCGCGCTGCGCGAAGCCATCGAGGAGAGCGGGATCCTCGACCTCACGATCGATCCGCACGCCCTCGACGTCGACGTCCATGCGATTCCCGCGCGCGGGACCGAACCCGAGCACTGGCATCTCGACACGCGGTTCCTGGTGCTCGCTCGCCCTGGCTCGCTGGAAGCCCTGAGCGACGAATCCCTGGCTCTGCGTTGGTTCCGGCCGTTGGAGCTGGACGGGATTCCCACGGACGAATCGGTCCGGAGGCTGTTCCGGATCACGTTCGGAGAGGGGTCGAACCCCGGGCTGCTCCGGGCTGGATCGCGCCCGCGCCCGCCGCTATAACGCTCGGCTCATTCCCAGGGGTCACCCTGGGCGTCCGGGAGACAGGTGCGGCTCGCCGCTGCGCTGGTGCCCGACGATGACCCACTCACGCTCGATCCCTCCTTGGGAGAACACTTGAACATGAAGAAGATGATCCTCGGCTGCGCCCTGGCGCTCGGCCTCACCACGACGAGCTGCCTCGGCCCCAACAACGCCTGGGAAAACCTCCACACTTGGAACCGGACCGTCACGGATTCGAAGTGGGCCAACGAGGCGATCTTCCTCGGCCTGACCATTCTCCCGGTCTACTCGCTCTTCTATCTGGGCGACATCATCATCTTCAACTCGATCGAGTTCTGGGGCGGCGACAACCCGATCGAGCCCAGCCGCAAGATGTGATCCGGCCCGGTCTCCTCGGGAGACCGGAACGTGAACGATCGGAGCCCCGCGACGCATGACGTCGCGGGGCTCCGCTGTTTTCCGCGCCGGGCCCGGGGTCGGATCGCGAGCGCGGCTCGGCAGCCGACACCCCCACCCCGCGGCCGAGTGTGCGCGCGGCGGCTCGAGTGAGTGTGCGCGCGTCACGTTTCATCTCGCTGCGCGCGCGTCACGCCTCCGGAGGCGGCACGACGATTCCGCGCGGATCTGCGGGATCCGGGACAGAGCGCGAAAGTCCGCCCTGAACCTCGCCGGGTTGCGACGAATGCGTCGGCGGCGTTCCGCGAGTATTGCGCGGCTTCGGCGCGGCCTTGTCGCTGAACTCGATCACCGCGAGATCCCAGACGTCGCGCGCTTCGTCGCGCAGGCCCGGGACGACCAGGCGGAACGGGCCGCCGAGTTCGGGGGACAGCGGCTGACCCTCGCGTGCGTAGACCACGATCGCGAGCGGCTCGATCTCGCGGCGCCACAACGTCGCGACGAAACCGTTGCGACCGCGCACGTTGACGAGGATCGCTTCGGGGTTCGCACCGACGTGTTGCAGGATCGCCATGAGGCGCACGCCCGCGAGCGGGGCCCCACCGAGCTTCGCGACGGCGGCGTAAGCGCCGACGTTCTTGACCTGGAACTCGGCCGGCAGCGCGGCGAGATCGTCGAACGTCAATCCGAACGACGGCAGGTGGACGATGCCGCCGACACCGAGGAGACCGGGACGCGCTTCGACGTGGCGGAAGGGTTTCGAGAGCCAATACATGTCAGTGCTTCCAGTCCAATTCAGTGCTTCGATTTCCGGTGCAGGGCTTGGTGCTCCGCGTCGTCCTGCGGGCGCGTGTCGCGCCCCGGACGATCGGAGAACTCGAGCCGCACGAGTTGTTTGACGTTGACGCACTCGTCGGGATGGTCCTGGACGAGGAGTCGGAACGGCCCGCCCTGCGCGGGATCGAGCGCGGCCCCATCGAGTTCGTAGACGACGAGTCCGAGCGCCTGCACTTCGTCGAGCGGGACCGAGACCGCGAACGCGGGGTCGCGCGAGGTGATGTTCACGTACCGCGCCGTACGCGGCAGCTCTGCGAGGTCGACGATCGCGGACAAGCGGACCGCGCGCCCCTTGCGACCCCGTACCAGGACGCCGACGTCCGGCACGTGCGCGGTGGGCGGCAAAGCGGCGAGGTCGGCCGTGGAGAGGCGCAGTCCCCCGACGCGCGAGGATCCCAGGATTTCGAGCGCGCTGGTCACGGACGGATTCGGCAGGGGGCTTGTCGCGCCATCGAGGGGAAGTAGGGTACCCGCGCCGCCGACCCGCCTCCATGCTCCGCTTCTTCCGCATCCTCGTCCTGGGCACCGGGCTCTTCGTCCTGGTCGTCGTACTGGTCGGCTTCTTCATGCCGGGCTCGTGGACGGCGGAGCGTTCGCGCACGCTGCGCGCGCCGCCCGAGCAGGTCCACGCGGTCCTCCAAGACCTGCGCACGTGGGGCGCCTGGTCGCACTGGACGACGCAGCGCGATCCGTCCGCCGTCTTCACGTTCGATGGTCCGGCCGAGGGCGCGGGAGCGCGGATGAGCTTCGAGGGTCAGATCCTGGCCTTCGGCTCGGTGACGATCGTGAAGGCCGAGCCGGCGCGCGGGGTCGAGTACGAGATCCGCTTCCGTGGCGTCGACGAGGTCACGCGCGGCTCGATCGCGCTCGAGCCGGATGGCGCCGGCACACGCGTGGTTTGGCGCGAGGGCGGTGAGCTCGGGCGCAACCCGATGATGCGCATGTTCTCGCCCCTGATGTCGGCCAAGCTGGGTCAAGACTTCGCCGGGGGCCTCGAACGGCTCGAAGCGCGCGTCCTGGCACCACGCTGAGCGCGTGTGAAGCAATCGAGCCTGCACGCGCTCGACGCTTCCGACGCCGCTGCCGCGTCGCCGCTGAATTCTTCACAGGCTCCGAGCGCGTGGCCCTGACCCGTCGCTCCGCGAGCCCCCCGCCGACGGAAAGAAGTTCCTGTCCGTTTCTGACTCGCGATTCGAACTCGGAGCCCGCCGCGTCCGATGGGTGGACGAGGCCGCCCGCGCCGGAGTACCTTGCGCCGCTTCGAACGCTCCCCGCGCGCGCCGCGGAGGGCCGGGAACCCCGCGGCGGGGCCACCGAACTCGAA
>CAZKIY010000014.1:25033-28748 GCA_964552875.1 uncultured Planctomycetaceae bacterium
CCCCGCGCGCGCCGCGGAGGGCCGGGAACCCCGCGGCGGGGCCACCGAACTCGAATCCCGAACCGACCGGCCCCGCGTGGGCCCGAGCCCGACCGAACCCTCGTGCAAGTCACCGTCGAACGTCTCGGCCCCTGCCAGGCCCGCATCCAGTTCAAAGTTCCGAGCGCCGACTTCCAGGCGACCTACAAGCGCGGACTGCAGAACGTCGCCGCGAACGCGAACATGAAGGGCTTCCGGCCCGGCAAAGTTCCGCTCCAGGTCGTCGAGAAGCAGTACGGACCGCAGCTCAAGAACGACGCCGTCGAGCACTTCGTGCGGCAGGCGTACGAGCAGGCGGTCAAGGAGCAGGAGCTCAAGATCGTCGGCTTCCAGCGCGTGAACCTGGAAGACGTGAAGATCCAGGATGGCACGGATTGGGACTGCGGCTTCGAAGTCAGCCTGCGACCCGACATCGCGCTCGGCGAGTACAAGGGCGTGAAGGTCGACAGCGAGCTCGAGCCGGTGATGGAGCCCGAGATCGGGCTCGCGATCCAGAACTTGAAGGCGCAACAGAGTCGGCCCGAAGCTGCGGGCGACACCGGACTGCCGGCCGACGGCATGGCCGTCTGCAAGGTCACGTGGAAGGACGGCGACAAGACGATCCTCGAGCGTGACAACCTGCGCCTCTCGCCCAAGACGCCGACGCCGGGCATCGACGCAGCCGCGTTCGAGGCCGGTCTCGTGGGTGTGAAAGACGGCGAGACGCGCGCGATCGAGATGACGTTTCCGCAGGATTTCCCCGAGGAATCGCTGCGCGGCAAGCCGGGCACGACATCGATCGAGGTCAAGCAGGCCTACCGCATGATCGCGCCGACCGACGCCGAGATCCGGCAGATGCTGAACGTCGCCGACGACGGCGCGCTGCAAGTTTTCGTGCGCGAACGGCTCGAAGACGCGAAGCGTCAGCAAGAGGATCAACGGATCGAGTCGAAGATCCTCGAGGACCTGCTCGCTCGTCACACGATCGAACTCCCGAAGATGATGCTCGACGAGCAGACGCGCGTGCGTCTCGAGTCGGCCGGCCGCGAGATGCAGCAGCAGGGCGTGCCCGACGAGAAGATCCAGGAGGCCTTGAAAGCGCAGAAGCCGCAGGCCGAGGAGGCGGCGGCCAAAGGACTGCGCGCGCTGTTCCTCGTGCAGGCCATCGGGGAGAGCGAAAAACTTCTCGTGACCCGCGAGGACATGGAAGCCGAACTCCACTCGATCGCTGCCCGCAATCGCGCGCAGATCGAAGAGGTCCGCCAGTACTACACCGAGAAGAAACTGTTCGACCAGATGGCGGTCGAGATCCTGGAGCGCAAGGTGCGCGCTTTCCTGCGCGAGAACGCGCAGGTCACGACGCCGTCGTGAGCCTTTCCGGACATTCTTCGGTCCGCTCGCCCGATTCGGCGCGAGCTTGAGATCCGACGCTGGAAGACCGATGGTCTTTCCCGCTGGGCCGGCGTCTCGCTGCCGGCCCTGATGCGCCCCAAGTCCCCCACGAGTCCTCGAACGTGATCAAACCCATGACGGAGACCTCCGCCTACTACCCGATCCCGACCGTCATCGAGAAGACCGGTCGCGGCGAGCGCGTCTACGACATCTACTCGCGCCTGCTCGAGGATCGCATCGTCTTCATCGGCACGCAGATCGACGATCAAGTCGCGAACGCGGTGATGGCGCAGCTCTTGTTCCTGGACAAGACGGGCCGGAACCAGGACATCAAGATGTACATCAACTCGCCCGGCGGCAGCGTCACGGCGGGCCTCGCGATCTACGACACGATGCAGCTCATCGAGCCGCAGATCCAGACGTATTGCTTGGGCCAAGCGGCGTCGATGGGCGCCGTTCTCCTGTGCGGCGGCGCTGCGGGCAAGCGCTTCGCGCTCCCCCACAGCCGCGTCATGATCCACCAACCGTGGGGCGGGGCCCAAGGCACGGCGATGGACATGGAGATCCAGGTCAAGGAGATCCTGAAGCTCCGCACGGCGCTCGAAGAGATCATGGCGCGCCACGCCGGTCGCACGGCCAAGGAGATGGCCAAGGCCTGCGAGCGCGACAACTTCATGTCGCCCGCCGAAGCCAAGGCGTTCGGGTTGATCGACCAGATCATCTCGAAGGAGCCGGACCTTCCGAAGCCGGACGCTCCGAAGAGCTGAGAGATTCGGCGCCGTGCCCCCGAATCCCGACGGAATCAGGGCCGCGTCCCCTCGGGCGCGGCCTGTTTCGTGCCCGCTCGGCCTCGGAACACCGCGAATCGAGAGCTCTGACCGCGGACCCTCGATGAGCCTCGGGATCACGTAGAATCAAGGACCTCATGACCTCCTCCACCGGCCGAGGGCGCCACGTCGAGCGCTGCACGTTCTGCGAGAAGCGCCGTCACCACGTGGCGAGCCTCATCGCCGGTCCGCCGGGCGTGTACATCTGCAACGAGTGCATCGAGATCTGCAACTCGATCCTGCAGGAAGAACAACGGCGCGCGCCCGATGCAGCGAAGACCGGCGGTGCAGCGAGCACGACGGCGGCCACCGCGGCGCGACGCGCGGGCGGGTCGACGGACGCGACGGGTCGGCGGCTACCGACGCCGATCGAGATCGCGCGCAAGCTCGACGAGTACGTGATCGGCCAGCAACGCGCCAAGAAGATCCTCAGCGTCGCGGTCTACAACCACTACAACCGCCTGCGCCATCAAGCACGCAACCCGGCCTCGCACGGCGAGGTCGAGATCGAGAAGAGCAACGTGATGCTCGTCGGTCCCACGGGTTCGGGCAAGACGCTGCTCGCGCGCACGCTGGCGAAGCTGCTCGACGTCCCCTTCGCGATGGCGGACGCGACGACCCTGACCGAAGCCGGCTACGTCGGCGAGGACGTCGAGAACATCCTCTTGAAGCTCTTGCAAGGCTGCGACTTCGACGTCGAGCGCGCGCAGCAAGGCATCATCTACATCGACGAGATCGACAAGATCGCGCGCACGACCGGCAACGTCTCGATCACGCGCGACGTGTCGGGCGAAGGCGTGCAGCAAGCGCTGTTGAAGATCCTCGAGGGGACCGTCGCGAACGTCCCGCCGCAAGGCGGTCGCAAGCACCCCGAGCAGAGCTACATCCAGCTCGACACGTCGAACATCCTGTTCATCGTCGGGGGCACGTTCAGCTCGATCGAGGAGATCATTTCGCGCCGCGTCGGCCGAGACGTGATCGGTTTCGGGCGGCAAATGGCCTCGAAAGAGCTCCTCGACCGCGCCGCGAAGAAGTCGGACGCGCCGCTCGAGCCCACTCGGCCCGCGAGCGTCGAGAAGGGCACGCGCGACGAACTCGTGCGCTTCCTCACGCCGAAGGACCTGATCGAGTTCGGGATGATCCCCGAGTTCGTCGGCCGTCTGCCGATCATCGCGACGCTCGACACGCTCGACCGCTCGGCGCTCGTCAAGATCCTCACCGAGCCGCGCAATGCGCTCACGCGTCAGTTCCAGATGCTGTTCGAGATGAACGGCAAGGAACTCGAGTTCACGCCCGACGCACTCGAAGCGATCGCCGAGCTCGCTCTCGAGCGCGAGACCGGCGTGCGCGCACTCCGCGCGATCGTCGAGGACATGCTGCTCGACATCCTCTACGAGTTGCCGTCGCGCCGCGATCAAGTCCGCTTCGTCGTCGACGCCGAGATCGTGCGCAAGACGAAGAGCCTCGCCCTCGGCCTG
>CAZKIY010000015.1:0-5164 GCA_964552875.1 uncultured Planctomycetaceae bacterium
CGGAGCGGAGGTCCTAGTGCTCGGCTACAGCGAGAAGATCACGTTGATCGCCGGCAACGCGCACACGGCGTTGGCGAGCTCGATCTCCAGGGCGCTCTCGATTCCGCTCGCGGCCGCGCACATCGCGCGCTTCCCCGACGGCGAGATCGACATCAAGGTCAACGACGACTTGCGCGGCTCGGACTGCTTCGTGCTCCAGCCGACGTGCCCGCCGGTCAACGAGAACTGGATCGAGCTCCTGCTCTTGCTCGACACGCTGCGCCGCGCCAGCGCCGGCCGTATCACGGCCGTGATGCCGTACTACGGCTACGCACGGAAGGACCGTAAGGACGAGGGCCGCGTCCCGATCAGCGCCAAGGTCGTCGCGAACACGCTGGTGAACGGCGGCGCGGATCGGTTGCTGACTCTCGACATGCACGCGGCACAGATCCAGGGCTTCTTCGACATCCCGGTCGATCACCTCTACGCGAAGCCGGCGCTGCTCGGCGCGATCCGTCGCATCGGGATCGATCGCCCGGTGATCGTTTCTCCCGACGTCGGCGGCATCAAGATGGCTAGGTCGTACGCCAAATCGCTCGACAACGCCGACCTCGCGATCGTCGACAAGCGACGCATCAGCGGCTCCCACGTCGCCGTCGAGCACATCATCGGTGACGTCGAGGGTCGCAACGTCGTCCTCGTCGACGACATGATCTCGACCGGCGGCTCGATCTCGGAAGCTTCACGCGTGTGCCGCAAATACGGCGCGAAAACGATCGTGATCGCCGTCAGCCACGCCGTCTTGTGCGGACCGGCCGTCGAGCGGCTCGACGCAGCTCCGATCGACAAGATCCTGATCACCGATTCGATTCCTCCGCGCGCACAGTTGCCGCGGAACACGGAGGTCGTGAGCGTGGCGCCTTTGCTGGCGAATGCGATCATGAACATCCACCGGAACGAGTCGGTTTCCTCCCTCTTCAACGAACCCTGCTAGGCCTGATCGAGGGACAGGCGATGAACCAGCCAGGGACGGAGTTTTCGAGATGAGCAAGAAGAGTGAAGTCCTGAAGGCCGAACTGCGCACGCGCGTCGGCTCCCGAGCCTGCCGCGCCCTGCGCGCGGAAGGCCGCATCCCGGCGAGCATGAACGCCGACTCGACGCACGGTCACGTCGACCTCTCGATCGAGGAGCACTACTTCCTCGCGACGCGGCGCCGGCACACCCACCTCTACGAGATCGAGATCGGCGGCAAGCTCGAGATGGCCGTCGTGCGCGAGCTGCAGTGGAACACGTTCGGCGAGCAGATCGTCCACATCGACTTCAAGCGCGTGCAACGCGACGTGAAGACGGAGTCGGTGGTCGAACTCGAGTTCACGGGCCACCCGAAGGGCGGCGTGCTGAACCACATCCACACGCACATCACCGTGCTGTGCTTGCCGATGGACATCCCCGACTCGATCGAAGTGCCGGTCGGCGGCCTCGACACGGGCAGCGCGATCCTCGCGAAGGAACTCAACCTGCCGCAGGGCGTCGAGCTCGTGGACATGGCACCCGAGACGAAGATCGCCGTCGTCGTCGCCCCGGCGAAGGCCGAGGAAACGGTCCCGGATCCGGCCGCGGCTGCGGCGGCACCGGCAGCGGGAACGCCGGCGTCCCCGGCGAGCTGATTCGCGCACGTCGGCCCGCCCACCGAGAACGGGTCCGCCCTGGATCACCCGCGCCGAGCGGAATCCAGAGCGGGCCCGTTCTCGTGGTCCCCGAGCCGAGGACGACCGTGTCCGCCCTCGCCGCGCGCTGGCGTCGGCCGGATGCCTTCGGGACCGAGCTCGAAACCCGGCTCGACGCGGAACACCCCATGGGAGTAGATGTGCTCGTCGAGATCGTTCGTGCACTGCGCCTGGACGAGCCACAGATCCCACCACGCCAGGAGTTCCTCGAAGGAGAGCTCGGCGAGGTCCAGATCTTCGGCACTCAGGAAGCGCTCGCTCACGCGCTCACCTCGCGGGGCAGCACGTACTCGGCCCGTTGGATCAGACACGCGTGCGTCGCCGTGAGCTCCAGGCCCTCGATCTCGCGCGCCAGCGCGGGCCACAGCTCCGCCCAGGCCGCGGACGCCGCGCTGTACTTCGACAGGCGGACTTCGTTCTGCTCCATGAGATCGAGCATTTCGAGCTGGATCGCCTCCAGGAGCTGCCGACGTCCGCCCGCGATGCGGGCCAAGAGTGGCCTCGCGGCGACGAGCTCCAGCGCCAGTTCTGGATACCGTCGCGCGAGTTCGATCAGGTCGTCTGCGCTGCGCGAGTACAAGAATCGATCGCGCGGTTCCGTCATGCGGCGCGCCAGCTCGCCGAGGAACGGATAGTCCTTCTCCCGGTCGGTCTTCTTCATCTCGGCCAGCATGCGTGCGTCGGTGAAGGGCGGATCTTGGCCCTCCTGTTCGGTCCACATGCGCTCCAGCTCCGTCGGAGAGACACGCGGTGGCCGCGTGAAGAAGTCCGTGCGCACGCGCAGCCCCGCCTCGCGGAACTCGAGATGCGCGCTCCAGCCCCCCGACATCCAGCGCGCGTCGAGCGGCGCGCCGAAGCGGTAGCGGGCGCCGTGACGCGCGAGCACGCCGAGGACGTGCCCGAGCGCAGCCGAGTCCTCGCGCAGGATCCAATCGCCGTCCTTGCTGGCGATCGCGAGGCGGTGCAGCACCGCAGCCGGCCCGCTGCAGATGACCGCCCGCAGGGATCCCGCGTTGAATTCGCGCGTCAGATCGAGATAGATCGTCACGCCTGGGAGACCGTAACGAGGGAGTGCGGGCGAGGCAATCCGTGGTGCGACGTGGGGCCCTTCCAACCGACGTTTCCAGCCCAGAGGGGCCCCGCGGATTCGGCCGCGAGCGACCTGCGCGCGGCACGGGAAGCGGATCTGGGCCTCGACGTGCTCTACGCGGAGGAGACGATCCTCCGCGATCGGGCGTCCAGATGCCTTGGCGGGACGCAGCCCGAGGTTCTTGTTGCGGTTCGCCGACCGTGCGTTCGAGGCGGCGTTGTCGAAGCTGCCGCCGCGGTCCACGCGGTTTCGGGCGCCGGGGACCCGCTTCCCGTTTCGTTGTTCAAGGAGCGCCCTGCGGACCCCGCCGAGGCGGAGTCGTGCGCAGTGGATCGGGCCCGGCAAGCTCGAGCGCTACGGCGCCGCGATCCCCGCCTCCGCTCCGCTCGCTAGCGGAGCGCAGGCGAGGATCGCCGCGCCATAGCGCTCGAGCTTGCCGGGCCCGATCCCGTCGATGTGGCCGAGAGCGTTCAAGGACTCAGGCCGCTTGCGCACGATCGTGACGAACTGCTTGTTCGTCAGCAGCAAGTACGGAGGCAAGCCCTCGTCGTGCGCTTGCTTCGAGCGCCATTCGCGCAACGTGTTGAACAGCGCGCGCTCGTTCTCGTCGAGACCCGCGCACGGATCCGGCGCGCCGTCACGGCGTGAGCGATCGAAGCGCGCGGCCGGCGCCGCGCTCGGCGCTCGCGGCGGTATCGCGCGCGCAGCTTCGAGCGCTTCGCGCGGCACGATCGCGTCTTGGTAGGTGATCACGAGGGTGATGTGCGGCGTGTCGTTGACCAAATAGAAGTGCTCGCGCTGCGCGATCACTTCCTTGTCGCGTGTGAAGTCGGCGAGCGGCGTGTCATCGAAACCGCCCAGCGTCGCCGAGTACCGGAAGGTCAGTAGCTTCAGGCGCATGTGCGTCGAAGTACCTCGCGCGCGGACCTCAACGAAGAAGATTGTCGTCGAGGCTTCGGCGATGTGCCCAGCACCCACCCGTATAAACCGTAGCAATTCGCCGCGAAAAAATGTCGTTGTGAAGCCGCGTCCAGTGCACTCGAGAACCTCGGACACCTTCGAATCGCCATTCGGATCGAACTTGCGCTCGGCCGTCCCGTCCCGGCCCTCGGCCTGCGCAGGCGGCTCCGCTGCGCTGCGCACGCCGCTTGGCCGGGGGCCTCGCAACGGCACACGATCACTTCCCGGGAGGGTGAAGTTGTGAAGCAGAAAGTGAAGATGCCCTGGCGGGCCGCAGCCCGAGGGCGCTGAGCTGGTACTCGGGCGGGTTGCTGCCGCGGCACGCCGACCGTGCGTTCGAGGCGGCGAGGCCGAAGCTGCCGCCGCGGCGCACGCGGCTGCGGGCGCCACTCACCTGACGCTCACCATCTCGGGCTGCAAAGCTCTGCACCGTTCCGTAAAGGTCGCGGCACCACTCGAACACGTTGCCATGCGTGTCGTGCAATCCCAGCCCGTTCGCTTGGTAGCTGCCCACCGCAGCGTGCAGGACATTCCCGTCGTTCCACGACTCGTGGATCGACCAGCTTCCTCCGCCGTTCTTCTTCGCGAACTGATCCGACACGTTTCCGACATCGACCAGCGCTTCCGGATCGTCGCCACTCCAGTACACGCTCGACGTCGACCCGCGGCACCCGCGTTCCCACTGCGCCTCCGTGGGGAGAACCAGCCCAATGCGGGCCAGAAGTCGCGCGCACGAGTGCCAAGTCACCTGCTCGACTGGATGCAGAGCTGACCACGGCTTCCCGTCTCGGTTCCATCTCGATGCGTACGTGCTCGGGCCGTACTGACTTGGATTTCCGCCCGTCAAGTACTCCCACTGGCCCTGCGTCATCTCGTATTTCGACAGGAAGTACGCGTCCAAGTTCACCTCGTACGGCGTCTCATCTTCAGACGCGTCGGGGTCGTAGTTCGCCTGCGCAGCGTCCAGTTTCTGGGCCCCGAGCGTGAAAGTACCGGCGGGAATCAAGACCAAGACGAGACTCGTGTCCGCGTTCAGAAGCAGCTTGTCGTCCGCGCCGCGCAAGGGTTCCGCGCCACTCTGCAAGTGCCAGAACTCCCACAAGCCCGACGCAGGATCCGCACCGATCGGCAGCAGCCCGAGCTGCGGTGTGATGCGCAGGCCACCGTACTTCGGGCTGGCCGCGATCGACAGGGTCGCGTCCTCCCAACGACGCTGCGCCTCCGGCCCGCTCACCGAGCGCTCCTCGATCGTCCGTGCGAACTCCGCCCGCTTCACGATCGCCCAACCGTGCTTCTCCGACGTGCCCGCAGAGTAGAGACCGCCAGACTCCTCGTCCGTGAACGCCTTCAAGTCCGACACCAGCTTCGAAAGCTGCGCATGCCACCAGCGCGCGTCGCCTTCCTCGAA
>CAZKIY010000015.1:5264-26078 GCA_964552875.1 uncultured Planctomycetaceae bacterium
CCGACACCAGCTTCGAAAGCTGCGCATGCCACCAGCGCGCGTCGCCTTCCTCGAAGTCGTAGGGACGGCTCTCGGTCACGTCGCGCTCCAACGAGAGAGCCATGCGATCCGCGAGCTGAGCCGCGTCCGTGTGCCGCTCCGCGCGGGCGGCTTCCGAACTCCACCGAGCGATCGCAGTTTCCAAGTTCGCCAGGTATCCCTCGTACTCGGCCTTCTTCGTCGGTTCGATCTCCGACACCGCACGCTGCTCCTCCGCGCGCGCTTCCTGGAAACGACCCGTCCGATAGAGTGCCCACGCCAGCGTGTCCCGGTACATCGCCCGTTCGCTCTCCTGCGCCGCCGCCACGGCGCGCTTCGCGAGCACGAGCGCCTTGACCTCGCTCCCGTGCACGACCTTCGCCGGGTCCGGGTCGACCAGGGGCCAAGCGAGGTCATTCAATGACTTAGCATCCGACGGAAGCGTCTCGCTCGCCAGCGCGACCTCGACCTCGGATTCGCTCGGCCAGAGCTCGTCGCCCAGCATCCGACGCAGCCACTGCAACTCGGCACGCGACTTCTCCCACGCCGCGAAACCTGGGCTCGACTTCCGCGCGGACTCGATTTCCGCGCGCTGCTCCGCAGTGAGCGGCTTCGCCTTCCGCCGGATCTCCAAGAGCTTCGCTTCGTGCTCGGCCAAGCTCGCACGCTTCTTCACGCCCCGTGCCTTGTCCTCGGCCTGACCCTCGATCAAGAAGCGCGCCTCGGACAGCCAAGCCTCGTACGCCGGCACCTTCTCCGGATCCGCCGGCCACAACGCGTCCGCGCGCTCCTCCAGCTCCTTCAGGTCCTGGATCGCCGACAGGGACAGCAAGTCCTCCAGCGTCGCCTTCGCCAGCGACTCTTGACGCGCCGATTCCTCCGCAGCGAGCCGCGCCACTTCGGCCGAGTCCCGCGCCTTCGCGGCCTCGCCGTCGGCGCGCCGGCTCTGCGCGCGGGCTTCGTCCGCCGCGATCCGAGCTTCCTCCGCGCGCGAGTCCGCCAGCTTCGACGCGGCGCGCGCGTTGGCGGCCTCCAGGTCCGCGCGCTGGCTCGAGCGGTAGGCCTGGAACGCCAAGATCCCGGCCGCGATCGCCAGCACGGCCACGACCGACAGCACCGCCCGCTCGATCCGCTTGCGACGGCGCACACCGGCCCGCGACGCGACGAGGAAGGCGCGCCCGCGCTCATCCAGGTCGAGCCGCTCGCTGGCGAGCAGTTCCTCGGCGCGACGCAGCTTGCTCGTGCCGTCCGTCCACAGCTCGCTCTGCCCGTCGCTCGCGCGCCAGGATTCTGCGGCGTGCTCGACCTCGCGCCGCAGCTCGAGGACCTCGCGCTCGCTGGCCAGCAGGTTTTTCAAGCGCGGCCAAGCGTCGAGCAAGCGCTCGTGCGCGACCTCGATCGTGCGCTCGCCGCCCGCGTCGCCACCGAACACGACGAGCCGCCGCTTCACGAACGGCGCGGTCAACGCGCGCAACTCGGCCTCGCTCGTCGCGAGTTCGGAGGCCAGGGCGCGCAACCCGATCCGTCGACGCGCGAAGCGTTGGTTCTCCTCGCTCTGCGCCAGCGCGCGGAACACGCGGTCCACGCGGCGGGCTGCGCTGCCCGTCTCCACGCGCGCATTCGCAACCGCGCTGTTCGTTGCGGCGTTCGCGTTCAGCGGGCCTGCGCCCTTCACGACGGCGTGACGCCCCGCCTCGCCACCGCGCGCCCGGGATTCACTGGCCGGTTGCGCGGCCGCGACGACCTCGGCCAGCGCGGCTTCGGCCGGTTGCGCGGCCGCGACGACCTCGGCCAGCGCGGCTTCGGCCTGCTTCTCCAGTGCCCCCGACACGCGGCCGGCGTCGACATAGCCTTGCTTGGTGAGCGCGCCGCCGAAGCGCTCGCGTTCCTGCCAGAGCGTCGTGAGCACTTGGCTGAGCAGCGCCAAGGAGCCCGGCTCGCTGGCCACGTCCGACACGATCGTCTCCGCGAGCCCGGGTTCGATCCCGACACCTCGGCCGTGCAGCGGATCGACGATCACGCGCGTCAGCCGTTCGGGCGGGATCGATCCGATCGGCTCGCCGTCGCTCGCGAGCCACGCGCGCACGGGTTCGTGCTCGATCAACGGAGCCAGCAAGTCCGCGCGCACGCTGGTCAGGACGACGACGCCCATCTCGCTCGCCGACGCGGCGGCGGTCGCGAGCAGTTCGAGGAACGACTTGGCCTGCGCGGCATCCGCGCTCGACGTCGCGGCTTCCTCGAGTTGATCCACGACGAGCACCGGCGTTTCGCCCTGCGCGGCGAGTCCGCGCAGGAGATGCGCCAGCGCCTTCGCGTGGATCTTCTCCGTCGCGTCGGGCAGAGCGTCGTCGACCGCGCGCGCCCAGCTCGCGATGTCCTCCGGCGTTCCGGCGCGCGCGGCGGTCAGCGCGTGGCGGAGTGCGGCCAGCGGGCGATCCCCGGGCAGCATCACGATCAGGCGGATGCGTCGTCCCGCGAGTGCGGCGCGCACGCGCAGCGCGGGCACGATCCCGGCCTTGACCCACGAGGACTTGCCCGAGCCACTCGCGCCGAAGACGAGCAGCGTGCCGCGCGCCTCGATCCGTGCCAGCGCGGCTTCGGTGTTCTCTTCTCGCCCGTGGAAAATCACCGCGTGCTCCTCGTCGTACGAGAGCAGGCCGCGGAACGGTTCCAAGAGGAGCGCGGCGGCGTTCACGCCGTCGGCCGGCGCGGAGCCGCCGGAAGTCAGCGCGCGCAGTTCGTCCGGCGCGAGCACGAGTTGGAACTCGTTCCCGGCGACGCCTTGGTAGGCGACCGTCGGCGCGTGGACTTGCCGCGCGTACCAGCCGACGTGCCAGTCGGCACCCGACGACGAGACCGCCGCCATCGGGAACAGCGGCACCACGAGGTCGGGTTCTTGGAAGAGGTACGTCCGCGCGGGGGACAGGCGCTTCCAGAGCGACTCGTCGAAGGTGCGTGTGCTCCACGAGACGGAGCTGCCCGAGAGGCGCGCGATCTCGGCCACGTGGCCGGTCGTCGCGCGTTCGAGGCGACGCACGTAGATCATCGTCAGCGAGCCGGTCAGGGGCACGCGCTCGCAGAAGTCGATCAGTCCTTCGAGGAGTGCTGGGACGCTCTCCTCGCGGAAGCTCGGCGGCACGTCGCCGTGCGTGCTCTGCGCGGCGTTGCGATAGAAGGGCAGCGCGTCGAGCAGGTCCTGGACGCGGCGCGGCTTCGGCGTGCTCTTCGCCGGCAGCGTCGTGATGCGCGCGGTGAGTTGGCGCAGGCCGCCCTCGCTCGGGATCGGCTGTTCGAGCCCGGCGAGTGTCGCGGCGAACGGGGCCGCGGCTGCTTCCGTGCGACCGCGCAGGAGCGTCGTGCAGGCCCGCGCAAGCTCGACCCAGTGGCCGAACGAAGGCCGATCGAGATTCTTGGCGGCGGTCTCGAGCGCGGTCGACGTCGCACCGATCTCGCGGCACGCGGCCCACATCGATCCGGCCAGGATGCGGAGGCTGAGTTCCCACGACAGCACCAAGCCCTCGTGCTGCGCGGCTCGTTCTGGGAAGACGAGCGCGCGGCGGATCGAGAGTTCGAGGGGCAGCGGGAGCGCGAGGCGAGCGAGCCGGACTTCGAGCACGGGGCAAGAGTCTACGGTCTCCCGAAGGGGCGCGTTCGTGATGTCCTCGAGGCGATCGCGAACATCGAGAAGTACTCAGCACGCGGACGTGGGGCATTCGGGGTGGATGAACTCCTGCGGTCCTGGTTCGTGCGTCAGCTCGAGATCAGCGGCGAAGCCGTGCGCGCCATCCCGGATGGAACGCGAGCCCTGGCTCCTTGGATGCCGTGCGGCGAGTGGGGTGATCCCGAAGTGCGCGGCATCGCTCAGGTTGACTGCGACTCCCTGGACTGAGTTGCAGCGCCTCCGAGGGATGCAGCGAACCCGCGTCGTCGCTGCGCCTGGCCAGGCAGGCGCATTCAGCCTGAGTCAGGCTGCGAATTTCGGGATAACCCCACTCGGTCAGCGGAATGAGAAATGGGCTCGTGCACGGCGACTTCGAGATCGACACGAATCTGGTGTGCGATGCGATCCCGCGGGATGCACCCGGGCTGGAGCGCCAGATGGAGACCCTCCTCCGTCAGCTCGAAGCTCGCTGAGCGTGCCGGGGGTGAGGGCGCCCGGAGGGGGGCATCGGTCGGCGGCCCGTCCGCGAGAGTCGTTCCAAGCCCCGGATCCCCGACTTCCCAGCGGACACAAGCGCCGCTATCCTCTTCGGCCCTCCTCTCGCATGGAGCCCCCAAGGCCCCGTGCGCGGATCGATCCCCAGGAACCTCGCGTGACGCGGCTCGTCGTCGGACTCGGCAACCCCGGCCCGGAATACGAGTGGACGCGCCACAACGTCGGCTTCCACGTGGTCGATCGCCTTGCCGGCGAGGAGGGAGTGATCTTTGAATCCGCACGCCGCCTTCCCGACTACACGGGGGCCGCGCTCTTCACGTTCGCGCGCTCGAAGCGATTCGACGCGCTCTTCGTGAAGCCGCTGACCTTCATGAACTTGTCGGGGACGGCCGTGACCGCCCTCGCGCAAAACCTGCAGCTCGCTCCGGAATCGATCCTCGTCGTCTACGACGACATGGACCTCGACTTCAAGCGCCTGCGGATCCGCGCGCACGGTGGTCCCGGCACGCACAACGGCATGCGGTCGATCGTGGCAACCCTCGGGACCGACCGATTTCCGCGCTTGCGCGTGGGGATCGGGATCGCCCGGACCGACGCGGCGCGCCATGTGCTCGAGCGGTTCTCGAAGGCAGAGATGCAGGATGCGGAGATCTCGGTGGCGGAAGCCGCCGATGCGATCCGCGCCTGGCTCGGCGGCGAGGACCTCGACGGTGTCATGACGCGGTTCCACAGCCGCTGGAACCAAGGGTCGTGAGGCACTTCGCCTCCCGTCCTTCGCATCGATGACGAAAGGAGAACCAGGAACTTTGAGTGTGTACGAATGCATGTTCCTCCTCGACAACACCGTGGTGCGAGAGGACTGGAAGAAAGCGAAGGCGGTCATCAGTGACGCCGTCCTGAAACACGGTGGCAACGTCGTCACGTCTCGTCGCTGGGACGAGCGTCGACTGGCGTACCCGATCAAGAACAAGAACCGCGCGACGTTCGTCCTCTGTCACCTCGACATGGCCGGCAGCAAGCTGCCCGAGCTGCGGCGTGAGCTGGAGCTCTCGGAGCGCATCCTGCGTTACTTGATCCTGGCCGTGGACGAGATCCCGGCGACCGAACACGAGCTCTCGACGGCTGAAAATGCCGATGGATTCGCCGTGCCGCCGCCGCCGTCCGACGACGTCGTCGAGCCGGAGCCGGTCATCAACACGCCCGAGAGCCTGGAAGACATCCTGGCCGAGGGTGAGATGGACGATCGTCCGCGTGGTCGTCGTTCCGAGCGCGCTTCGGCGGAGGTGGCTCCGTGAGTCGCGATCGCCGTGCACCTCTTCCGCCCATCGCGGGTCGCAACTGCGACGACGCGTGGCCGGAGTACAAGGACCTCGAGAACCTGAAGCGGTTCCTCAACGGGTCCGCGCAGATCTACTCGCGCAAGCGGACCGGTTTCTGCTCGCAGTGCCAGAAGGCGCTGAAGCAGGCCGTGAAGCGTGCGCGCCACATCGGCCTCCTGCCCTTCGTGGGCTGATCCAAAAGGACGACCGAACATGGGACGCAACGTCGAAGTGCTCCTCCGCGAGCACGTGAAGGACCTCGGTCGCTGTGGCGACGTGGTCAAGGTGTCGCCTGGCTACGCACGCAACTTCCTCTACCCGAGGAAGATCGCGATGCAGGCCACGAACGAGAACAAGAAGGCCATGACGCGCCGCCGACTCGTCCTCGACGCCCTCGAGGCGAAGAAGACGGCGGAGGTCGAGGCCCTGGTGGCGTCGCTCTCCGGCATCGAGGTCGAGACTTCCGCGCGCGCCGACGATCAGGGTCACCTGTTCGGGTCGGTGAACGCGGCGAACATCCTCGAGCTCCTCGTCGCGCAGGGACACAACTTCGAAGAGAAGGCCGTCCGCCTGGAAGCACCGATCAAGCAGGTCGGCAAGCACCCGGTGAAGCTGCACGTTCACGGCGATCACTACGCCGAGATCGTGGTCAGCGTCGTCGCCGCGGTCTGACCCGCCGCGAGAAGATCGAGCTTGCGAGCGCGAGCGCCTGTGAACGCATCACAGGCGCTCGCGCTGTAGTTGCGCCGCTGCTCGACACCTCGGAGTCGGGGCGATCGATCTCTCCACAGGAGCTGAAAACAGCACGTTCCTCGGGGCGGGCAGCGCGCCGCAATCGAACCGCACGCTGCCCGACTGCATTTCTTTCGCGGGGATCGGTCCTTCGTTTCGCGGTGCGCGGAGCCCGGACCCTCGACCCACGCCGTGCTCCGGCCCGCGGGTTCGCCGTGGGATACGTTTCGAACGGCCCCGTTCCGCACCGGGTCCGTCCGCTTGCTCCGCGCTCTCGCCCTCCTCGCCGTTTCCGGACCCGCCTTCGCCGGCGTGCGCACCGTCGCGCCGACCGGCGCGGATCACTCGCAGATCGCGAGCGCGGTCGCGGCCGCGGCGCCTGGTGACGTGATCCTCGTCCGCACCGGGAACTACGGCTCTTTCTCGATCGATGGGCTCGGTCTGACCCTCGTGGCCGACACGAACGCGACTCCGCTCGTCCAGGGCCCGGTGCTGATTCGCAACGTGCCCGCCGGCTCGAACGTGACGATCGCCGGCCTGCGCTTCGGCGCGGCATCGACGAGCGCGCTCACCATCCTCGATTGCGCCGGATCCGTGCGCGTCGTCGACGTCCTGGCCTGGGTTTCGCCAGCGCCCTTCCAAGCGGAGGTCGCGGCGGTCCGCGTCGAGCGCTCGAGTGACGTCGCGTTCGCGCGCGCGACCTTCACCGGTGCTCCCGGTCCAGCGCCCGCGACGCGCGCCGGCGCTGCACTCCTCGTGCTCGATAGCGCGATCGCGCTCCACGACTCGAACCTCCGCGGCGGCTACGGCATCCCCGGGACGACGAGCGGCTCCGCGGGCGGGCACGGCGGCGCGGCGCTCGACTTGCGCTCCGGATCGGTCTTCGTGTCGGGGACGTTCCTCTCGGGCGGTTCCGGCGGTGCCGGCGGACTGACATCGACCGGCCTGCTCGGATGTTCGGCGTCCATTGCGCGACCCGGCGGCGATGGGGGAGTCGGACTCGACGCAGCACTCGGCTCGACGGCGCGCGTCCTCGATTCGAGTCTCGTCGGTGGTCCGCCCGGCGCTGGGGCGACGACGAGCTGTGGTCAGCACGCGTCAGACGGCACGGTCGGCGCGGCGAGTCGCGGCGTCGTGTCGCCGATCGCTGGAACCGCGCGGACCTTCACGGGCACGATCGCTGCGCGGGAAGGACAGTCCGCCGCTTTCGCCTTCCGCGGCGTTCCGGGCGAGCGCGTCGTCCTCTTCCTCGCCGACGGCGGATCCCAGACGTGGAATCCCGTGCTCGCGGGGACCGTACTCGTTGGAATCCCGTTCTGGCGACGCATCGCGGCCGGCACGATCGGCGCGAACGGCGAAGGCTCGAGCTTGCTCACCGTGCCCGAGCTGGGCCCGTCGCAGACCGCGCGCGTGCTCCATCTCCAAGCGCTCTTCGTCGCGCCGAGCGGCGCGAGTCGTCTGTCGGGCGCGCGCCCGCTCGTGCTTCTCGACGCCGCGTACTGAGATCGAACGGAGGCGGTGCGCCCGAAGCGCCGTGCGCGGCCACACTTCGGCGCGCGACCGACGAACCGGCCGCACGAAGCCGCGCGCGTCTTCCCGCTCGAGCCCGGGGACGCGTATCCTCCGCGCCCCCCGCCGCCATGAGCTCCGACAGTCCGTACAAGGTTCCGCCGCACAACGAAGAGGCGGAGCGCGCGCTGCTCGGGGCCATGTTGATCGATCCCGCGCGCGTGCCGGAGATCGCCGAGATCGTGCACGAGGGCGACTTCTTCCATCCGAAGCACGATGCGGTCTGGTCGGCGATCCTCGCACTGACCGAGCGCGCCGAGCCGATCGATCACGTGTCGCTGGGCGAGTCCCTGAACCAGGCCGGCAAGTTCCAGGTCGTGGGCGGCCGCGCGTTCCTGGTCGAGCTCGCGAGCAGCGTCGCGTCCGCGGCTCACGCCAAGCACCACGCGCGCATCGTGTCCGAGACGGCGATGCTGCGACGGTTGATCCGCGAGTGCGGTGATCTCGTCGCGACTGCGTACGACACGCGCCCCGACGGCGAGTCCGTGCCGAACCTCCTGGCCGAGGCCGAGGACCGCGTCTTCAAGATGGCGGCCGCGAAGGATCGCGGTGAAGCGCTCCCGATCGGCAAGGCCGTGATGGAGACGTTCAAGCGCATCGATTCGAGCTCGCACCGGAAGGGACTGACGGGTCTGCCGAGCGGCTACTACGAGTTGGACGAGATCCTGTGTGGATTCAACGCGGGCGAGCTCGTCATCGTGGCCGCGCGACCTTCGATGGGGAAAACCGCGTTCGTCCTGAACTGCATGGACCATGCGGCGGACCCGGACCACGCGCCGGAGTGGCTCGATCACCCGGCCAGCGTGCTGTTCTTCAGCCTCGAGATGGGCCACCAGTCCATCGTGCGGCGCATGTTGTGCGCGCGCGCGCGTGTCGACGCTCACAAGTTGCGCACTGGACGCATTCCGACCGAGGACTACGCCGAACTCTCGCGCGCCGCGGGCGAACTCCAGAAGCTCAAGATCTTCATCGACGACTCGCCCGGCATCTCGGCGCTCTCGATGCGTAGCCGCGCCAAGCGCATCAGGGCGAAGCACGGACTCGACATGATCGTCGTCGATTACCTGCAACTGATGACGCATCCGAAGGCGGAGAGCCGTCAGCAGGAGATCAGCCAGATCAGTCGCATGCTGAAGGAGATGGCGCGCGAGCTCGAAATTCCCGTGATCGCGCTGTCGCAGCTCTCGCGCGCGGTCGAGTCGCGCGACGACAAGCGGCCGATGCTCTCCGACCTGCGCGAGTCGGGATCGATCGAGCAGGACGCCGACGTCGTGCTGCTCCTCTATCGCGACGAGTACTACAACCGCGACAATCCCGAGAACAAAGGCCTGGCGGAAGTCATCTGCGCCAAGCAACGGAACGGTCCGACGGGCATGGTCCCGCTGGGATTCAACGGCTCGATCATGCGCTTCGAGAACCGCGCGCCGAGCAGTGCTGAGCCGTTCCACGGATGAGCGTGAGGTCCGTCTCTTTCTTCCGTGGACTCTTCCTCGCAGCGCTCGCTGCGTCGAGCGTGTCCCAGCAGGCTCTCGCGCAGCAGATCGGCGACGTGAAGTCGCAAGATCGAGTGGAGCTCACAAGCCCGCCGGAGGAGCCGCCGGCGGAGGAGCAGAAGCCCGTCGTCCCGATTCCGCTTCCGCCCGAGCTCGATCCCGCGGCACCGAAGCCACAGACCGCTGACCGGATCGCGCCGCAGCTCGTCGGCATCGTCGTCGAGGGGCAAAGGCGCTACACCGAAGCGCAGATCGTCGCGGCGATGGGCGTGCGGATCGGTGAGCCGTACGACCCCACGGTGGTCGAGAAGGGGATCGACACGTTGTGGCGTGCGTTCCACGCGCAGGCGCGCGTCGACCTGCGTGAGGCGACCGGCGGAGTGGAGATGCGCGTCGTCGTCGAGGAAATGAACGTCGATCTCGAGCCGCGCTTCGCGGGTTACCACGAGATGGACCTCGAGGACCTCGTGCGTTGGGCACTGCTCGAGGATCGCGGCGAGCTCTACCTCTACCAATCGGAACGCGTGAAGCAGCGCCTGATCGAGGGCTACCGTCGTGAGGGCTTCGCGTTCGTCGAGGTCGACGTCGTCCGTCGCGGAGCAGACATCGGCGCGGACGCGAATGGCGCTCTCCCCGACGTGATCTTCGAGATCCGCGAGGGACCGATCGTGCACGTTCAGGACGTCGTCGTGAACGGGAACTCGAGCATGCCCGAGACCGGCATGTGGTGGTGGAAGGGCGGCATCAAGGAGCTGGCCAAGATAAAGCTCGACGGCCCGTGGCTCTTCGACTGGAACGGCGAGGAGTTCGTGCGCGAAAAGCTCGACGCCGACCTCCTCGCGATGCGCGATGTCTACCGCGATCGAGGCTGGCTCGACGCCGTCGTCGAGATCGACCAACTCGAGTACTCCGACGATCGCAGCGAAGTGACCGTCCACGTCGTCGTCGACGAGGGCCAGCCGTACACCGTCTCGTCACTCGAACTCGAAGCCGTCGACCGGGTCTGGAACTCGAAAATCCAGGAGTTCGACGAAACCCCGGCCGAATTCGTGATTCCGCACGCTGAGCTCCTCGCCCTGTGCGATCTCGATCCGGGCGTGCGGTACGAGCGCTACATCCAGGCGCGGGATGGGATCGCGATCCGTGATCGCTACGGCAAGGACGGGTACGTCGCGCACCCGTCGCTGCGCCTCGATGGATTCGAGTTCCTCGATCCGCGGTTGGTGTTCGACCCCGTGAACCACAAGGTGGCCGTCACCTATCGTGTCGCACAAGGCAAGAAGCGCTGGTTGCGCGAGGTCCGCATCTCCGGCACGACGCACACGCGCGACCGCGTCGTAAGGCGCGAAGTCGACCTCTTGCCCGGCGACGTCGCCGACCTGTCGCGCATCCGCAGATCGCTGGGTCGCATCTTCGGGACGGGCTACTTCAACGACGAGCAGCGTCCGCTCGAACACCGCGACCCGACGTTCACGTTCAAGCCCACGGCCGATCCGAATTGGGTCGACCTCGAGTACCAGGTCCAAGAAGGGACCGTCGTCAACTTCCAGATCCAAGGCGGGATCGACAGCAACAGCGGGCTCTTCGGTCGCATCGCGCTGTCCATGCGCAACGCCGACGTCGCCGCGCCGCCGGACAGTCTCTGGACCACGTTCTCCGACGTGTACGACAAGTCGGCGTTCCACGGTGCTGGGCAGCGGATCGACATCGAGTACATGCCGGGCACGATCGAGAACAGCTACCGCATTCGCTTCCTCGAACCCGACCTCTTCCGCACGCACTTCGATCGCTGGAGCGCGGAGTTCGAACTGAATCGCTGGGAACGCACACAGCGCTTCTACGACGAGGAACGGTTCGAGCAGAAAGTGCGCTTCGGCCGCGAGTTCGGGCGTGAGTTCGCGGTGTTCCTCGGGTATCGGCTCACCGACGTCAGCGTCGACGATCTCGACGAGGACGACGCCGCGCCGGTGCCGCCGAACGAGACCGAGTTCCCGCCCTCGATCTACCAGCAGCTCGACGATTCGCAGCAAATTGCGGGACCGACCTTGGACTTCCAGTATCGCAAGCTCGACACGTTCTTCGCCCCGCGCGAGGGTCTTCAAGTCGTCTGGAAGAACGGCGCCTACGCCGAGGCGTTCGGCGGAGATTACGACTACTTCAGCTCGGATCTCGACCTCGACTGGTTCTTTCAGATGCCCGGCGAAGAGGACGAGATTCGGTCGGGTTTCCACGTCGGGCTCGGCCTGGGCGTTGCGGATGAATACGGCGACACGGAATCCGTGCCCTACACCGAGCGCTTCTTCCTGGGCGGCAGTCGCCTGTTGCGCGGCTTCGCGTATCGCGGCGTCGGTCCGAACTTGGGCTCGAACGCGCTCGGTGGGCAAACGTCGCTCGATGGCACGATCGAGTACCGCATCCCGCTCTACACGAACATCCAGCCCGGCACGTACAAGGAGATCGAGCTGTTCCGGCTGACCCTGTTCGCCGATGGAGGCATCCTCGATCCGGAGCCCTACCGTCTCGACTGGAGCGAGGCGCGCGCGTCACTCGGGTTCAGCGTCGGAATGATCAGTCCCTTCCCGGTCACGCTCAACTTCGGATTTCCGGTGCTCGACGGCGAAGGGGACCGCCGGCAGACGTTCTCCTTCTCGATCTTCAGCCTCGCGTTCTGAACTGCAGCTGTCTCGTCGGGCTCGATCGCTCCCACGATTTCGATCGTTCCGAACGACCGGTGCTCTGCGTGCGCCTTCCGCGCGGTCGCAGCGCACAGACCAGGTCGTCTCGCACTCCGCAGTCCTCCCCTGCTTTGACAGGGGATTCGCGAGCGGATAGACCTTTCGCCTTCGCCCGCTCCGTAGGGCGTCCCATTGGCCCCGCACATCGAGGCCTTCGAAGATGAGTTCGAGAACCCTGGCCGAACTGGCCCAATTGTGTGACGCCGTCGTCGACGGCGACCTGGCGTTGACGATCGACGGTCCCGCGAGCCTCTCGGACGCCGGTCCGCGCGAGATCTCGTTCCTCGCGAACCCGCGCTACATACAGCAAGTCGCCACGACGCGCGCCGCTGCGCTCGTGACCCACCGAGACTTCGTATCGCCGCGCCCGGACCTCGCGCTCCTGCGCTGCGACGATCCGAACCGCGCGTTCACTTCGATCGTGCAGGCCTTCGCGCCGCCCGTGGTCGCCGTGGTCGCGGGGATCCATCCGACGGCCGTCGTCGAAGCGAGTGCTCACGTCGATCGGACCGCCTCGATCGGACCGCACTGCGTCGTGGCTGCGCATGCGCGCATCGGCGCTCGCACGCGGCTCGTCGCCAACGTCTACGTCGGTCCGCACTCGAGCGTGGGAGAGGACGGCGTCCTCCACGCGTCGGTGGTCGTGTACGACCGCGTCACGATCGGCGCGCGCGCTCTCATCCACGCCGGAACCGTCATCGGCTCGGACGGCTTCGGCTTCGAACCGACGGCCACCGGTTGGACGAAGATCCCGCAGATGGGCAGCGTCGAGATCGGTGACGACGTCGAGATGGGGGCGAGCTGTGCGATCGACCGCGGTCGCTTCGGACCGACTCGCATCGATCGCGGCGTCAAGATGGACAACTTGGTCCACGTCGCACACAACGTCCACGTCGAGGAAGGGGCCTTGCTCATCGCGCAAGTCGGCATCGCCGGCAGCACGCGCATCGGCAAGCGCGCGATCCTCGCCGGACAAGCCGGAATAGCCGGTCACGCCACGATCGGCGCAGGCGCGCGCATCGGTGCGCAATCCGGCGTCGCGGGCGAGGTGCCGCCGGGCGCCGACTACTTCGGATCTCCGGCGCGGCCGCGCGGTGAAGCGCTGCGTTCGTGGATGATCGTGACGAAGCTGCCCGAGCTCCAGACGCGAATCCGGGACATGGCGAAGCGACTCGCGGCGCTCGAAGCTGCGACGGTCGCGCGCGCGAAGAACGAGGAGGACGCATGACACGACGACAACGAACCTTGCGGACAGCGGTCGAGTTCCAGGGGGTCGGCCTCCACTCCGGCGTTCACGTGAAGGGCCGCATGTTGCCCGCGCCTCCGAACCGCGGCATCGAGTTCGTGCGCACGGACTTGCCGGGAACAGAGCCGATTCCGGCCAAGATCGCGTACCACGCGAACAAGGAGCGGAGGACCAGGCTGGTCCGCGGCGCGGCCGAGGTCGAGACCATCGAGCACTTGCTCGCTGCCGCGTCGGGCCTCGGCGTCGACAACATGACCGTGGAGTTGTCCGGGGTGGAGATCCCGGGTCTAGACGGCAGCGCGCGCGAATTCGTCGAGCTCGTCCAACGTGCCGGACTCGTCGACCAGCCCGCGGATGCGCGTGTTTTCACGCTGGATCAGGCCGTTTTCGTGCGGCATGGTGATGCGACCATCGTGGCCGTTCCGTCCGATCGGCCGGCGCTGACCATCCAGTACGTGGCCACGTTCGACGAGCCCGGCGTGGAGAGCGGTGCCCTCCAGTTCGAACTCACCCCGGAGAGCTTCACTCGGGAAATTGCGCCTGCCCGCACGTTCTGTCTCGCGTCCGAGGTCCCGCTGTTGCAGAAGGCCGGACTCGGCAAGGGCGCTACGCGTGAAAACACGCTGATCCTCGGTGACCCCGAGACGCGCATGCGGCTACCGGGCGAACCCGTGCGTCACAAGATGCTCGATCTCGTCGGCGATCTCGCGTTGCTCGGCGTCGGCTTGCACGCGCACATCATCGCCACGAAGTCGGGTCACGCGACCAATGCCGAGCTCGTGCGCCGGCTCGCCGATCTGATGGTGGCCCTCGAAACAGGCGGTGTCATCCAGCGCGAATCCGGGCTCGACGTGCGCGAGATCCTGCGCATGTTGCCGCACCGTTACCCGTTCCTCTTGATCGACCGCGTGCTCGAGATCGAAGGCTACAAGCGCGCGGTCGCGCTGAAGAACGTGACCATCAACGAGCCGTACTTCCAAGGGCACTTCCCCGCGGCGCCGATCATGCCGGGCGTGCTCCAGCTCGAGGCGATGGCTCAGCTCGCCGGTGTACTCCTTCTTCGGAAGCTCGAGAACACCGGAAAACTGGCCGTTTTGTGGTCGATGGACAAAGTCAAGCTGCGCGGCGCCGTCGTCCCCGGCGATCAACTGCGCATCGAGGTCACGACGATGCGCGACAAGGACCAGGTCGCGGTGGTGCAAGGCGTCGGCACCGTCGCCGGCAAGGTCGTGTGCGAAGCGCAGCTCATGTTCACCCTGGTGGATCCCTGAGGAAGAGCCCGATGAGCGAGAAGATCCACCCCACGGCCGTCGTCCACCCGCTCGCGCGGATCGGTGTCGACGTCGAGATCGGTCCGTACTGCGTGATCGGCGCGGACGTCACGATCGGTGACCGAACGAAGATCGGCCCGCAGGTCGTCGTCGAAGGCTTGACGCGCATCGGCGCGGAGAACCTCATCGTCGGCCAGGCCTCGATCGGCGGACCGCCTCAAGATCTCTCGTACCGCGGCGAGCCGACCGAGGTCGAGATCGGCGACCGCAACACGATCCGCGAGTTCGTCACGATCAATCGCGGCACCGTGAAGGGCGGAGGCGTCACGCGCGTCGGGAGCGACAACATGCTCATGGCCTGCTGTCACGTCGCGCACGATTGCGAGCTGAGAGACCGCATCATCTTGGCCAACGGCGTGCTGCTCGCGGGGCACGTGCTCGTCGAGGAGAACGCGAATATCTCGGGGGGGGCCGCCGCGCACCACTTCGTCACGATCGGCGCGTTCGCCTACATCGGCGGCATGACGCGCATGGTGCAGGACGTGCCGCCGTTCATGATCCTCGAGGGGCATCCGAGCCGGGTGCGCGGCGTCAACGTGATCGGTCTCCAGCGCGGCGGAGTCGCCGAGGGCGAAATCGAGGCCTTGCGCGAGGCGTTCAAGCGCGTGTGGCGCTCCGGTGACCCGCGCAGCAAGACGTTGGAGAGTCTGCACACGGAGTTCGCCGGATCGGCTCACGTGATGAGGCTCGTGCGCGAGCTCGAACATACGGATGTCGGGCAGAAGGGTCGTTACCGCGAGAGTTTGCGCGCCGAGTTCATGCGCATGGGTCAAGAGCGGCTGCTCTCGGGCGCGGAGACGCGGTGATCGTGGGACCGGTGACGACGGCTGTGATCGGCGTCGGGCACCTGGGCAAGTTCCACGCGCGGATCCACAACGAGAATCCGCGGGCCGCCCTCGTGGCCGTCGTCGATTCCAATGCCGAACGAGCCGGCGCACTGGCGTCCGAGTTGGGATGTGCCGCGCTCACCGACGTGAACGCGCTTCCCCGCGACGTACGAGCGGTCAGCATCGTGGTTCCGACCGCGCAGCACGCGTCCGTCGCGATCCCTCTCCTCGAACGCGGCGTGCACTGTTTGATCGAGAAGCCACTCGCGCAGAGCGTGGAGGAGGCGGACCGGATCCTCGCCGCAGCCGAGCGCGGTCGCGCGAAGCTCGCGGTCGGGCACGTCGAGCGCTTTCAGCCGGGCCTGCGCAAGGTGCGCGCGATGAACCTCGAACCGAAGTTCATCGAATGCCATCGCCTCGCGCCGTTCAGCTTCAGGGCGCTCGACGTCGGCGTCGTCCACGACCTGATGATCCACGATCTCGACCTCATCCTCGATCTCGTCGGATCGCCGGTCGAGAGTCTCGACGCGGCGGGTGGAGCCATCCTGACCGCGAGCGAGGACGTCGCGTCCGTGCGGCTCGTCTTCGCCAACGGTGCTCGAGCGAACGTCACCGCCTCGCGTGCCTCACTACAGCCGATGCGGCGTTTCCGCATGTTTTCCGGCGAGGCTTACGTGAGCCTCGACTTCCAGAAGAACTACGGTGTGGTCATCCGGAAAGGTCCTGAGTGGGAGAAAGGACGCGCGTTGCTCGCGAATTTCGACCCGACGACGCAGGCGCCGGGCCCGGAGTGGATTCGCGATCGCGTGCTGTCCGTGGAAGAGCTCGACCTGTCCGACATGGACCGGCCGCTGCAGGCCGAGATCGACTCGTTCCTGCGCGCCGTGCAGGAAGACCGCGAGCCCGAAGTGCCCGGTGAGGACGGTCGTGCAGCGCTCGCGCTCGCGGATCGCATCGCGCGCGAGATCCGAGCGCAGGCGTGGTGAGCATCGGACAGCGCTCTCGCCGGCCGACTCGGGCGAAGCGAACGACTCCGCGCCTTGGGACGCCCGCCGCCGACTGTTAGTCTGCGCGGTAATGTCCGCTGACGCTCGACCTCGACTGTTCGATCCGCTCCCCGACGAAATCTCGACACGCCCGGCCGCGGCCGAGGAGTCCGTACTCGCGGCTTGGCGCGAACAAGGCACCTTCGAGGCAGTTCAAACGGCGCGCGCGGGAGCACCGGCCTTCGTGTTCTGGGAGGGACCGCCGACTGCGAACGGCAAGCCGGGCATCCACCATGTCTTCGCGCGGACGATCAAGGATGCGGTGTGTCGTCACCGCACGATGAGCGGGCGACGTGTCGTGCGCAAGGCGGGTTGGGACACGCACGGCCTGCCCGTCGAGCTCGAAGTCGAGAAGAAGCTCGGCATCAGCGGCAAGCCGCAGATCGAGACGTACGGCGTCGCCGCGTTCAACGCGAAGTGCCGTGAGTCCGTGTGGACGTACAAGCAGGAATGGGAGCGGCTGAGCGAGCGCATCGGCTACTGGCTGGACTACGACGCGCCCTACGTGACGTACGAGGCCAACTACGTCGAGTCGGTGTGGTACCTGCTCGCGAAGTTCCACGAAAAGGGCTTTGCTTACCGCGGAAAACGCGTGTTGCCGTACTGCGGGCGCTGCGGCACCGGGCTGTCTTCGCACGAGCTCGGACAGCCGGGCGTGTATCGCGATGTGATGGATCCCAGCATCTTCGCGCGCTTCGTCGTCGGTGATGAAGGCGGTGAGCGCACCAGCCTGCTCGCGTGGACCACGACGCCGTGGACGTTGCCGTCGAATGTCGCGTTGGCCGTGCATCCGGAGCGCGAGTACGTGCTCGCGCGCGTCGCGCTGCCCGTCGCCAAGGGAGCGGAGAAGGGCAGCGCCGGTCACGAGCGCGTGTGGATCGTTCGCGAGCGCGCGCAAGCCGTGCTCGGCGAGCACGAGGTCCTCGAGACGCGGAAGGGGAGCGGGCTCGTCGGAATGCGATACGAGCGCTTGTTCTCGGACAGCATCGTCGAGGTCGATCCCGGCGCGTGGAAGTCGGACTCGAAGAGCGCTTGGCGCGTCGTCGCGGCGGATTACGTGACGGTCGAGGACGGCACGGGCATCGTTCACCAAGCGCCGGCGTACGGCGTCGACGACTGGAATACGGCCGCGAAGTACCTGCTCCCCGTTTTCCAAGCCGTCGGCCCCGAAGGTCGCCTCGTGAACGACATCGCCGGCGTGAAGGCCGGCACGTTCTTCAAGGACGCCGACGACCCGCTGATGGAGGACCTCAAGCGGCGCGGCCTCGTCTTCAAGAAATCGCGCGACAGCCACAGCTATCCGCACTGCTGGCGCTGCGACACGCCGCTCTTCTACTTCGCCACGCCGGCTTGGTACCTGCGCACCAGCTCGTACAAGGACAAGATGCTCGCGCGGAACGGCGAGGTGCGCTGGATCCCGCCGGAAGTGGGGGAGAAGCGGTTCGGCGAATGGCTCGAGAACAACGTCGACTGGAACATCTCGCGCGATCGCTACTGGGGGACGCCGCTGCCGTTCTGGGTGTGCGACGCGTGCCCGGCGGAAGTCGCGGTGAAGAGCGTGGCCGAGTTGCGCGAGCGCGCCGGTGTGCTGCCGGATGGCTTCGACAACCACAAACCGCTGATCGACGAAGTCACGTTTGCCTGCGGAAAATGCGCTGGAACGATGCGGCGCACGAAGGCCGTCCTCGACTGTTGGTTCGACTCGGGCGCTATGCCTTATGCGCAGTATCACTGGCCGCACGCGGCCGGTTCGCGCGAACTCCTGCGCGAACAATTTCCGGCTGACTTCATCGCGGAAGGCCTCGACCAGACGCGCGGCTGGTTCTACACGCTGCACGCGATCGGCACGTTCTTGACGGAGTTCTGTCCCGAGGAAGGACTGCCGCGGGGCGCGACCTACAAGGCCTGCGCGGTGAACGGTCTCGTCCTCGACAAGGACGGCGTCAAGATGAGCAAGCGGCTCGGCAACGTCGTCGATCCGTGGAAGATCCTCGACGAGCACGGCGCGGATGCGGCGCGCTGGTACTTGCTGGCGAGCGGGGCACCCTCGGCGCCGAAGCGCTTCGATCCCGAGGGTCTCTTGGAAGAGCGACGTCGTTTCTTCGGCACGCTGCAGAACTGCTACAAATTCTTCGCCGACTACGCGCGGCTCGCCGACGGCTGGCGCCCGGAGCTCGGTGCACCGTCGTCGAAAGACCGCCCCGAGATCGATCGCTGGCTCGCGTCGCGCACTCAGACTCTCGTCCGCCACGTGCGCGAGCGCTATGACGACTTCGACCTCTCCGCCGTGTGCCGAGCGCTCGAGACCTTCGTCGTGGACGACCTCTCGAACTGGTACATCCGCCGAAATCGCGGCCGTTTCTGGAAGGGCGCGGGGGACGACAAGGCCGCCGCATTCGCGACTCTGCACACGGCGCTCGAGTCGGTCGCGCTACTGCTGGCACCCATCGCGCCGTTCCTCTCGGAGATGCTCTTCACGCGCCTCGCACCGGGCCGCGGATCCGTGCACGCCGCCAACCTGCCCGAACACGACCCGCGGCTCGTCGACCGCGATCTCGAGCGCAGCATGGAGATCGTCGTGCGCATCGTGGAAATGGGCCGGGCGTTGCGCGAGCGCGCCGGACGCAAGATTCGCCAGCCGTTGCGTGCGATCCACGTGCGTTCGTCGAACCCCGAGGCCCTCACGCTCCTCGCGCGTTCGTTCGCGCGGGACCTCGTGCTCGGGGAACTCAACGTGAAGAGTTTCGGCAGCCTCGCCGCGGACGACGGTCAGCTGTGCACCCTGCGGGCGAAGGCGAACTTCCGCGTGCTCGGCAAGAAGGTCGGAGCTCGGATGAAGCCGGCAGCCGCTGCGATCGAGGCCCTCGGGCCCGCCGACGTCGCGCGGCTTCGGGCTGGTGCGGGGGTCGATCTCGTGATCGGTGGTGAGCCCCTCCGCATCACCGCGGAGGACGTCGAGATCCGCGTCGAGTCCCAGGCCGATTTCGACGTCGAAACCGACGGGAGCTTCGTCACGTTCTTGGACACGGAGCTCGACGAAGATCTCGTCGTGGAGGGGCTCGCGCGCGAACTCGTGAACCGCATCAATGCTCTGCGCAAGGACAGCGGGCTCGCGGTGGAGCAACGGATCCGCCTCGCCATCGTGCCGGGGAGCGATCTCGTTCGCGCCGCCGTGGAGCGGCATCGCGCGCTGATCGCAGCCGAGACGTTGGCGCTCGACGTCACGCAGGTCGCGCCCCCGCCCGGCGTCGGCTTCGCCACCGATGTGGACTTGGGCGACGGGCAAACCGCACGCCTCGTCGCCGAGCGGCTGTGAGACCGACGGTGCGCGGCGGTACCGCGTAGGCTCGGCCACTTGCTCGGGCCCATGCGCGAGCGGCGGATGTGCAAGTTCGTTCACGCGCTCGCCCCGAAAATCGCGCGTCGAATCCGCATTGTCGCCGTGGGCGCGCTGCGCTAGCTTGCGACCCGCGGGGCGTTCCTGGCGTTCAGGTGATTGGTCGTCATCCCCGGGCCGAACAAGCATCTAGAGGGCCCAACTTCGATGTCGTGGCAACACCACGGCGTGGCGGGCCCCCCTGGAACCCTACTGGTTCCGGGTTCCGACCAGCACGGTTCTGCTGGGGCCCCCGCGATCTCCCGCACGAGAGCGTGATCGCCGCGAGCGACGCGTTCTCGCAGCTTTCGCGCTTCACTCGCCCATCTGCACGCCGACCGGTCCGCCGGTCCGTGTCTCGGCCCGTCGACATCGATCGTTCCCCCGATCCGGATCCTTCCGTATGCGCACACTCCTCCTCCTCGTTCTCGGCGCCGGCATCGTGTGGTTCGTCTGGCGCGGGCTCGGCCCGGGGCAGTCAGCGCCCAGCGAAGCGCAGGCGGCGCCCGGCTCCATGCTCCACGTCGAGGCCGGCGCGACGTCACCTGATGTGTCCACAGGTTCCGTCGGTACCGACGAGTCCACGAAGGCCGGGGCCGGGGTGAACGGTGGAGCTGGGCTGACCAGCCGTTCAGCGGGCAACACCGTCGGAGACCGATCATCCCCGGAGGGTGAAACCTCTCCTGACGTGCAGAGCCCGGCCGGGAACTCGTCTCCGTCGGCCACGCGAGATCCGGCCCCGGGATCCGATCGCGTGTCGGGCACGGGTTCGGAAACGAGTGGTGCGCTGACTCCCCCAGGGACCCCGGGGACGCTGCGGCCCACTTCGGCGCTCGTTTCCCCCGCGGAAGTTGCCGCAGCCGAGGAGCTGCTGAAAGACCGAGTCGCGTTCGAGGCGCAGCTCGTGGCGGGGAGCACCAACCTCGATCCCGCTCGACAGGACGTCGCCACGGTATTCGTCCATGC
>CAZKIY010000015.1:26178-28536 GCA_964552875.1 uncultured Planctomycetaceae bacterium
GGAGCACCAACCTCGATCCCGCTCGACAGGACGTCGCCACGGTATTCGTCCATGCGCTCGCCGCTCGCGAAGGCGAGACGCACTCGGCCCTCGAACGCGCGGCGAGGTCCGGAGCCTTGCGCGCCGCCGAACGCGATCTCGCTCTGCGCATCGTCGCCGGCGCAGGCGGCCCGATCGTCGCGGATTCGGCCCTGGCCCGTGCAGCTTCCGCAGTGGCCGAGGAGCGCGCGGCGTTCGCGGCCCTCGACGCATCGCGCTTCGACGACGCGGCGAGTTCCTTCTCCCGCCTGCTGTTGGCCGAGATCGATTCGCCCTGGCGCGCGGACGCGACACGTCTCGAGCGTTGGAGCTTGGGGGTCCGCGAAGCCCAACGTCGAAATCGCTGGAATCCCCGAGGAAAATGGCGATCCACGGAGGTCGTCGTGCAGCCCGGCGATTCGCTGATCCACGTGCGTAAACGTGCGCTCGCTGCCGACCCGAACCTCGTCGTGTGCACGGGACAGATCGCGCGGGCGAACGGGCTGGAAGGCGAGGTGATCCACCCGGGAATGAAACTGAGGATCCCGCAGGATCCGGTTCAGATTCTCGTCGACCTCGACGCCCACTGGGCCTTCTACATCGCGGGCACCGAGGTCATCGCTGCCTGGCCCGTGGGCGTCGGGAGCGAGGCGAGTGCGACACGTCTCGGGAGCTTCACGGTCGGCGCCAAGAAGACCAAGGAGCCGATGTGGTTCCCGGAGGGACGCAAGCCCGTGCCCTTCGGCGATCCGGCCAACCCCCTGGGCACCCGCTGGATCCCCTGGAACAGCAGCGAGGGGCTCGACACCGGCCTAGGGTTTCACGGCACCAACGATCCCGGCAGCATCGGGAAAGACGCGAGTTTGGGCTGCATCCGGATGCGAACCCTCGACGTCGAGGAGCTCTACGACATCCTCCCGGTGGGGGCCGCGGTCCGCGTGGTGCCGTGACGCGCGGATCTGGAAGAGTCGGGGAGCAACAACGGTGCTTCACCCACCGGAAAAGGAGCAAAAGTGGAACTAGGTGGGGAGCTCTAACTACAACATCAGCAAAGGGTTAAGGCGCTGCGATGGCTCCGCCAACGATTCCTGACGGGAGCCTGTTGACGGGGCAGGTGAAACCTCTAGGATCCCGCCTCCCTAACGCAGCCAAGCGGCCCCGGACGACGAAGCGCGCAGCCAGCGCGAACGAGCGTCCGACGGAAGAAACGAGCGCGTCGGGAACTGAAAACACGGTCGAACCACGCCGCACGCGGCGAGCTCGACCGGGATCTTTGAAAACAAGGGTGGCCCTTGAAAACTGTGCGAGCGTATCGAGCCGACTCCAAAGGGAGCGGCCTCGAAATGAATTCCAAGAGCATATAGACAAACACTCATGAAGGGTTTGATTCTGGCTCAGAACGAACGTTAGCGGTGTGACTTAGGCATGCAAGTCGCGCGTGAAAGTCGCAAGACGAGTAAAGCGGCGAAAGGGTGCGTAACACGTAATCAATCTACCCTCGAGACTGGGATAACCACTGGAAACGGTGGGTAATACCAGATGGTCCACTGGGAGGCATCTCCTGGCTGGTAAACGGTGGCGTAAGCTGCTGCTCGTGGAGGAGGTTGCGGGCTATCAGCTAGTTGGTGAGGTAACGGCTCACCAAGGCGATGACGGCTACCGGGTCTGAGAGGACGGTCCGGCACACTGGGACTGAGAACTGCCCAGACTCCTACGGGAGGCTGCAGTCGTGAATCTTCCGCAATGGGCGAAAGCCTGACGGAGCGACACCGCGTGTAGGATGAAGGCCTTCGGGTTGTAAACTACTGTCACGTTCTAGGAACTACTCGGCGTGAATAGCGCCGAGTTCGACCAAGACGAGAGGAAGCACCGGCTAACTCTGTGCCAGCAGCCGCGGTAAGACAGAGGGTGCAAACGTTGTTCGGAATTACTGGGCATAAAGCGCACGTAGGTGGTTCGCTAAGTCGCGTGTGAAATCCCCCGGCTCAACCGGGGAATTGCGGGCGATACTGGCGAGCTAGAGATCGGGAGGGGTGAGTGGAACTCCAGGTGGAGCGGTGAAATGCGTAGATATCTGGAGGAACACCGGTGGCGAAAGCGACTCACTGGCCCGACACTGACACTGAGGTGCGAAAGCTAGGGTAGCAAACGGGATTAGATACCCCGGTAGTCCTAGCCGTAAACGATGGGTACTGGGCAGGGGGGATATCTATGTCTTCTCTGCCGGAGCTAATGTGTTAAGTACCCCGCCTGGGGAGTACGCTCGCAAGGGTAAAACTCAAAGAAATTGACGGGGGCTCACACAAGCGGTGGAGCATGTGGTTTAATTCGAAGCAACGC
>CAZKIY010000016.1:0-20318 GCA_964552875.1 uncultured Planctomycetaceae bacterium
GTTGCCCCGTTCGCAGTTGCCCCGTTCGCAGTTGCACTGTGTTGCAGGATCGGTGCGGCGACCGCGGCGAGCGCGATCACCGCGCACGTCGTGAGGAACTGTCGGTCGCGTCCGCGCCGTGCGAGTGCGGCCACGCCGCAAGCGATCACCAAGGACACTCCACCGGCGAGGACGGGTGCGCGGAACGCGTGAACCACGAACGCGAGGACTGCTGCGGCTCCGACGATGCGCCACGCGGCGCGGTCCGTCGCGAGGAGCATCGCTCCCGCCGCCGCGCCGAGTGTCGCGGCTTCGGATGTCGCGCCCGCGTTGCCGAGCGGACCGGCACCGGCGCTCGCGAGGCCCGCTGCGGAGGCGCAGAGTCCGATGATCGTGGCTCCGCGCGCCAGCATGCGCGGATCGGACGCGGCGCCGAGGAAGAGGCACGCGAGCACGAGTGCCCACCCGAGCGTCGCGCGCGTGGCCTCGAACGTGTCGAGCGGTTCGCCGAACGCGAGCCACGCCACGCTCATCGCGAGCGGGATCGCGAGGAGCCACGAGCCGCGCACCGAAGGTGCTGTGCGTCGGAGCAAGAAGAACAGGGCGCCCGGGATCGCGAGCAACGCCGCGAGGCCGAAACCCGTGGAACGCGGCGCGAAATCGTGCTCGAGAGGACCTCCGAAGGGCCAGACGAGTACGAGCGCCGGGAGCAAGGCGAGCACGGCCTGCACGACGTCGGCTGCGCCAGCGCGCACGTCCGATGCTCGAGCGGCGTCGGTCGTCACCGCGCTCCGGCCACCTGACCGACGATCGCGTCGACGAACGACTCGGGATCGAACGGTTCGAGCAGTTCGAGTTGCTCGCCCGTGCCGACGTAGCGCACGGGCAGGCCCAGCGCTTCCTTGATCGTGAAGATCGCGCCGCCGCGCGCAGTGCCGTCGAGCTTGGCGACGATCAGACCCGTGACAGCGACGCTCGCGGTGAAGAGCTTCGCTTGTTGGATCGCGTTCTGGCCGTTCGTCGCGTCCAGGACGAGCCACGTCTCGTGCGGCGCGCCGGGGAGGCGGCGGTCGATCACGCGACGGACCTTGTCGAGCTCGGCCATCAGGTTCGACTGTGTGTGCAGGCGTCCGGCCGTGTCGATGATCACGACGTCGGCGTTGCGCGCGATTCCGGCATCGACAGCGTCGAACGCGACGGCGGCGGGATCGGCACCGGGTTTCTGCTTCACGATGTCGCAGCCGTTGCGTTGGGCCCAGATGTCGAGTTGATCCGCCGCGGCGGCGCGGAACGTGTCGCCGGCGCCGAGGAGCACCTTCTTGCCCCGCTTCTGGAAACGGTGCGCGAGCTTCGCGATCGAAGTCGTCTTGCCGGAACCGTTCACGCCCACCACGAGGATCACCGTGGGTTTGTGGACGAACTGGATCTCGGCGTCTTCCTGCCCGATTTTCTCGAGGAGGATCCGGCGCATCGCGAGGCGCACGTCGTCCTCGCCTTTGACCTCGCCGCGTTTGTGGAGGCGGCCGAGTTCCGTGGTGACGGCGGCGGCGACGGGGCCGAGGTCGGATGTGTAGAGGAGTTCTTCGAGTTCGCCGAGGAGTGCGGCGTCGATCGTGCGCCCGCCGCGGAAGAGGCCCGTGATGCCGTCGGACAGCGCGGTGCGCGTCTTCGTCAGGCGGTCTTTCAGGCGGTCGAAGATGCCCATCGCGCGATCAGTCGGGGTCCACGGACGCGGCGGTCTCGGGCAGTTCCTCGTCGAGAGCGGCCGCACTCGGGGTGTCGGTCGCGTTACCCGTCGCGTTACCCGTGGGCGCCGCCGCGAGCGGCGTCGACCTGTTCATGATCTTGTCGAGGATCCCATTGATGAACGCCCCCGAGTTCTGCGTCGAGTACCGCTTCCCGAGTTCGATCGCCTCGTTGATCGCGACCTTCGGCGGTACATCGGGGCAGTGGACGAGTTCGTACGTCGCGAGTCGCAGCACGTTGCGATCGACGACCGCCATGCGCGAGATGTTCCAGTTCTGCGCGACGGCTTGGATCATCTGATCGATGCTGGCCTTGTTCTCGTGCGCGCCCAGCACGAGCTTCAACGCGAAGCGCGTCGTCTCGGCGTCGCGCTCTTCGGCGGCGACGAACTCACGTGCTTCGGTGAGCAGGTCGTCGCCCCGCAGGTCGAGCTGATAGAGGAATTGGAGCGCCAACTCGCGCGCGCGTGTCCGCTTCTTCACTTCGTGAGCTCCAGGACCTCGTCCAGCGCCAGAAGGGTTTCGATCGCCGCGCGCGCGACTTCGCGGCCCTTGTCCTCGCGGCGGGCATCGGCGCGAGTCACGTCACCGATCATCGCGCCTTCGTGTTCCTCGTGTGCGGACGGCAGTGCGCGTGCGCGAGCTTGTTCCATCGTCGCGCAGGTGAGCACGCCGAAGTGGATCGGCACTCCCGACTCGAGGCTCGCCCGCATGATCCCCTGCACGCAGCCTTCCGCGACGTGGCGGTCGTGATCCGTCTCGCCCTTCAAGACGAGGCCGAAACACAGCACGGCGTCCACCTCTCCGGACTCGGCCAAGCGACTCGCGACGATCGGGATCTCGAACGCGCCGGGCACGTGCACGCGGAGGATGTCGTCCTCGTCGACGCCGGCTTCGATGAGCTCGCGCTCGGCCGAATCGGCCATGGCACCCGTCAGTTCGGCGTGGAAATCCGCCACGACGATCCCGATGACCGATCCAGGCCGCTCTGCCCGAGGGCGTTCCCACCGCTTCGTGTCCAGTCCCATGGAACGCCGGACTGTACGCGATGCCAAGGGAGCTGCGCTACGTGCCGCGCAGGAGCCGCCGCGCTTCGTCGAGGAGCGTCGTGCACCAGCCGAGATCTTCCTCCTGCAAACCGAGGAGGACGCGCACCTCGCCGGCCGTGGGTTCCGAGCGGGAGTTCTCGAGCAGCTTGTAGACGATGCCGCGCTCGTAGATGCGCGTGAGTCCTTCGGGAGACGATGCATCTGCGGCGAGGACGTGCGTGCGGAACTGGAGGGGTACCTCCTCGTCCAAGGTGCCCGGTGTGAACGCGCGACCCTGGTAGAGCACGGTCCAGCACTTGTTCACGTCGCCCGGACGAAGCTCGAGTCCTGAAGCAGGGTCCGCGAGAGCGGTGCGCAGACGGCCGAGAGTGAACCCAGCCGCCGAACGCGCGGCGGTGTGGATCGCATCGAGGATCCGACGACGTCGGACCGGATCGCCCTCGTACCGGTAGTTGGAGAGACGCGCGCGCGCCACGAGCTGACTCTGACCCGGGACGATGGCCGCGGGAGCTACGAGGGCCGACCCGTTGACGGCTTCGACGATTCGCGGCGCGCCGTCGATCCACGGTTCGACGCGATCCGCATCCGTCGGGTCCCGCGCGGGTCCGCTCGGTTCGCTGCGCAACGCGTGCACCGACATCGTGCGCACGACGAGCCCGGCGCGACGCTGGACTTCGGAGTACGGGATGAACCGATCGCAGATGTCGGAGAGATCGGCGCTCGCGCTCCCTTCGGGCGCGATCACGATGACTTCGCGCCCGTGCTTCTGCAGGCAGCGCACGATCTCGATCATGTCGCGGTCGCCAGACGCGATGACGAAGCGCGCGAGGTTCGGTTCGAGCAGCGCGAGCTCGACGGCATCGACGGCGAGTCGGATGTCGCTGGAGTTCTTGCGGGCTCCCGGCGTCAGGCGTCCGAGCACCTGCACGATCTCGAACCCGCTGCGATAGAGCTCGACCTGGAATTGATTCAGGTCGCGGACACGCCAATCGCCGTACGCGCGGCGCACGCCGGGGTGCACGAGTTCGCGCACGAGCGCGCACAACGCGCGGAGGCACGCGACCTCGACCAAGCTCTCGCTGTCTTGCTTGCGCGACAGACCGTGGACGAGATTCTCGAAGTCGAGAAGGACCGCGCCGGGGGCGGGCTGGGTACGAAATCGCTCGGACTCTGGCTGCGTGGCCATGGGGGGCGCGCCAGACTACGAGGGAATCGGCGGATCGGGGAGGTCCTGAAACCGTTCCGATTCGCGCTTCGGAGCCCGCGCCGAATTCACCTGCGTTCGCGACGCGGAAGGACGGAACCGGGTCCGAGAAGTCCGACGATCCAGTGCCCCGTGACCACTCAGATCGTCGCCCGGGTCGGCGGAATCGGCTCCGCTCCCGGCCGCGTACGCCTGCGGATCGCCCACGCGAATTGGGTCGAGGTCGCGCGCGAGAGATCGTCGATCACCGTGTATGCGAGCGGCACGACCCACAGCGTGAAGAACGTGCTGGCCGTGAGCCCGCCGGCCACGCAGGTCGCCAGAGCGCGGTAGTCGATGCCTTCGCCGCGCGGTTCCGACAACGCCATCGGCACGAGTCCGATGACGGACGTCAACGCGGTCATGAGGATGGGCCGCACGCGCTGCGCGCACCCGTCGGTCACGGCGCGGGTGCGCTCGATCCCCTCGGCGCGGAGCTGCGTGATGCGATGGACGAGCACGATGCCGTTGTTCACGACGACGCCGACCAAGACGATGATCCCGATCCAGCCCACCGAGTCCATCGCCGTGCCTGTCAGCCACAACGTCCAGTAAGAACCGACCACCGCGAACGGGATGGTGAAGAGGACGGAGACGGGCAGCACGAACGACTCGAAAAGGATCCCCATCAAGAGGAACACGAGGACGACGGACAGGAGCAGCGCGCCGTAGATGTCCTGCATCTCCTCGTCGACGCGGAAGTCGGCCATCACGTCGTCCGCGATCTCGTAGTCGCGCGGGAGTTCGAGGGCCTCGAGCGCGCGTCGGCCGGCCTTGCTGAGCTCCGTCTGTCGCGCCGGCGAATCGACCTTGGCCTGGATCGTGAAGCTCGCGCGTCCGTCCGTGCGCTCGATCGTGCGCTGACCGCGGCCGAAGTCGAGTGTGGCAAACGTCGAGAGCGGAACGGCCGAGTCCTTCGTGTAGATGTCGAGGTCGCGCAGCGTGTCGAGACCGGCGGTCTCGGACTTGTCGTATTCGATCAGGAAGGGGACCTCGCGGCCCGGTTCCTGGTAGCGCGGGAGTTGCGCGCCGCGCAACGCCCACGAGACGTTCCCGAGCGCCTGCTGGGCCGTGACTCCGAACTGCTGCGCGAGCTCGGAGTCGAAGGACAACTCGACCTGCGGCGGCGCGGCCGAGAGCGGTGAGCGCAGATCGGAGAGGCCGGGCACCTGCTCGAGCAACGCGACGGCTCGAGCACCGATCTGCTCGAGGACCTCGGAGTCGGGCCCGAGTAGCCGGAACGTGGCGATCGTCTTGTCTTCCGAGCTCGGCCCCTCGCCATCCAGGAACTGGAGTTGGTGCCCGGCGAGACGCGGCAGGGCCGCGCGCAACTCGCGCCGAACGCGCAGCATGTGCGACTGCTTGGGCGGCGCTTCCCAGAAAAGGCTGACCCGCCCGCCCTCGTGGTTGAAGCGCGTCAGGACGCGTTCGAATCCCCACTCGGCCCGCTTCGCGTTCACGGCGTCCTCGTAGCGGATCATTTCGGTCTCGGCGTCGGCGAGTGTGAAGTTCTCCTCCAGCTCCACCCAGAAGTTGATCCGCGACGCGTCCTGATCCTGTCCGAACGACGCGACCTCCATGTTCGTCGCCGGGATCACGATCGACACGAGGACGATCAGCGCAACGCCGGTGGCAGCGAGTCGCTTCGCGAGGCTCCACTCGACCAGCGCGCGGTTCGCATAGATCACGAAGTCGATGACCGAAGTGCCCGGCGGGACCACCGTCGCGACGCTTGGTCCGCGCGGCGCGATGCGGCGTTTCCAGCGCGGCACGGCGAAGATCAAAACGGCAGCTGCCGCGAGCCCGAGCACGATGGGGAGCACGACCGTGATCGCGGGCAGCGCCAGTCCGTACGGCGCCAAGTCGTAGGGCGCGACGCTGCGTGCCGCTTCCAGCGTCGGCAGTGCGGCGAATGCGCGCCAAGCTCCGAGAGCGACGAACGCGGGTGCGAGCAGCCAACGCAGCGGCGTGACGAGCGCGAGGAGGCCGACCAGGATCCGCGAGAGATACGCCAAGGTGCCTCTCAGGCCGACGCGCACTCCAGCGATCACGAACGCCAGCACTCGCGCCGGGATGGCGGCGATCGGCGCGAGGCGACTCGCGAGCGCTTCGACCCACGCCGCGCGGGGCTCGAGTGCGCGGCGGACCTGCACGGGCAGGAACACGAGCGCCGCCAGGAGGCTCGCGAGGAGCGAGATACACAACGGCTTGCCGATCTCGCCGAAGATCAGCCGGAACTGAGGGTTTTCACCCAGGAAGATCAGCGGCGCGAAGACGACGACGGTCGTCAGGGTCGAGAGCAGGACGGCGAGCCCGACTTCGCCCGCACCCTCCGCGCATGCAGCTTCCGTCGAGAGTCCGAGCGCCTTCTTCCGCGTGATGTTCTCGACGACGACGATCGAGTTGTCGACCAGCATCCCCATCGCGAGGGTGATGCCCATCATGGTGAGGACGTTGAACGATCCTCCACTGAAGTAGCCGTAAGCGATCGCGATCAGCGTCGAGAAGGGAATCGACAGCGCCACGAGCAGTGTGAGTCGGATTCGCCACAAGAAGAGGAAGAGAATGAGCACGGCCAGCAAGCCGCCCGTGATCGCCGTCTCGGTGAGGGCCGAGAGAGAACTCTCGATGAACTCGCCCTGATCGAAGAGGACCATGAAACGGAAGTGGCCCTCGAGCTCGGGCGCCTTCTCGAGGCCCGCCAATGCCGCGCGCAAGTTCCGACTCGCGTCGACGGCGTTCGCGCGACTGTCCTTCTCGACGATGGAGAAGTAGGAGTAGCGGCCGTCGATGCGCGACAACTGTTGGCGAACGGACTTCACCATCTCGACGCGCCCGACGTCGCGGATGACGAGACCGTTCCCGATCGGGTAGTCGAGGACCTCCTCGATCGAAGTGAAGCGCATGTCGGAGCGCAGCAGGATCCGTGTCCCGCCGTCGTCGACCTCGCCCAGCGGTTCGGCGAAATTGTCCGCGGAAAGTCGCCCGATCAGGGCGCCGATGTCCAGGCCCGCGGCAATGACCCGGTCCTCGTCGAGCAAGATGCGCAGCGAATCGGCCAGGTTGCCCCAGACCTCGACCTTACCCACGCCGTCGACGGCTTCGATGCGGCGCTGGACGACTTCCTCGAGCAGGAAGTCGTTCCGCGGCGAATCGCCGTCGTGGAGGATCGCGACGAAGGCGATCGGCATCGCGCCCTGGTTCCAGGACCAGATCCCGATCTCGTCGACCGTCTTGGGCAGCTTCGGGCGCGCGCGCTCGACGCGGTCGCGGACCTCGGCTTTCGCGAGGTCCATGTCGATGTCACTGCGGAAACCGAGCCACAGGAAGACGGAGTCGGCGCGCGTCGAACTCTGGACTTCCTCGATGCCGGGCAGCGTCCGCAGTTCTTCCTCGATCGGCTGCGTGACCTGCTCCTCGTTCTCGGCCGCTCCCGCGCCGGGGTTCGAGACGAAGACCTGCAGGCCCGGGTTGCTGAAGCCGTCGGGCATCATCTGGAGCGGGATTTCGCGCAGCGCGATTCCGCCGATGACGAATGCGCACGCGAACAGGACGAGCAGGAGGACGGGGCGTGCGAGCAGCACCCGGTGCAGGCCGCCGCGGTTCGTTTTCGCGTGCTCGGGGCGATCCGTGCTCACGCGTGCACCTGCCGGGGTGCGCGCGCGTACACGATCCGATAGGCGCACGGGATGACGATCAGCGTGAGGAGCGTCGACAGCGAGAGGCCCGCGATCACCGTCACGGCGAGCGGAGCGCGCAACTCCGCGCCCGCGCCGCCCGAGAGCGCCGAAAGTCCCGGCACGGAGGCCAACCAACCCGTGAGCGGCAGCATCCCGAGCAACGTCGTCGCCGTCGTCATGTAGATCGGCCGCAAGCGCGTCTTGCAGGCCTCGAGCAACGCGGCCTCGACCAACCGGCCCTGCGCGAGAGACTGGTTGACGCGCTCGATCAGCACGATCGCGTTGTTCACGACGATGCCCGCCAGGAGGATCAGACCGATGAACACGACGACCGAGATGGGCATCGACAGCCACGAGAGGGCGAAGATCACCCCGATCGCGGCCAAAGGTACGGTGAGGAGGACGATGAGCGGCTGCAGGAGCGACTCGAACTGCGCGGCCATCACGGCATAGACGAGGAAGAGCGCCAGAAGCAAGGCGAAGACGAGGCTCGAGCGCGCTTCGTCCATCTCGCGCTTGCGTCCGCCCAACTGCACGACGACGTCGTCGGGCGTCAAGAGTCCCGTGAGCGCACGCTCGATGCGCGTGCTGACCCCGCCGAGATCGAGACCGGCGACCGCGGCGGTGACGAGGATCGCGCGCGTGTTGCCCATGCGGCGGATCTCGGCCGGGCCTTCGATGTTCTTGACCACGGCCACGTCGCCGAGCCGCACGGGCGTCGCCGCAGTCGGGTTGACGACGAGCTCCATCACGCGCTCGAGATCGCTGCGCACGATGTCGTCTCCGAGCACGCGGACGTCGATGCGGTCTTCGCCGTCGCGGAAGCGCGTGTTCACCGCGCCCAGGACCTGTTCACGCACGAGCTGCGACACAGCGCCCAGATCGAGGCCGTACTCGAGCATCGCATCGCGGTCGAAGGATAGCCGCGCCTCGGGGTGACCGGGGCGGACGCTCGTGCGGACGTCCTCGAGGCCCTCGACGCGCGCGAGTCGTGCCGCGACTTCGTCCGCGACGACGCGCATGGCATCGAGGTCGTATCCCAACACCTCGACCTGGACCGGCGCGTCGATCGCGAACGGCGTCGGTCGCGAGGGCGGCGAAACCGTGCGGATCGCCGGATGACGCTCGATCCGTTCGCGCACCGATTCGACGAGTCGGTTCTCGTCGTCCTGGTTGGCGAGTTCGCGATCGAGACGCACCGTGAGCCGTGCCGTGTGCTTGCCCTCGATCTCGCGCGTGAGCGAATCCTTCTCGACTCCGACGACGAGCGCCGTGTGAGCGACACCCGGGATGGCGCGCACGTCGCGTTCGATCTCCTGCAGGGCTTCGTCGGTCGCCTCGAGCCGCGATCCCACGGGCAGACCCACGAGGAAGGTGAACTCGCCCTGGTGCACGTCGGGAAGCAGGTCGAAACCCAAGGATCGGGATCGGTTGACCGCGAGCGCCAACAGGCTCGCGGCGACGAGCATCACGATCCAGGGCCTTGCCAGGGCGCGGATAAGGAGGTGCGGGTAGGCGCGCTCGATGCGGCCCCACGCCCGATCGTGAACGAGCTGCACCGGCTTCAACAAGAAGTCGAGGACGAGGAGGATCACTCCGACGAGCTTGACGACGACCCAGACGAGCCCACCGAAGATCCAGGCCGCGAAGAGTCCCACGCTCGATAGGAGGGCCGCGAACGAGAAGCGGAAACCGCGGAAGACCGCGCGGAATTCGCCCCGATCGGTCGCTGTCGCGAGTCCCGCGAACGAACGCGACGCGAGGACCGGGATCAGGAAGCAGGCCACGAGCAGCGAGACCGAGAGCGACGAGACGACGGTCAACGCTTGATCGCCGAAGATGCGCCCGGCGACGCCGTGGACGAAGACGATCGGGGCGAACACCGCGACGGACGTCAGCGTCGATCCCGCGATGGCGCCCGCGACCTCCTGCGCGCCGTTCACGGCCGCGGTGAGCGGCGACTCGCCCATGTCGCGGCGGCGTTGGACCGCCTCGAGGACGACGATCGACGCGTCGACGACCATGCCGATCCCGAGCGCGAGCCCGCCGAGCGACATGATGTTCAGCGAGACGCCCGAGAGGAACATCGGGACGAACGTCACGACGACCGAGATCGGGATCGAAATGCTGATGATCAGCGTCGGGACCAGGGCTCGCAGCGAGAGCCGGATCACGAGCACCGTGAGGAGGACGCCCAACCAAGCCGAGCTCTTCACGTCCTCGATCGAATCGCGGATGAACGTCGATTGGTCGGAGAGCGTCTCGAATCGCGCGTCCTTGCGCAGCAAGTGGGCGAGGTGCGTGAGCGCCGGACCCTGGCCGAACCCACCGCCGGCTTCCACACCGCCGACCGCGCCGCCGCCGGAATCCTTCTCGGCCCGAGCGGCGGCTTCGCGCTGTTCAGCGTTGCCGTAGACGCGGGCGAGCACGGCATCGGCGACGGCGACGATGTTCGCGCCGGCCTCGCGGTACAGCGCGAGCTCCACGGCCTCGCGACCGTCCACGCGCGTCACGACTTCGCGCTCGGCGTGCGTGCGCTCGATCGTCGCGACGTCGCGCACGCGAATCGGCGCGCCGTTCTTGCGCACGATCGCCAGGTCGGCGATCTCCTCGACCTCTTGGAACTCGTTGATCGTCCGCACGAGGTATTCGGTGGAACCCTCGCGGATGAGTCCGCCGGAAGCGTTGAGGTTCTCCTGAGCGAGGCGTTCGCCGATCTGTTTCGGATCGAGGCCCTGCGCCGCCATCCGGAACGGGTCGACGCGGACCTTGATCTCCTCGACGAGACCGCCGCGCACTTGCACGGCGGCAACGCCCGGAATCGTTTCCAACTCACGCTGGATCCGATTTTCCGCGAGCCAGCGCAGGTGAACGAGTTCGCGCTCGCGCTGCTTCGCCGGGTCCGTCTCCGACCCCGTGACGCGGCCGCGCGCGTCGTCGGCCAAGGACACCGCGATCCGCAGCACCGGATCGAGATTCGGGTCGTAGCGCAGGATCAGCGGCTTCTCCGAGCCGGGCGGCAGGAAGATCGTGTCGAGTCGGTCGCGCACGTCCTGGACCGCGAAGGTCATCGGCGTGCCCCACTCGAACTCGAGGTTCACGTCGCTCGTTTCGGCGCGTGACACCGAACTCGCGCGCACCAGTCGCGGCAGCGTCGAGAGTGCTTCCTGGACGCGCTCGCTGATGCGGTCCTCGATGTCCTCGGGTGCCGCACCGGCCCACGTCGTGCGCACGGTGAGCGTCGGGTAGCCGATCTCGGGCAGAAGGTCGACGCGCAGCTTCGAGAACGAGACCCAACCGAAGACCGCCGACGCGACGACGATCATCGTGACGGCGACCGGTCGCGCCGTGACCAGCGCGAGCACGGCATGGAGCCCTCCGCGGCGTTCCATGCGTCAGCCCTTCGTGGCTTCGGGCGTCGCGGCTTCGGACGCGGCGCGTTCGGGTGCGCCTGGCGCGGCTTGCGTCGCGACCTCTTCCTGCACTTCGGCTCCCTCTTCGATCTCGCGGTTGCCGACGACGATCACCCGCGCGCCCACCGTGAGAAGCGCTGCGTCACGCGGGACGACCTCGGTGGAGTCGTCGTCCGAGAAACCCTCCGCGACCTCGATGCGGTGGGCTCGGTTTTCCGAGACCGTGAACACGAAGTCCGAGCCGCCCTCGCGTCGCAGCGCGCGCTTCGGCACGACGAGCGCATCGGGATGCCGCTCCGTGACGATCGCGAGACGCACGAGCATCCCGGGCAGCAGTCCCGGTTCGTTTTCCTTCGCGGCCGGTAGTCGCACGGTGACGCGGAACGATCCCGACGCCGGGTCGATCGACGGGCTGACCAGCAGGATTTCGCCCGGGAATTCGCGGCCGGGCAGTGCTTCGGCGGTGGCTCGAATCTCGAGCGGTGCACCATCACCATCACCAGCTTTCGTCGCGGCGAGGAACATGGAGAGCTCGCGCTGGGGCCGGTGCACGATCGCGCGCAGGGCGATCTGGTCCGTGAGCACGAACGCCGGCGCGGAGGCACTCGCCGCATCCCCGACCTTCAACAGCCGTTGCGCGATCGTCCCCGCGAACGGCGCCGTGATCACGAGGTAGCTGTCCTCGAGTTCGGCGCGCTGCAACGCGACCTCTGCTTTGGCTTTTTGAGTCCCCAGCGCTTGGATGTCGCTCTGCGCGCGGTCGACGGAGAGGAGCGCTCCGTCGTGTTCCGACTTCGCCGTGTCGCGCACGACGCGCAGGTTGTCGAGCGCCTGCGCCGAGATCATCCCGGCCTTCTCGTTGCGGTCGTGCTCGCGGGTGCCTTGCTCCCACTTGAGCTTCGTCGTCGCGACCTTGTTCTGTGCTTCGGGCAGAGCGAATTGCGCCTTCTTCGCCGCATCGTCCGCCTCGCGCAGGGCGATGCGCGCCTCGTCGATCGCTGCGCGGCTTCCGCGCCGGTCGAGTTCGGCCAACACCGCGCCGGCTTCCACGCGATCGCCCTCCTCAGCGTCGATGCGCACGACCACGCCGGACGCGCGGGGGAAGAGCCTGATCTCGCGCTCGGACTCGACCGTCGTCGTGGTCGAGATGGTGCGCACCATCTCGCGCTTCAGGACGGGTGCCGTGCGCACGCGCGCGGCCTCACGCTGACGGACAGCGGGCGGCGCGTCACTGGGCCCCCCCGATCCGCCCGAGCAAGCGCTCAGGGCGAAGACGGCGATGACGAAAGCGGCGCTGGCCGCGGAGGAGGCTCGGGACATCGGGAGAGGGCTTCGGAACCGAGGGGGCTAGTTCGTCGGACGTGGGCTCGTCCGTTGGGGGTGCGTCGCTACAGTGCGCGCGTTGCGTACACCCACTCAGGCTATTGCGGAGATTCTAGAGGCAGTTCCCCTCGGAACGCGCGAGCAACGCGTAACCCTCGCGCAAGCTCGTGGCCGAATCCTCGCGCGCGACGCGATCTCCGACGTCGATCTGCCGCCCTTCGAGAAGACGGCGATGGACGGTTTCGCAGTCCGCGCGGCCGATTTCGTGGACTTTTCGGGTCCCCGCACGCTTCGCGTCGTGGGGGAGTCGAAGGCCGGCGCCGGCTTCGAAGGGGACGTTCATCCGGGGGAGTGCGTCGAGATCTACACCGGCGCCGAGTTGCCGCCGGACTGCGACGCGGTCGTGATGATCGAGAAGAGTCGACGGGAGGGTGACACCGTGGAGCTCGACGACGCCCCGCGGCCGGGACAGCACGTCTGTCACCGAGGCGAAGACTTGGGGGTCGGCGCGGTCGCCCTCCGCGCCGGGCGGCGACTGACACCCATCGATCTCTCGGTTCTCGCGGCCGTCGGCGTCGATCCGGTCCCGGTGCGACCGAAGGTGCGACTCGGCCTCGTGACGACCGGTGACGAGCTCGTGCGTGCGTCGCAGAAACCGGGACGGGGACAGATTCGCGAGGGCAACACGTTCTATCTCGCGGCGCGCGCGGAGCTCGTGGGGGCTGAGGTCGTGAACCTCGGCATCCTCCCGGACGACATGGACGTGCTCGTCGCGCGCTTCGAGGAGCTCTTCGCGACGTGCGACGCCGTGATGACGACGGGCGGCGTGAGCATGGGCCGCTACGACCTCGTCGGTGCCGCGTTCGAGCGCTGCGGCGTGACACCCATCCTCCACAAGATCGCGATCAAGCCGGGGAAGCCGTTGTGGTTCGGGATGAAAGGCCGCGTGCCCGTGTTCGGGCTGCCGGGCAATCCCGTGTCGTGCCTGGTCGGCTTCGAGGTCTTCGTGCGACCGGCGCTCGCGAAGATGGAGGGCGCGGATCCGTCCGAGTGGCGCGAGCGCGTGCGCCTCGGACGTTGGATGAGCGGCGCGACGAAGGACAATCCTCGTCAGCAGAACATCCCCGTGCGCGTCGAACCCGGCGCCGACGGCGTCGACGAGTTGGTGCCGCTCGAATGGACGAGTTCGGCGGACATCGTCGAGCTGACGCGCGCGAACGGACTGGTAATTGCCGAGCCTGGTCATGTGCTTGAGCTCCGACAGTTGGTGCGCTACCGGCCGCTCGACTAGCACCGCTCCGTGACGGCGGAGCGCGTATCCGATCGAGGGTACGCGCTCGCGACGGCCGCGGCGTGTGCGATAGCGATCGCGCACGTGTGCGTGTGGCGCGCGACCGGGCCGCTGGACGACGACGCGATCCTCTACCGCTATGGCGCGAACTTGGCGCGCGGACTCGGGCTCGTCTTCAACCCGGGCGAGCGCGTCGAGGGCTACACGGCACCGCCGCTCGTTTTCTTCCACGCGCTCGTCGAGTTCGCGCGCGTCGATCACGTGCTCGCGAGCCGTGCGCTCGGCATCGCGTCGTACGTCGGGCTCGTTCTCGCGCTCTCGGCCGCGTGGCGCACGGCCCTTCCGAAGTCGACCGTGCCGTGGCCGGCGCTCCTCGCTGCGACGATGCCGGCGTTCGCCTTCCACGCGAACGCGGGGCTCGGCACATTGCTGACGGCAGCGCTCGTCGCGCAGTGGATGCTCGGGGAACTGCGACGCATCGTGGCCGAGAGCGCGCCGCGCGAGGCGCGGCGCGCCGCGGACATCCAGCCGCGGACATCCAGCCGCGGACATCCAGCCGCGGACATCCAGCCGCGGCAGACGTGGCGCTCGGGTTCGCGTGTCTGCTGCGACCGGAGATGTCGCTGCTCATGCTCGCCGTCGTGGCACGCCTCGGGTGGAAGCACGAATGGAAGCGTGCCGCCGTGACGTGCGCGCCGCCGCTCGCGTGGCTCGCGTTCCGACTCGCGTACTACGGTGCCTGGTTGCCCAACACCTACAGCGCGAAGAACCTGCCTCTTCTGGAGGACCTGGCGCGCGGATGGGCCTATCTGATCGATCAGGCCCTCGCGGTGCCGTTCCTTCCGCTCGGAGTGATCCTGGTCGTCGTGGCGTGGGTGCGCGCTCAATCTGCGCCACCGCTCGCGCGGGAACTCGCGGTCGCGCTGCTGCTCGCGGTGCTGGGCGTCGTCGCGGTCGGCGGCGACTACATGCCGCTGGGACGCATGCTGATCCCGAGCGCGCCGATCTTCTTGCTCGCGATGACGCTGCAGATCGTTCGCCGCTTCGAGGGCGTCGTCTCCCTGCCGGCGGTCCTCTTCGTCGCCATCATGGGCGCGATGCAGGTCGGGCAGTTCCAGCGCGCCGAACGCGAAGCGAGCCTCGATCAACTCGAACGACGTTGGCAGGTGATCGGTGTCGCTCTGCGCGAGCGTGCCGCGCCACAGACGCGGGTCGCGACACAGGCCATCGGTTTCGTCGGATACGAATCGCGCCTGCCGATCCTCGACATGTTGGGCCTCGTCGATCCGGTGATCGCGCACGGCGCGCCGCACCTCGAGGCCGAGATGAAGGGGCACACGAAGTACGACGCCGAGTACGTGCTGTCGCGCCGACCGGACATCGTCCTGCTCGGCGACGGGCTGCTCGACGCGAACGGCAAGGTGCCCGTGTTCGCTTCGCAACGTGAACTCGTGGCGCACGCGCGCTTCGTCGAGGAGTACGAGCAAGCCTCGATCGCATTGCCGGGCACGTACCTGCTCGTGTACTGGAAACGGCGGGGGACGCGCGATCTCTGATCGCGGCGTTCGGTGCGCTCGACTCGGTGTTATCGCGAGGGCGTTCGGCCATTGATCCCCCCGGCGAGTCCATTTTCGTCCGTCGATCGGAGCCCTGTCATGGACGTCCTCTTGGTGCTCGTCGCCGCGCTCGTCGTAGCAGCCTTCTTGTTCCTCGAGACGCGCAGCCTCTTGCGCTGGAAGGGCGGATGGCGCATCGGCGCGACGCTCCCGCTGCTCGCAGTCCTATTCGTCGTCGCCCGGATCGTTTTCGACACACGACGCGATCCGACGTCGCACAACCTGTGGCCGTTCGAGATTCTGTTCGCTGTCGTGACCGCGTCGGTGGCGCTGGGCGTCCTCTATGCCGTCCAGCGCGCGTCGCGGACGCGCACTCAGGCCTAGTGGGGTGATTCCGAAGTTCGCGGCACAACTCAGGCCGCCTGCGACTCCCTGGACGGCGTTGCAGCTCTTCCGAGGGATGCAGCGAACGCGCGTCGTCGCTGCGCCTGGCCAGGAAGGCGCATTCAGCCTGAGTGATGCCACGAACTTCGGAATCACCCTACGAGCTCGCGAAGAGCAATCTGCGCGGATCGAGACGTCCTCTCGCTTGTCGCGATTCTTCGCTCTGCCCGCGCGGCGCCATCCGGAATCCAAGTTCGCTGCGCCGCCGCGCGCTGAACAGCCCGTCGCGTGCAACTCCTGCACGTCGCCGCGAACGACTTTCCGATCCGTCGTCACGACACGCGGAACATCGTTCCGAGCGCAAAGATCTCGCGGTTTCGTGCTGTCGCGAACTCCGCGCGTCGCTCCGAGCGGGGATAGGTTTCGGTGTTCGAAGTCGAGCGGCCCGCATCCCGCTCGACGTCTGCTCTCGCACCGCCCATCCGGAGAAGAGTCGCGCCGGTCGCCGGCGCGGACGCCCCAGCGTTCCACCTCTCGATACCTCCTGGATCGCCCGACATGCTCCACCGCAACGCGTATCGAATCACGCTGCGACGCTCGCTCTCCAGCGGGTGTACGGCCCTCGCCCTCTTCACCGCGTCCGCTCACGCACAGGTCGACCACCAGGTCGGCATGGCGCCCGTCGCGGATCCGGTACTCGCCAGCCTGCCGGGCGGACGCGCATTCCAGCTCGTCGGTCTCGGAGACGACTTCGTCTTCACGACAGGCGGGCAATTCGTCGAGTTGCCGAGCGGTGACGCTCGCCTCGTCGGCGTGCTCGCGCGCATCAGCGATCCCGAGAAGCGCTTCCTCGCCGATCTCACGTTCCGCGACTTCGTCGGGCCGACGAGTCCGACCTTCCCGCCCGTCGGCGCTCCGTTGCTCGAACTGCAATCGCAGGCGTATGCGCCGAACGGCGGCACCGTGGACCCGAACCAGTGGCACTACTGGACGCGCGTCGAAGGATCGCTCACGGGTTTCGGCGACTATCGCGGCGCGAAGCTCGCGATCGCCGAGCGCGGCGTCGTGCAATGCGGTAACGGCGCGAACGGGCGCAACGCGTCGATGGGCACGACCGGTCTCGTGCGCGCCACGACGCTGACGCAGCCGACGAGCGGTCCCGCTCTCCCGGCGACAGTCGATGGGACGACGAACCTCGACATGGCGCGCAAGTCCGTCTTGCGTACGGAGAACGCGGTCTCGGATCCGGCGGTCACGGACCACTTGTCGAGCCATGCGTTCTATCTCGGTGCGCTCGGCAGCGACTGGCGCTTCGTCGCCGGTGGCGAGCTCGAAGAGACGGCCGATGGCTCCGCGCGCTTGACCGGCTTGATCGCGCGCCCTGGCACGCCGAACGAACAGTTCTTCGTCGACCTCGACTTCGGCGGTCGCCTGAATCCGGGTGAAGCCCTCTATCCGCCGCCCATGAGCCCGAAGACGGAGCTCAAGCCAGCGATGTACCTCGCGAACGGCGGGCCGATCGATCCGAATCACTACTACTACTACACGACCATGAGCGGCTCGCTGACGGGCCTGCGCGGTCTCACCGGTTTGCGCTACGCGGTCACCCCGATGGGCCCCGCGATGCAGGTCGGCGTCGGCGCGAACGGCAAGAACTTCGCGTGGGGCGGCTCGGGTTGGCTGAACCTGAATCGCGTGAGCTCGCCGCCGAACTCGAGCTTTCCTCAGTCGCTCGTCGGTGACGTCAACATCGACCTCGACGGCGACGAGCACGCGTGCGCGAACAAGGCGGACGCGCAGGCCGGCATCGGCAACACCGGCGGACACGCGTTGTACATCCCCTCGATCGGCACGGACTTCGTGTTCCAACCGGGCGGTCAGTTCACGGAGTTCCCGAACGGCACGGCGGTCCTGACCGGCCTCGTCGCTCGCGCGAGCGACGTGTCGCAACGCTTCCTCGTCACGGCGACCTACACGGGTCGCGTCGATCCCGCGGACGCGGGTTATCCGCCGCCGATGAGCCCGAAGACGGAGCTCGCCGCGAGCGCCTACGTGCACAACGGCGGTGCACCCGTCGACACGAATACGTGGCACTACTACACAGAGACGAACGGCACGTTGCTCGGCCAAGGCGCGTTCCTCGGCGCGAACATCTCGTTCGTGGACTTCATGGCCTCGTTCCAGGTCGGCCTGGGCGCGAACGGCAAGAACTTGAACTACGGCGGGTCGGGTTGGCTCACCTTCACGACGAATGCGCAGCCGCAGAACAACTCGCCTTTCCAGCCGTCGTTCACCGGCGACTTCAACCTCGACTTCGGCGACGAGTGCTCGAACTGCGTGATTCGAGCCGCTGTCGATACGCAAGCGACGGCGACCGCCGGTGGACACGCGCTCTACTTGCCCGGGATCTGGCCGAACTTCCAGCTCGCGCCCGGCGCCAGCTTCCAGGAGTTCGACGACGGCACCGCGCGTCTCATCGGCACGGCGTTCCCGCCGCGTCGTCCGGCCGCGCGCTTCGCGGTCGACATCGTGTTCGCGGCGCGCTTGGATCTGGGCGAAGCGGGCTTCGCGCCCCCGGGCAGCCCGAAGCTCGAACTCCTGCCGCACCAGTACCTCGCGAACGGCGGCCCGATCGATCCCGAGACGTGGCACTACTACCAGGCGACGGACGGCTTCTTGATCGGTGAAGGCCTGCTCGCAGGCGCGCTGTACCAAGTGTCCCCGATGGGCCCTGCGTTCCAGGTCGGTCTGGGCGCGAACGGCAAGAACCTGAACTACGGAGCCGGCGGCTGGCTGAACCTCGATCGGCTGTCGGCGCCGACGAACGGAGTGAACCTGCCCCTGTTCTTGGTCGGGGACGCGAACCTCGATCTATCGGGTGGCTGCGAGTAGTCGCGGAGTCGGACGCGATGTTGGAGCGCGAGCCCGTCCCATGTGGGGCGGGCTCGCGCGTTTCAGCCTGGAAAAGCAGCGCGTTCCAGCCGGTCGCGAATCGCCGCCCAACTCGCGTCCGTCGGCGGCCGTTCGAAGACGACGAGAGCGCACCCCTCGTCGTCGCAGGCGTGGAGCGTCGCATACAGCCGCGCGGCGCAGGCGAGCGGGTCGCGCGGGAGCATCACGGCGACATCGGCCTCGAAGTCGAGTTCGCCGAGCGACACGAGCCCGACGGTCTCGCCGCGCGCACGCGCCGCGCGCAAGAGCTGGCGCGCGCTCTCGTCGCCCGCGCTCGCGAGGAGGAGTCGCGCGCGCGGGGCGTAGTGGCGATCCATCTGGCCCGGCGAGAGCTTGGGCGCGTGCTCGTCGCGCGCGGCGCGTTCCTCGTCGAGCGGACCGACGATCGCGGCGATCTGTGCAGCTTCGATCACGCCCGGTCGCAGGACTCGAGCCCGACCGCGCGTCAAGTCGACGACCGTCGACTCGATGCCCACATGCGTCGGTCCGCCGTCGAGGACGGTGTGTACGCGTTCGCCGATCGAGCGCACGACGTGCTCGGCCGCTACGGGCGAGAGCTCGTTCGAACGATTCGCGCTGGGCGCTGCGATCGGGACGCCCGCCGCACGGATGAGCGCGAGCGCCACGGGATGCCGAGGCACGCGCACCGCGATCGTGCCGAGACCCGCGGACAGCGCGCGGGGGACATCCGCGCGCCGAGCCAGGACGAGCGTCAAGGGACCGGGCCAGAACGCCTCGGCGAGGAGCGAGGCGGATTCGGGCCACGACTCGACGAGCTCTCGAGCTCCGTCGATCTCTGCGACGTGGACGATGAGTGGGTTCGTCGCGGGGCGCCCCTTCGCTGCGTAGATCCGCGCGATCGCCACTGAGTCCCGCGCGTTTCCGCCGAGGCCGTACACCGTTTCGGTCGGGAACGCGACGAGCCAGCCGTCGCGCAGGACACGGCCCGCGCGCTCCATCGTCTCGGGATCGGGATGGATGGGATCGACGCGGATCAGCACGTGCGGAGGATAGCGGCGCGCTCGGTCCGGCCGCGCAGCAATCGATCGCTGGATGGCCGCACAGGTGGCGATCCGTCAGCGCAGCGTCGCGGCCGCGCGTGCCGTGTCGACCATCTGCTGGAAGCGCACGATCTTCCCGTCGCGAATCCACCACGTGTGTGCGCACTGGACGTCGAGCGCGCGGCCCGTCGCGCGGCTCTTGCCGACGTAGCGTCCGAACATCGTCACGACTTCGGGGCCGCCGACGATCTCGCCGACCACGACTTGGAAGCCGTCGAAGTCGGTCATGATCCGCTGGAACACGCCCGTCACGATCGCTTCGGGGCCGACGTACGGGTTGCGGTCGGCGTAGGGGAAGCTCTCGGCCTCGTTCCACACGACCTTCTGATCGAGTCGACCGAGGAACGTCGGGATGTCACCCGCGGCGAACGCGGCGTAGAGGCTCTTGACGAGATCGATGCTCATGATCATGGGACGTTCGGTGTGAGTCGTGGCGGCGGAATGAAGAGGAAGTGTCCGCGCGAGGCGCATCATCGGTCGCGCTGCGGCGTGCCGTTCCATCCACAGGGAAGGAGCCGCGTGATCGGGGGCGCGAGGTCGAGCCGGCGCAATCGTTTCAACGCGGCTCGCTGAGCAACATGCCCGCGCCGACCGTGTTGTTCGTCGCTTCGTCGATCAAGAGGAACGAACCCGTCGTGCGGT
>CAZKIY010000016.1:20418-27334 GCA_964552875.1 uncultured Planctomycetaceae bacterium
CCGACCGTGTTGTTCGTCGCTTCGTCGATCAAGAGGAACGAACCCGTCGTGCGGTTGCGGCGGTACTCGTCGTAGAAGATCGGCGCCGTCGTGCGCAGCGTGATCCGCCCGAGGTCGTTGCGCTCGAGCTTTCCCGCGTCTTGGATGCGATGGCCCGTGTTCACGTCGAGCCGGTACTCGAGCGTCTGCACCATCGCGCGGACGTTGCGCGTCGTGTGCTTCAACGCATAGCGGTTCTTCGCCTGGAGCGGCGCATCGCCCATCCAGCACACCATGGCGTCGAGATCTTGGCCCGCGATCGGCCGGTTCGCCGGACGGCACAACATGTCGCCGCGCGACACGTCGACGTCGTCCTCGAGGTGGATCGTCACCGACATCGGCGCGAACGCCTCGTGGAGCGGTCCGTCGAACGTCTCGATCCTCGTGACGCGAGACGTGAAACCGCTCTGGAGCACGACGACCTCGTCGCCGACTTTGAGCACACCGCCCGCGACTTGCCCCGCGTAACCGCGGTAGTCGTGGTGCTCCTGACTCTTTGTCTGCGGCCGCACGACCCACTGCACGGGGAAGCGCACGTCGATCAAGTTGCGATCCGACGCGATGTGCACGCTCTCCAACTGATGGAGCAGCGGCGGGCCCTTGTACCAAGGCGCTTTTTCGCTGCGAAGGGCGACGTTGTCGCCGTGCAGCGCGCTCATCGGGATGAACGACACGTCGGCGACGTCCATGCGCGCGGCGAAACCGCGCAGCTCGGCCTCGATGCGACGGAAGACGTTCTCGTCCCAACCGACGAGGTCCATCTTGTTGATCGCGAAGACGATGTGCGGGATGCGCAGCAGCGACGTGATCAGCGAGTGGCGGCGCGTTTGCTCGACGACCCCCTGCCGCGCGTCGACGAGAACGATGGCCAGGTTCGCCGTCGAAGCGCCCGTCACCATGTTGCGCGTGTATTGGATGTGACCCGGCGTGTCCGCGATGATGAACTTGCGCCGCGGCGTCGCGAAGTAGCGGTAGGCGACGTCGATCGTGATGCCCTGTTCGCGCTCGGCGCGCAAGCCGTCGGTGAGGAGCGCCAGGTTCGTGTACTCGTCGCCGCGTCGACGCGACACGTCTTCCACGTGCGCGAGCTGGTCCTCGAAGATCGATTTCGTGTCGTAGAGCAAGCGCCCGATCAGGGTGCTCTTGCCGTCGTCGACGCTGCCGCACGTCGAAAAGCGCAGCAATTCCGCGCCCGATTCCATCGCGGTGAACTCGGAGGTCGTCTGCGACATCAGAAGTACCCCTCCTTCTTCCTGTCTTCCATCGCAGCTTCGGTCTGGCGATCGTCGGCGCGCGTGGCGCCCCGCTCGGTCTGACGCGATGCGGCGACTTCCGTGATCACGTCGTCGATCGTCGTGGCTTTCGAACGCACCGCGCCCGTGCACGTCATGTCACCGACGGTGCGGAAGCGGACGATTTCCTGGAAGGGGATCTCGGTCGGGTAGCGCTCGACGGGCGGCATCGCGGCGTAGAGCATCCCGTCGCGCGCGAACACGGAGCGTTCGTGGCTGTAGTAGATCGAGGGCAGCTCCAGCTTCTCGCGCTTCACGTACTGCCACACGTCGAGCTCGGTCCAGTTCGAGATCGGGAACACGCGGAAGTGCTCACCCTGCCGCAAACGCGTGTTGTAGAGGCTCCACAACTCGGGTCGCTGGTTCTTCGGGTCCCACTGACCGAACTCGTCGCGGTGGCTGAAAATTCGCTCTTTCGCACGCGCTCGCTCCTCGTCGCGGCGCGCGCCGCCGACGCAGGCGTCGAAGCGGTGTTCTTCGATCGCGTCGAGCAGCGCCGTCGTCTGCAAACGGTTTCGCGACGCGCGCGGACCGGTCGGATCGACGACGCGGCCGCGACGGATCGACTCCTCGACACTGGCGACGACGAGGCGCTCGTTGAGCTCCTTCACGCGGCGATCGCGGTATTCGATGACCTCGGGGAAGTTGTGCCCCGTGTCGACGTGCATGACCGGAAAGGGGAACCGCGCGGGGCGGAACGCCTTCTCCGCGAGGCGCAAGAGCACGATCGAGTCCTTGCCCCCGGAGAAGAGCAGGCAGGGGCGTTCCCGCTCCGCCGCCATCTCGCGCAGGATGTGGATCGCTTCGTGCTCGAGCGCGGTGAGGTGGTCGAGTTGGTACTGGGGCATCGAGGAGTCCGGATCCGAAGCGAGTGACGATGACTGGAGGCGCCGCGCCTCGCAAGTACCTCCGCGCGCCGATGGAACGCCGTTGCGCCCTGAGGTCTACTCCGCGCCCCCGAGGCCGCACATCGACGCACGCATCGATTCCCAGCGCACGTTGCGCCCCACGACCCGACTCCTGGCGGTCGGCTCGACGTGGCTCCTCCTCTTGCTCGCGACGCCTGGTTACGTCCACACGGACGGTTTCCTCTCGTTGGCGTTCCTGGCGCTCGTGCCGTGGGCCCTTTTCGCCGCGCGACCGGGTCCGAAAGCGTTCTGGATCGAGTGGCTGGCGGCGGCGGTCGGACTCTCGGCACAGGTGTTCTGGAACGTCAACGTCCTCTGGTTGACGTTGCTCGCGGTCGCGATCGTCCCGGCCGCTTACATGGCGTTCGCCGGCGTCGTGCTGCGACGACTGGCGCGCGTCCTGCCGCTCGCGCTCGCCGTGCCCGTCGCCTGGATCGGTCTCGAGACGCTGAACGGTGTCGTCGAGCCGCCTTTCGGCTTCGGGTGGATGCGCTTCGGGCATCACGCGCACGACCATGCGTTCCTTCTCGGCGCGATGCGCGTCGTCGGCGTCGGCGGAGTCGGGTTCGCGCTCGCGGCACTGGCCGGATTCGCGGCGGATGCGTGGCGAGCGCGCGCCGAGCGCCGACCGCTCGGTCGATTCTCGATCCTCGCCGCATCGATCCCGGCCCTCATCGTGGTGGCGTCGAGTCTCGCCACGTCGCTGCCCGAGACGCGCGCGGGTCCGCGGGTCCTGCTCGTACAGCCCGCGGTCGAGGCGAAGCGCAAGCAAGCGCTGCGCGACCCGAACGAATTGCTCGAGGAATTCGTGAGCCTGACGCGGCGCGGACTCGACGAGGCCGATCGTGCCGGGACGCCGATCGATCTCGTCGCGTGGGGCGAGACGGTCTTCCCGTTCCCGTTCGCGGATCCGATGCTGCTCGCGGCCTACGACCGCGGCGCGCGCCCCGCACCGTGGGGCCAATGGCCGATCACCCGCGAGCGGATCGAGCTCTACCACCGCATCGAAGCGCAGGCCGTGCGCAGCTACCTCTTCGGCTCGGGTCGCGATCACGGCGTGATCCCGCCCGGGACGCTGTTCGCGACCGGCGTCGAGGAATACGTCGAGCGCGAGGGCCTCCTGCGTCGCTCGAACGCGATCGTCGTCTTCGGCGCGGAAGGCCGGCGGATCGGACGCGGCGCGAAGATCCACCTCGTCCCGGGCGGCGAGAGCCTGGCCGGGCTCGAACGCATCGCCTGGGTCCGCGACACGGCGTTCGCGCTGGCGGGTTACGTGCCCGACCTCGTCGCCGACGAGCGCGCCGCCGTCGTCGCGTTGCCGCTACGCGACGGCCGGGTCGTGCACGCCGGGCTCACCGTGTGCTTCGACAACACCTACGACGGGCCCTACACCGAACCCACGCGCCGCGGGCCGCTCGACTTCCATCTCATCGCGAGCAACGAGGCCTGGTACGTCGAGTCCTGGGAGTTCGACCAGATGGTCGCCTTCTCGCGCTGCATCGCGGCCGCGACCGCGCGCTCCATGGTCCGCACGACGAACTCCGGCATCTCGCTCGTGATCGGTCCCGACGGGAGCGACGTGGCGCGACTCCGCGGTCCGAAGGGCAAGGATCGCAACGAGGCCGGGACGTTGATCGCCGACGTTCCGATTCCTGCTCACGCGACGGGTCCGACGCTCTACGCCCGCCTCGAACCGGGGCTCCGAGCGGGTTGGATCGCGCTGCCCGCCCTGCTCTGGCTGATCGTCCGTCGTCGGCCCGGTTACCGAACCCCGAGCGTTCGGTAGGGGACGACTCGGGAGCGAGTCGTGTGCCGGGAGGATCGTCTCCGAACCCCACCGCGTCGCTTGACCCTCCCGGGGGGCGCCGCTAGACTCCGCTCCTCGCTCTGTAGAACTACGGTCAAGGACCCTCACAGGTTCTTGTCCCACAACAGGTTAGGTCGACTTCGCGGCGCTCGATCACGAGCCTCGCCGAGGGTCGATCGAACCGCTTTTCGACCGCGAACGCTCACTCGTCCGCGAACTTCACGAGCCGCGACCCCCTGCGGCGTCCCCCCAAAAAGTCGGCATCCGGAAACGGCGTCACAAGCATGAGCTCCATCGGAAAGATCTTTGTCGTGCTCAACCTCGTCCTCGCCGCGGTCTTCGTCGGCTGGGCCATGAACGTGGTCTCGACGAGCGGCGAGTGGATGAAGAAGCACAACGAGGTCGTCGCGACCTCGGGCACGGACAAGACGGCTCTCAACGAGGAGCTGAAGAAGGTGCGCGCGGAGCTCGGCTTGTCGAAGACCGACCTCGCCAGCGCCAGGAGCGCGCAGGAAGAGGCCAAGCGCGCCGCCGATCGCCTGACGACCGAGAAGAAGGACCTCGAGACGAACAACGCGACGCTGAACGCCGCGATCGTGAAGATCGAAACGACGCTGGGCGGCATCTCCGCCGCGCGCGACAAGTCCGACGCGGACGCCAAGAAGGCCACAGCCGCTCAGACCGCGGCCGAGACGGCCCGTCGCACGGCCGAGCTGGCCCAGCAGTCCGCGGAAGAGGCCCAGGCCGCCGCCGAAGCTCAGATGCGTGACACGACGAACCAAGTCGCCAGCCTCGAAAAGGAAAAGACCAAGCTCGTCAACGAGCTCTCGTCGATCCAGACGTCGCTCGACACGGTCGTCGCGGCGACCGGCACGAAGCTCCAGGACATCACCGCGGTCCCGAAGATCGAGGGTGCGGTCCTCGGCGTCGAGACCTCCGTCGCCCCGGGCCTCGTCGCGATCAACGTCGGCTCGGCGAAGGGCGTCAAGCGCGGTCACACGTTCGAGATCTTCGACGGCTCCACCTACAAAGGTCAGATCCGCATCGAGTTCGTGCACGGCGACATGTCGTCGGGCCTGATCACGCGCCCCGTCCAGGGCCAAACGATCCGTCAAGGTGACGGCGCGACCACGCGTCTCTGAGAAGAGCAAGGACTAGAGAACCATGGCCGCACGCCGCTCCGAACGCACTGTCGTGACCCAGACGACGACTCGCGAATCTCGCGCTACCTCGCGCATGGCCGACGGGACCGAAGAGGTCGCCGTCGTGAAGACCGGGATGGGTTTGGGCGATGCCATGGGCATCGTGACTTTCCTCCTCCTGATCACTGCGATCATCCTCACCGACAAGGTTTTGGGCGAGCAGTACGGCACGGGGATGTTCTTCAAGTAGGGGATCGACGGGCGCGCTGCGCGCTCCGACCCCGAACCGAGGGCGCGGTTTGCCCGCGCCCGGAACTCGCGAGCCGCCCCATGGGCGGCTCGCTCCATAGCGGCGGGATTTCGCGCGGCGCGGACGCGGGATCGGTCGGGCGATTCGTTGGCGACGCGCCGCTCGCCCGATCGGAGCCGCCACCCGCGTCGCTGGGCGCGTGCGCGCCTTTCCTCAGATGTGGAGCTGTGCACGCCGAGGCCGAGCGGCAATGCAACTTCCTGATCAGTACGCGCGGAGCGACGAGGACTGCAACGCGTCGCCTTGATCGAGCATCCGTCACCGGTAGACTCCGACTCGACGTCGCAGCACCCGCCGCGCGCACTTCGGACCGTCCGCTCCGCCGGCGTTCCGCCCCCCTCGCCATGAAGAGCTACCTCCGGCCCGTGCAATGGGCGCTCGGTCGATTCTCGACCGATATGGGCATCGACCTCGGCACCGCGAACACGCTCGTCAGCGTGCGCGGTCGCGGGATCGTGCTCAACGAGCCCAGCGTCGTCGCGGTCGACAAGGCGACGGGCGAGGTCATGAACAACGGCATGGCCGTCGGCGTCGAAGCGAAAGCGATGCTCGGGAAGACGCCCGGAAACATCGCCGCGATCCGGCCGCTGCGCAACGGCGTCATCGCCGACTTCGACGTGACCGAGAAGATGCTGCGCTACTTCATCACGAAGGTGCACGGCGGTCGCGCGTGGGTGAAGCCGCGCATCGTGATCGCGGTGCCCGTCGGCATCACGGCGGTCGAGCGTCGTGCGGTGATCAATTCGGCCGAGCGCGCCGGCGCGCGTCGCGTCTACTTGATCGACGAGCCCATGGCCGCGGGCCTCGGGATCGATCTGCCCGTGCGCGAGGCTTACGGTTCACTCATCGTCGACATCGGCGGCGGTACCACGGACATCGCGGTGCTCGCGCTGGCGGAGATGGTCGTTGCGACTTCCTTGCGCATCGCCGGCGACGAGATGGACGAGGCGATCACCGCGCATTTGCGGCGCCAGCACAGCCTTTTGATCGGCGAGCAGACCGCGGAGCGCATCAAGCTGACGATCGGCTCGGCCTGGCCGATGAAGCAAGAGCTCACGATGGACGTCAAGGGACGCGACAGCGTCTCGGGCCTCCCGCGCAAGACCACGGTGACGTCGATCGAGATCCGCGAGGCGTTGAGCGCCCCGGTCCGTTTGATCAGCGAGGCCGTGCGCGGCGTGCTCGAGGAAGCGCCGCCCGAACTGTCGGCCGACCTCGTCGACTCGGGGATCACGTTGTGCGGAGGCGGTTCGCTGCTCTACGGGATCGCCGATGCGATCTCCGAGAACCTCTCGATTCCGGCGCGCGTCGCCGACGATCCGCTGACGGCGGTCGCGCGCGGAACGGGCATCTTCCTCGAGAACCTCGAGGTGTTCGCGCCGGTCCTCTCGTCCGACGACGACGACTGATCGGGCGGC
>CAZKIY010000017.1:0-10773 GCA_964552875.1 uncultured Planctomycetaceae bacterium
CGGACCGCGGCCGGCGTCGTACGCGATCATGTCGTAAACGGAGCCGGAACTGCCGGTGCCCGACAAGAACAACCCCTGTCCCAGCCCGGACCAGCCCGTTCGATCCCAGCGGGCGACGCCTTGGCTCGGAGTTGGGCCGACGGAGCAGTACAAGCCGGGCCCACGCCCATCGTCAAATACGTACCTTGGGCTCGCGCCTCCGAAGGGCACCGGCAGCGTAGTCCACGTCGATCCGTCCCATCGAGCGAAGGCGCCGACTCCTCCGATGCTCAGGGCGGCATACAAGGCCGGGCCAGTTCCGTCGTCGAAGCCAACTAGGCCTCCCACACCGTGCCCTGGGTCGATTTGCGAGTTTCCGACTCCGGACCATACGCCGCCTTGCCAGCGAGCAATGCCGTGGAAGGGCACGCCCCCGATCGAGGTGAATGACCCGCCTACGTACAGCGCCGGGCCACTTCCGTCGTCGAACGAGCCCAGTGAATGGACGTATCCATCGTCGACCCCACCCGCGAGCGAGTGAAAGCCGGTGCCGTCGTAGCGGATAACCTTGTTCGAGCCCACATTGCCAGAGAAGCAGATTGCTGCCCCAAAGTTCCCCCCTGCGTAGAGCCCTGGACCTGTCCCATCATCATGTACTGTAAGGACATGGACCCAGCCGCCAGCCAGTTGGCATCCGCTCGTAAGTGGATAGCCCGGGTCGGGCATGCGACTCCAGCCAACGCCGGGTTTCCACCTAGCCATGTGCACGCGGTTGAGGTCATTGAACGCGCCGCCTGCGAACAGCGCGGGTCCAGTGCCGTCGTCGTACACGGCAATGTCGTTGACCCAGTCGTTCAGGTACGGAGGCCCGAGCCCACGCCAGCCCGTCGCGGGGCTCCATCGCACAACCCAGTCGGAGTAGCCCGTCGCACCCCAGAAGTCGCCGGCCACGAACAGCTCCGGCCCTTGGCCGGCATCCATGACCGCAATACCAAAGTTGAAGGAACTCGATGGCAGCGGGACGTTTACGAAGTCGCGGCTCCAGGTCCAAGGCGACTGAGGGACTAATTGCCTGAGCGGGGTCGTCGAGGCGATGCGTGGACATGCGACGACGACCAGGACGAACAGCCAAGTCTTCATTGTGGACTCCTTCCGTAAAGCCTCAGCCCAGCGCGTGAATCCCCGACGATCAATTGCCGCGATACTCCGGTACCACGGAAGGCCACGCCCTGCGCAAGACCTGGCGTGTCGAGGATGACGAACGGTTGGATGTTGAGGGGCGCCCCCGACGGCCGCGAGATGTCGAGTACTGCGACTCCACCTCGGGCGAGCGCGCAATAAAGGAAGTCGCCGTCGACCTCGATGTCGACGCCATTCGGGCGATAGCCGTCGATCAGGTCACGCGGGAACTGAAAGCGCGACCCAGGTGCGGATTCCGTCACGAGGACTGGTGTACAGCCTGATCCCGTGCACCCGACCGGACGATACGGGGTGGATGCCGCAGGCAGGAAGAGCGTGTCACCCGATATGTCGATCGCATGCACCTCACCGATCAAGTCGACGACGAAGACGAAGGTCTTGCCGTCGGCATACTCTTTCGCTCGAACGGAGAACGCGTGGCCACCGAATGGGCCAAGGGCCACACGCAGAAGTCGCGGAGCGCCCAGAGGGTTCAGCCCGTCGGGGCCACCGGGCGTGTCGGTCACGTCATAAAACGTGACCAAGAGCTTGCCGAAGTCTCCAGTCCACTGGCAGTGTTGGCCTTGAGCGGACGGATTCGTCAACGGCGCCGGCGCCGACGCAATGAACCCCGCGGCGATCGCAGTTACATAGCGCGTCCCCTGGGTCGCGGTCTGGAGCGGGAACGTGTGGCTGCGGTTGTTGTGCGCGCTCCGATACGTGGCCGAACTCGGGCATAGGTCCGGGGTCACGAACGGTATGCATGGCTGGAACCCGGGCAACGGCTCGAACTCGACGTGAGTGAGTCCCTCGTAGAAGGTCGGAATGCCTGGAATTACCGGCACAGAATCCAGCTCCTGGCCCCGCCCGACGTCGTCCGCAGGCACCGAAGGGCAGACATTCGCGGCTTTCTTCATGTAGGCGCGCGAACTCATCACCTTGTACCCGTACGCGCTAGCACTGCGCACGCCGTGGACCAAGCGCGGCACGGCGGCTTGGTTGACACCCAGCACGTCCACGCGTGGGTCGTTCTCGGCGTACAACAGGTCGGTCGTCTCCCCCTTCGGCTCTGGGTTACCCGTCGGCGCGACGACCTGCCACCAGCGCAAGTCCATCGCCACGCCGTTCGAGACCAACGGATCGAGCACCAAGTACTTCCAACCGACTCGCGATTGGTCGGCCAACTCGAGGGGAGAGGCTGGGTAGAGGTGGTCGAACGACGGTAGCCAGGATTTGCGCCAACTGGCCGTCGCTAGCGACGCGCACATGTTGGTAAATGCGCAATTGCCAACGCCAGGCACCATCAAGCACGTGCCTTGCCGCCAAGTCGGTCCAGCAGCAACGAACCACTCGCGCACCGGGTGGTCGGGCACGTCCGGGCCTGCACCTTCCCAAGGGTCAACCCAGTTGGCACCGCCCATGATGCCCCCCAGGAATGGGTTGGGATCTCCGATCTTGTCGTCATTGAAGGGAGCGGGCGTGGTCTGCAGAGTGCATGAGAAGGTGGCCAACCCCTGGGGTGACGCAGGGCACACCGAGTTCGTCTGAGGGATGGGCGCCAGCTGCCATCCCATCGACCCCGTGGGAGGAATGATCCGCATCACGTAGCCCGTGGGCGGGTTCGACGCCACGAAAGGCTCTCCGCCGAAGTAGACGAAGGTGTCGTCGCCTGCAGCGACGCCACCATCGGAGTGGCCAGTCGACGGGCCCTGGTAGTGCGCGCGCAGGAGCAGTTGCAGCGGAGGCTCTGGAAGACCGAAGGTCTGCGCTTGCGGGTCGACCGTGAAGATGCGCGCGATCTCGTGGATCCTGAACCCACCGGACACGGTCGCGTCGTAGATCCGATACCGCTCGGTGCCCCCGCTTCGGAGCACGAGACCACCCCAGAATGCCTTCGTCAGGATCCCTGAGTTGCCAACGGCCCCGGGTTGGGAATTGAAGACCAGCGGGCTCAAGGCCGCGGTGGGGGTGCGTCTCAGGACTCGGATTCCATTGTCCGCGCACAGTGTGGGCGTTGCGGTGGTCGGATTCGGCTCCGGAATCCCGACCGTCAGGCATGCATCCCTCCAAATACCCGTCGGGCGATAAGGTGCGGCCGAGTCCGCGTAGGTCGCGCTGGAACCCTGCGACCCGAAAGCCACGACGACGTTGTTCTCCGCATCGACGACCGCCGCGACGCGCTCGCCGTGGTTGCAGCCTTGCGAGTACACGCTCAACACGGGCGCCAGGGTCGACGGCGACGTGGGCAGTTCGAACTCGACGAGCCGACCATACTCCATCGCCGCGTACGCCAGCGCCTGGGTTCCACCGGAGACAGCGCGGCGCACGATCGCGAGATCGCGGACGCGCTCACCCTCCGGACACGGAGCACTCCCGCAGGGAGTGAGCGCCGGCGTCGCTTGCAGCGTGAGCTCCGCGGCCGACGGAAAGCGGAAGTCGGGGTTCGTCCCCACGAGGGAACCGATGTCGACGCGCCACACCCAGCGGATGCCGAGCGAGACGTAGAGGTGCCCAGAATTCCCCGGGTCGACGGCGATCGACGTGCCCTTGATGTCGTTCTGCGTACCCACCGGCACGACCACGCTCGAGTCGAAGACGAAACGGCCGTAGTAGGTCGCGGGCTGGTTGCCGTTGAGCCTCCACGCAACGAGTTCGGTCGCGCCCAGCTCCGCCGGGTCCCCCACGCCGATGTGGCGCTGGCTCGCGGCGAACAATCCGAACACGAGCCTGCGTCCAGGTTGCTCGACCGCCGCGACGTCGACACAACGCTTCCAGCGATAGGTGTTCGCGTCGCCCGCTTTCCCGTCGGTCAGGAACGGCGAGTCGAGCGCGGTCAGCGTGTGACTCAGCGCTCCGACTGGATTCGTGAAGTAGCCGTCGGAGAGCGCGAGGCGGAACAATCCGCCCGTTCCGCCCGCGACGTAGAGCGAGCCGCGGAAGAGAAGCATCTGGTGCGGCGTCGCGTCGGGGACGTCGATCCAGTCGATCACTTTGCTCGGGTACATCTCCGGCACGAAGGTCGACGTGTCGAGCACGGCGATCGTCGCGCCGTCAGCCGTGAAACAGCGCGTGCCGTCCGCGCTGACCGCGCACGTGAGCTGCTCACCGCGCGGGTACGCGGCGAGGAGTTGGGTCATCGGACTCTGGGGGGGGGGCGAGCAGGAGCGCGAGTGCGGGAAGCATCGGTGGTCCTCGGATTGCCAGGCCAAGCGCGTGCCGCTCTTGCGAACGGCCAGGCGCGCTCAACGCTGACTCAGCGTAGTCCCACTTGCCAGAAAGAGCCATTCGCGAGCGTCTCTGCCGGGGAATCTGCGCTCTCTTGCCCACTGGATACGCGCTCCGGTCGACACGCGTTCCCTCCTGGCCAACGTGAGCGACTCACGGATGTCGATTCACACCGTTCCGCCGTCCTGGTGATCGTGTGAACTGCCGCCGAAGCTCGCCGACTTGCCGCGCGATCTTCACGCTGACTCGGTCACGAGCGGCATGAAGTTCGGCGCCGCGACAGCGCCCTGAACCGAGCCCGGACTTTCGTACCGAGGCGTCGGACCGAGCCGCGCGCACAGCGCAGTCCGTCGCCGAACGCTGCACCGAGGCCCCCGGCGACGTGCGCCGTGCTCTGGAAGTAGAGCGCCGCGCTGTCCGGCACGCGTGCGCCCACGAGCCTCTCTCACGCCGCGCTCCTCCGCGAATTGGGCCCGTTCTGGATTCCGGACCACGACGCGCGGGTCTCTGGTGGAAGCGATATTCACGCGGATCGCCGCGCCTACAGCGTGACTCGCCCACGCCCGCAAGTCATAACCCGTCCATGCAACCCACGCAGCCAAGTGAGCGACGTGATCCTGGCGACGACACCGGACCGCGGACCTTCTACGTCGTCGTCGCGGCCCTCGCTTCGGTGATCTTCACCGCGATCTCGCTGGCGCCGAGCGAGGGCGGCGTCGCGAAGTACCGCTGGTCGTTCGTGTTCCTCGTGCCGATCGTCTGGATCTTCTTCGCGCTGCGTCGCCGGATGGCGCTGCGTCCGGTGTTGTTCGGTCTTTTCGCGCTGGCGCTCGTCCTGCACGACCTGGGCGCGTTCGGCTGGTACCAACGCAAGTTCGTCGGGGTGCAGTACGACTGGTACGTCCACACGTTCTTCGGCTTCGTGGGCGGGCTGATCGTCGCGCGGATCCTGGAGGTCCGGATCGGGCTGCGCGGACGAGTGCTCGCACCGCTGGCCGTTCTGGTCGTCACGGGGTTCGGCGGACTCCACGAGATCATGGAGGCGGCCAGCACGTGGGTGCTCGGTACCGATTACGGGATGCTGGTCACCGGGGCGGACAATCCTTACGACACGCAGGAGGACCTCCTGTGCAATGTCGTCGGGTCCAGCGTCGCAGTCGCGCTGCGTCGTTTTGTACGCGAATTGGCCTGAAATCGGCCGATCGGGGGCATCCGGCCCGTCTGCCGGCCGCGTGAGAGTTCCGCCCAAATCCGGGTGGCGCCGAGGGGGAAGGACCTCGCCAGCTCTTTCGACTTGGGCATCACGGCAGCGCCCGGTCCTTCACGGATCAGTCGACGACGAGCGCGATTTCCGCCCCCGCTTCGACGCGCGCGCGCAACTCGGCGTCGATCGCGTTGGCACGCCGCACCGTCACGACGTAGGCGCCCGGTGCGAGATCCCAGGCGACGAGGTCCGCTCCACTGCGCGACATCTCGCGCGGGAAGCCGGCCGCGTCGACGAGCTTCGCATGCGAACTAGCCGCGTCGCGGAGTCGGAGCGTGCCCGTGCGCTCCACGCGCACGTCGCCGAGATCGACGATCTCGTCCGTGCCGAACGCGCGTTGACCCAAGGAGAGCGGAGCGCAACCCGTCGGCCACGCGACGAGCGCGTAGGTCCCCGGATGCACGTCGCCCTCGATGCGTCCGTCGGGTTTCGTGTCGAAGCGTTGCTCCGCACCCGAGGATTGGCGCACCACCGTGATCGAGCCTCGTACGAGCGCTCCCGATGCATCCAGCAATCACGCGCGCAGGAAGCCGCGCTCGGGCTGAACGCGCATGTGGACGTCCTCGGCACCGGCGCGCACGCCGTCGAGTGCCCCGAGCACGGGGCCGTTCCAAGCTGCGCGCGCGCGGAGCTCGAGCCGATACGTCGCGCCCGGCGCACTCGGGACCGTGAAGCGTCCGTCTTGTCCGGTCCAACACTGCCGCAGATCCGGTGCCGCGGGTCCGGTCCACGAGTCAGGAATAACCGACGTTTCCGCGTCTTCGCGCACGGCCTTCACGAGCCATGTCTTCGAGACGCCGCCGTGCGCGGAGCGTGAGATGCCGCGAATCACGAGCGCGTGCTCGAGCCGCGGATTCCATTCGAACGTCTCACCGCCGTGCACGACGCCGCGCGTCTCGGCCGCGGGTGCGTCGGGTGCCGTGCGTGCACTGAGCACGAACGGGCCCGCGGGAACGCCGAGGATCTCGAAGCTGCCGTCCGTCGAGGACGTCGTGCGCAGCGGCTCGGCCAGTCCGTCGACGCGCGCCTCCACGACCGCGGCCACGGCGGCGACGCCGTCCGGATAGTGCGCGACACCGGCGACGCGCGCGCCGTCCTGGAGTTGGACGAGCGTGCCGACGTCTTGGGGCGCGAGTTCGCGTCGTGCGTGATCGCGCGCTTCCACGGTGATGCGGCGCGTGCGCGTGACGTCGACCGCGATCTCGATCCGGCCGTCGGCGTCCGAGACGGCTCTTCCACCGCGGCGCGCGAGCACGAGCGAACCGTCGGCACGGAACGTCAGCTCGCCCGGCTCTTCGGCGGCGGTGACGATCGCGCCCTGGATCCGCGCGCCGCTCGCATCGACGACGGTGAACGCGAGCGGAACGACTGGGTCGTCGAGGACGAAGCGCACTTCTGCCGTGGACGTGCGCGCATGCCCAGGTGTGCCGAACCAAATCGCGCTAGAATTCGGCCGCGAATCTGCTCGCGCCCACAGGGGCAGCGTGCGCGCCGCATCGCGCAACGCGAAGCGTCCGTCGGGACCCGTCGGCGCCGAAGTCCGACGCGGCGCTTGGCACGGATCGGGGCCCGACTCGACGATCGCGTTCTCGATCGGCGCGCCGTGTAGGTCGACGACGACGCCCGTTATTTCGATCCCCGCTTCGAGCTTGATCGCGACGTCTGACCGCTGGCCGGCCATCACGTCGGCGCGGGCTTGCGTCCCACCGCCATCGAGGTGCACGCCGACGCGACCGACGGCGACGCGCGGAAAGTCGGCGATTCCAGCGGCGTCCGTGTAGAGCACGCGCACGCGCTCGTGCCACAGCGGATCGCCCCACGCGAGCAGGTCGAGGTGGGCTCCGACCACCGGACCGCCGAGCGCGTCGACGACGCTGACGCGCACGGATCCCGTCGTCGATGCGGCGACGTCCTCGGCCAGGGTCGCCGTCGGCGGGACGGCGGCGAGTTCCTCGACGGCGACCGCGCGCGGTCGAGCCGGTCCGCCGTCGAGCTCGACGACCTGCGGTCCACGCGGCGCGGATCCGTCGGGTCCCATGTCCACGTCGACGCGCGCGGAATTCCCCCCGAACCAAGCGATGCCGACGACTCCGGCCAGCACAACGGCGGCAGCTGCGACCGTGACACCGACCTTGGATGTGCCGACGGCCGCCGGAATCGCGCTCGCGGGAAGCGCGTGTTTGCGCGCGGCGTGCTGCAACACTTCGCGACGCACGGCGGCCAGCGCGTTGCGATCGAGCATCGCCGCTAGTCCGAGGGCGAACCCCGACTGCAGCGAGCGCCGCACGATCCGCAAACCGCGATGCAACTGCGCGCGCACCGTCCCTTGCGGCCGGCCGAGATCGCGCGCGATCTCGTGCGGCTGCTTGCCTTCGGCCAAGTGCGCGACGAGCACTTCGCGATACGTCGCCGGCAGATCGGCCAACGCGCGCGCGACGGCGTCCTGAACCTCGCGCGCTTCCGCATCGTCGGGCTCGTACTCGGCTCCGGCCAAGTCCGCGAAGACCGGCTCTTCGTGCCGCGTCGCGCGCCGACGATTCATCAACCGTGCCTGGTTGATCAGGATGCCCATGAGCCAGGGCACGATCGGCCGCGTCGCGTCGAACGTGTCGGCGCGTTCGATCGACGCCAGGAACGTCGCTTGGACGATGTCGTCCGGATCGACCCCGCACCCGGCGACATGACGCGCGACGCGCATCATCTCAGCGCTGATCTCGTCGAAGAGCTTCGCCAACGCCGACAGATCGCCCTGCCGCCGATAGCGGTCGAACAGGGCCGATAGTCGCGGGTCGTGCATGTCCAGCACGCCCTTATCCCAATCGAGTGAAGCGTTGCGGGGAAGTGCGAAGCTGGAACGGCGGCTTCCCGCGGGGGATCCTGTCAGGGAATGGACTTCGGGATCGAGGCGATGCGGGGCGGAACTGGAGCGCCTCCCGCCGTGAGCGCGGCGAACCTCGTGGTTCTAGGAATCCTCACGGCCATCGTCGGAAGGATCTTCCTGGCCTGCCTCCCGGCGGGATTGCCGGGACGACACGCGCCGCGCGACTTGCCGGCGACGTGGGCTGCGAGCCACCTCGTCGGACTCACGTGGTTCCTCGCCATCGGTGAACTCGCGGAAGGCAGCGCTTGGATCAGCGTGGCGTTCGGCGTCCCGCTGATCGCGCTCGCGGTGCTCTTGCTCACGTCGCCGGCGGGGCTCGTGCCGCGACACGAACCGATTCCGCTGCGTGGGGGCCTCGTCGTGCGCGCGACGATCGTCGTCACGGTGCTCGCGACCGGAGTATGGAGCGCGCGCGGAATCGGATCCGAGGGGAGCGTGTACCTCGCGTTCACGACGTGCGCCGCGGCGATCCTCGCGCACGAAGCCCTGGCGCTCGCGCGCGTGCAACCCTGGGTTCGCGCCGCGGCGCTGGCCGCGATCTGCGCGGGGCTCGCATTTCTCCCGCACAGCGGAGGACCGAACGAATGGTGGGCGGTGATCGGAGCCGGCGGAATCGCTGCGGGAATCATCGGCTGGATCCGACGCGGCGATCGTCGGGCGCTCGCGATCGCGGGCATCGGCCTCGCATTCCTCCCGCTTTCGGACTCGGGCGCACCCATGGCCGGACTGCTCCTCGTCGTGCCGGTCGCGACCATCATCGCCACCGCGCGACCGTCGCGTGCGCGCGTACTCACCTGGTTGCTCGGAGGCGCGATCGCGGGTACGGCGGTGCTGGACTTCGGCGGCCGCCTGCTCCCGCCGGTCTACGTTTCGCGCACGGCGCTCGGCGTCGGCGTCGAGCTGGTGCTCGTCGGCCTCGTCGTGTTCACGCTGTGCACGACGTACGTGCTGCGCAAGCGCCGCGTGTCGCCCACGTGGAATGCCTCGGGCGCACCCGAATCGCGCGAGGCACGCGTGCTCGGATACTCGGCGATCACGGCGATCCTGATCACGGAGTGGATGTCTTGGCATGCGGCGGAGGACTTCGCGCACTTTGGATATGAGAACAGCTCGCCGTTCACGGCCTCGGCTTGGATCCTCCTGCTGATCGCGGTCGCGATCCCGCTCGCGCGCACGTTGGAGCGCACGCGTACGACATGAGTGAGATCGAGGACCTGCGCGCGGATCCCTTCGCGGAACCTCCGCCGGCACCGCTCGCGCGTGGCGCGTTCGAGCCGGCGTTCGAAGCCGCGCGCAACGGTTCGACGTTCCGACGCGCGCTCGAACGTCTGCTCCTGGAGCTCGACGACGAGGGCGCGGACAGGCTCATGCAGATGCTGCGCGAGGCGCGCGGAGCCTGGTTTCCGCTGCTTTCCGCGAGTTCAGGCGACCTCCTCTTCCTCGGGACCGCGTTGTCGGGCTCGATCACGCCGCTCGCGGCGGCGGGATTCCGCGTGACGATCCTCGAGCGCAATGTCGAACGCGCGCGCTTCGCGCTCATGCGCGCCGGCGAGCACACGCCGGGCTCCGTGCGCGTCGTCCTCGGCGGCGACACGGCGAAGCTGCCCTTCGCGGACGCGTCGTTCGACGTCGTCGTGCAGGAGGACGGCTTGCCGCGCGCCGACGACCGTTTCGCGCACGAGTTCGACGAGGTGCTGCGCGTCGCGCGCGGCGAAGTCGTCCTGACGGCGGACAACCGGCTCGCGTACAAGCATTCGAGCGGTCGACGCAACGACTTTCACGTTCCGAGCCCGCTCGCGTTCGCGCGCGCGGCGTTCGCGCCGCGGCGCGGCGAGCGCACGCTCCCCGGCTACCGATCACTCTTCGCGCACGGTGGATTCCGCGCCGCACGCGCGTTCGCGCTCTATCCGCATTCGCGCGATTTCACGCACGTCGTGGCACTCGACGCGCACCTGCCGACGCTCACGATCGGTCCGATGGAGCGCAAGAACCGGCTGAAGCTCCTCGGTCGCTCGCTCGGCCTCTTCCCATGGTTCACGCCGTCGTTCGCGATCGTCGGCTCACGCGCCGAGTCGCGGGCGAGCACGCGGCTCGATCGCATCCTCGCGGACCTGTCGACGCGCACGCAGGAGCCGGTCCCCGTCGCGGAACAACTCGTCGGCACGCGCGGCAACACACTGCTCGTGCAGACGCGCGGCGAAGCGGAAGGGGGCCGCGGCGCGTGGACGCTGCACATCCCCTTGTG
>CAZKIY010000017.1:10873-26936 GCA_964552875.1 uncultured Planctomycetaceae bacterium
CGCGCGGCGAAGCGGAAGGGGGCCGCGGCGCGTGGACGCTGCACATCCCCTTGTGTCCGAAGAACGTGCCGCAGCTGGAGCTGCACATGCGCTCGCTCGAGCTCGTTCGCGCACGTTTTCCTGCCGTTCCCGTGCCGGAACCGCTCTTCCACGGCCGCATCGAGGGTGTGTGGCTCTCGTGCGAACGTCGGCTCGCCGGTTGGACCGCACCGCAAGTCGTCGGCGACCGCGCGCGGATCGGGCGGATGCAGCGCGAGGTCGCGCGTCACTTCGCGAGCCTCGTGACGCGCGCTTCGCGCACCTTCACTGCGGGCGACTTCGACGCGCAGGTCGCCGCTCGGTTTCGACTCGTCGCGGCACACGTCGGTGTCGCGAGCACCGTGTCGCATCTCGAACGCATGCTCGCGGAGTCTCGCGAGAAGCTCATCGGCGCGACGTTCCCGCTCGTTCTCTACCACGCCGATCTGCGCAGCAAGCACGTGCAAGTCGACCGTGACGGCCGCGTGCTCGGCTACCTCGATTGGGGCACGACCGAAGCCGAGGGCTTGCCGCTCTTCGACCTCCTCCACTTGATCGTGCACGAGCGCAAGCAGGAGATGCGGATCTCCCCCGGCGAAGCCTGGCGCGCCGTGCGCGATCGGCGCGGGCTGTTCGATCACGAAGTCGAGGCACTCGATTCGTACTCGAGAACACTCGCGCTCGATCCCTCCGTCGTGAGCACGCTCGCCGCGATCTACCCCGTGCTCGTCGCCGCGATGGCCGAGAAGAACTGGGACTACAGCCGGCCGCGGTGGCTGCACCAGCAGTTCGGGATCTAGCGTGGATAGACCCGCGCAAACCCCTTCTGCTCGCGAGTCGCCCCCCGGACTAGGCTTCGACGCGTCACCGTCGATCGGCCTCGTGTTGATGTCGGTGTCAGGCTAGATCGCCAACGGGGCGGATCGAGCTTGATGGATTCAACTGACACGTTCATCAATCTCTGGCCGACGGTCACGCTGACCGCGCGGCGAGCACGCGGTCGATCCGCTCGCGCAGAGTGCCGCACGCCTCGATTCGTAGCACCGGCCCTGGCGTCAGTCGTTCGAGCAGGCCCTCGAGGATCGAATGGTAGCGCAGCTGCGTCCAGCGATTCGTCGAGCGCACGCCGTCGTCTACCAGCGGGATCGCGCCCCACGGGAGCAACACGATGCGCTCGTAGCGTTCGGCGTGCGCGCGCATCTCGGCCACGAAGCGCTCGGTCGCTTCGACGTCCTCGTGCAGACCGTAGTGCAGCCAAAAGGCTGCGAAATCGAGGCTCGAACGGTCGGCGACGAACCCGTCCTTCGCAGCGTCCTCGCCCGCGCGATGCTCCTCCCACAACTCGCGGATCAGCGCGGCCCACTCCCTCGCGCCATAACCGTGCGGACGAAAACCGGCCTCGATCCGGCGGCGCATGCCTTCCTCCACGAACGGGACGCCGAGTTCCGCAGCGAGCGCGCGGCCGAGCGTCGTCTTGCCCGTTCCGGCCGAGCCGGAGATCGCGATGCGCGGACGCGTTCCGATCGGCGGCAGGCGGACGGCTGCGCGATTTGCGAAGAGCCACGGTCGTTCGCCGAGGCTCGAAACGACCGCACCCGCTTCCGACACGGCGATCTTCGTGTGCGACGCGGTCGCCGGCGCGAATCGCAACGCTTGCGAGCCGCTCACGCCGAGCGCGCGACAAAGGCAGGCTCGGATCACGCCGATGTGCGTCACGACGTGGATGCGCTCTCCGCGGTGCGTGGTCGTCGCCTCGTCCCACCACGCGTTCGCACGCTGCTCCAGATCGGCGAAACTCTCGCCGCGCGTCGGCCGCGCGCCGTGGTAGTCGTCCCAGTACGCGGTCACGGCGGCCGGATCGGCGGCCGTGATCTCGGCCCACGTACGACCTTCCCACGTGCCCATGCTCTGCTCGCGCAGGCGCGCGTCGATCCGCACTGGTACTCCGTGCAACCTCGCGATCTGTTCCGCGAGCACGCGGCAGCGCACGAGATCGCTCGACCACACCACGTCGGGTCGCGGCTCGTGCGTCGCGATCCAATGCGCGAGCGCGTCGCCCTGCTCGATTCCACGCGCGGACAGCGCGACGTCCATCTGTCCGCGTACGACGCGTTGCGTCAACTCGGCGACCTCGCCGTGTCGCAAGAGGTGTACGTGCGTCGCCCAATCCGCGGGCAGGATCTTCTGCGTCGCCGCATCGAACGTCTCGGTGAACGCCTGTCCGGGCGCGTACTCCTTCACTTCGTCTCCGGGTAAAGGCGCAGGATCTCCAGCTCGAGCGCTTCGGCTGCGTCGAGGAGCGCCGGCGAATCCGCGGACAGCAAGACGCTCGGCAAAAGGGCAATTCGTTCGTCGCGTACCGCCGGGAGATGTTTCAACGGCGCCGCGGCGAGGAGCACCGCACGCGTGGCACTGCCGGCCTCGGCGCGAACGGGCGCTCCGCACACGAACACGTCGGGTGCGATGCGCAGCACGCGCTCCATGTCGATCTGTTGGTGCTCGACGATCCCGTCGGTCGCACCGGCGTTCTCGAGACCGCACAGATCGAGAAGCGCTCCCGCCGTCGTGCGCGCGCCCGCAGCCCAACCACCCGTGCCGTCGTTCGAATAGACGAGCGCGCGCAACTTCGGCCGCTTCGCGGCGCGCTCGCGCAATCGAGCAGCGCGCGTGTCGAGATCCTGCGTGATCTCGGCCGCCTTCGCTTCGGCGCCGAGTACACGCCCGAGCAGCGCCAGCGTTTCGCGCACGGATTCGTAGTCTTCGCCGGAACGGAGCACGAGTACTGGGATCTTCTCGCGCCGCAACACGGCCGTCGTGTCCTGGTTCTGCCACGCGAGCGTCACCACGAGATCCGGCTGGAGGACGAGCAACGGCTCGGCCAAGTACCGCGCGAATCGAGGCAGCGCGCCGAACGGCGCAGCCTTGAAGTCGCGCGTGGCGAAGTCGTCCACTTGCTCGGGCAGTGCCGCGATCCGGGCCGGATCGATCAACGCTGCGAGGTACTCGGCCGCCGCAGTGGTGGCCGGAACGATCCGTCGCGGCACGCCCGTGAGCGGCGGATCGATCGCGCCGACGGCAACCGATGTGCGCGGGGCCGGCTCGGGCCGACAAGCGGCCGCGAGGAAGAGGGTCAACGCCGCGAGGAGGACTGTCGTTCGCACGCGGCAGAGCTTGACCGGCGGGCCGAGCGAGTCAACGCCACGAAACCTCGCGGAATGCGACCTCGGCGCCGACGACGAAGAATCCCATGCGTCCGCTCGGCAACTCCAGCTCGGCGAAGCGCGTGTCGTCCACGGTCAGGGCGTATTGATTGCCCACGCGCTCCAATCCGATCCGGCGCGAGCGCTGGGCATCTCCGGGGATCGGCAGGCGGAACGTCGACGAGGGCCTGCCTCGGTGCGAGATCCGCACGATGACCTCGGGCGCTTCGATGTCGATCGTCGCGCAGTCGTCCTCGCTCCCCCATCCGGCGACGAAGCCCATCCGCGCGGCGAGACGCGGCAGCGGCGTCGCGACCGCGGACAGACGTTCGTTGCCCTTGCGCAGCACGCAGAACGATCGTTCTCCGGGCTTCGCGCGACCGAGAATTCCAGCGTCGCCGTGATCCTCCCAATCACCGATTACCTCGGACGGAACTTGGACCTTCTCGAGGTACGTGCGCAGATCGGCCACGACTCGCTTGTTGGGCCCGAGCGTTCGCAGGAAGTCCGCGCTGCCGAGCTTCGTGCCCGTGTCCCCCAGCGCGTAACGCCGGAACGTCTCGCGATAACTCCCGTCGCCGCCGTGCAAGCACATCGCGACGACACCCCATGCGAGCTCCGGTTCGACCGTGCCCGAGTCGGCGAACTTCGCCAAGACGGGCTGCCCGTCGCCCAGCTCCGCCAGCGCGCGTCCGGGCACGTCGACCTCGTCCACGAGCGGCGACGCGAACGCTCGCAGCTTCGTGCCGTCCCACGTGCTGCGCGCGAAGTCGAGCGCGATCCTCCACGCCTGCCACGTGCGGCCGATGTCGAGGTTCTTCGCTTTGCCGAGTGCGTGGAACTGCAAGCACGCCGCATAGAGCAGCGCGGATCGCGTCGCCGGCACAGTGCCGAGCCGAGCGACGTACGCGGTGCGTGTCACCTCCGAGAACGATGCGTGGCGACTCTGGCTCGGCATCGTGATGCCGTCGTTCCACGCGCCTTCGACCCGCGCGATCTCGTCGCGGAACACGCGCACGCGCATTCGATCCTTGGGCCTCCAACCGAAGAACGTCGCGAGCTCGTCATTGGCGCGCTCGAGGATTCGACTGGATTCCTCGGCATCCTCGCGTGCGCCCTCCCACTCGAGCTCGTAGTAGGCGGTCACGACGCGGATCGGATCCGCCGCGCACGGAGGGCCCGCGGCGAGCAGCGGAGTCGCGATCGTCACGACACAAGCGAACATGATGTCGAGGAGCATGTGCCACGGTCTCCTTCCCTGGGTCCATCCATCCCGAGTACCCGAGGCCACGGACACCGTAACGGACATCCTCGATCTACGCGTTGGACGAGAGACCACGGATCGCTACCGTCGGCCGGATGCCGCGCAGTTTTCAGCGACTTCGTCCGCGTCACCTCCCGCCTCCCGACGGCCCGACGCGTCGCGAGGTGCTCCAACGCTCGCTCGCGGCGGCGGGCTTGCTGCTCTCCGGCTGCGCGACGCGTGAGCGGCGTCGCGACTCGGCTCCGCGCGTGATCGTCGTCGGCGCCGGACTCGCAGGCTTGGCTTGCGCCCACGAACTGCGCGCGCGCGGCGCCGACGTCGTCGTCCTCGAAGCGCGAGCCCGAGTCGGCGGACGCGTACACTCGCTCGACGACGTGATCGACGGCGCGAGCGTCGAAGGCGGCGGTGAATTCATCGGCGCCAACCACCCCCACTGGGTCGGATACGCGCGTCATTTCGGCCTCGAACTCGCACCCGTCACCGGCGAGGACGAGGACCTCGAGGTCCCGATCGTCTTGAACGGCGAGCGCCTCGGGACGCGCGACGCGGAGACTCTGTGGCGCGAGGTCGTCGCTCTGCAAGGCGAACTCACGCAGCTCGCGCGCGAAGTCGATCCGGCGGCGCCGTGGAATCACTCGTTCGCCGGCGCACTCGACATGCGGCACATGTGGGGTTGGGTCGAGGAACGCCAAGTTTCGCGACTCGGTCGGCACTTCTTCCGCGTGCTGCTCGCGGCGGACGCCGGCATGTCGACGAAGAAGCAGTCGCTGCTCGGCACGCTCGCGATGGTCGCGGGCGGCGGACACGAAGCGTTCTGGACGTCGAGCGAGTCGTATCGCTGCTCGGGCGGCAATGCTCGGCTCGCACGCGCGCTCGCGGGCGCGATCGGATCGGAGCGCATCACGACGAGCTCGCCCGTCGTCCGCATCCGTTGGAGCGAGACTTCCGCCGAAGTCGAGACGGACCGCGGCGCCTTCACCGCCGATCGAGTCGTCCTGGCGGTTCCGCCCACGATTTGGCCGAAGATCGTGTTCGACCCGCCGCTGCCCGGCGGGATCGCGCCGCAACTCGGTCACACCATCAAGGAGCTCGTGACGTTGGAGCGGCCGGTTTGGCTCGAGACGCGCACCTCGCCGGATTCGGTTTCGGACGGAGCGATCAGCCTCACGTGGAGTCCGCCGACGACGAATAGCGCGGGTCGCCGCGTCTTGGCCGCTTTTTCGAGCGGTGAGGCGGCGGACCATCTGCGCTCGAAGCGGGGCGCGGCGCACAAGGAGCTCATCCTGAGCGAACTCGACGCGCTGCATCCGGGGACGCGCGCTGCCTTCGTCGCGTCACGCTTCATGGACTGGCCGAGCGAGGAGTGGACGCGCGCCGGCTATTCGTTCCCGGCACCCGGTGAGACGACGACACGCTTGAAGAGACTGCGCGAACCTTTCGGCGCGTTGATCGTCGCCGGTGAACACACGAGCACGTCGTTCCCGGGCTACATGGAGGGCGCGCTCGAGTCGGGTGTGCGCGCAGCGCGGCTCGCGTTCCCCGGTTGATCACCGTTCACTCGGAGAGACGCACGGCGCGCCCGTCCACACGACCGTACAGCGCGCGGAAGCGATTCGCTTCGAGCTTCCCGTCCTCGCCGATGAGCACGGCGGCGCGCTGCGCGGGCGTGGCGGACAACCCGCGTTCCTGCCAGTCGCGCAGCACGCTCGACCGCACGGCGAGACGCTGTTCTTCGAGCGATCGCGTGAAATCGAGCGTGTAGATGCGCCAGCGCGGATCGGAGCGCAGGCTACGCATCGCGACGAAGCGCACGGCGTCGTACGGATCCTGGAGCAGAGTCGAGAAGACGTACGGCATCCAACTCGTGCCGGACACTGCGCGCGCGGGATCCCAACCGAAACTCCACGCGGCGAGCGCGCGCTGACCGGCGTCGCCCGAGAGAGCCTGGAGCACCGACTCCGCGACCTCGCGCCGATCCGCGTCCATCTCAGGGATAGCGTGGCCGTACCACTGCGCGAGCTCCTTCGCGGTCCACGCGAGCGCTCGATCGAGATGGCACGCGTTGCAGGCGTTCTGCCGACCCGTCGCGAGCGTCTCGTGCGCGCTCGGACTCGTGATCGTGTGACTGCGGATCGCCTTGACGAGCCCGTACGTCGTGTACGGCATGTGACAGTTCAGGCAATCCGAACCGCTCGAGCCCGCGGCGTGATGCGTGTGCTGCGCGAGCTTCTCGGCATCGCCGTACTCGGCGTGACACTGCAGGCACGCGCGCGGCCCGTCCATCCCCGTTCGCAGTTGGTCGTCGGCCCAGGCGCGCAGCGTGCTCGGATCCCCGTTCGCAGGATGCATGTCGTGGCACGACAGACAGCTCATCTCGCCGCGTTGGAAGCACGGGCTCTCGACGAGTCCGTTGTATTCGCGGCCCGAGACGCGCACTTGTCCGTCGCGCCAGAAGTACTCGTCGAGATGACCCGTCGTGCGGCCGAGAAACGCTTGGATTGCCAGCGTATTCTTCGATTCCGGGGCGCGCAACAAGTCGCGCGTCGCCGCCAGATCGTCGCCGGGCCGGTACGCGAATCCGTCCTTCTCCCAAGCCGGTCGCGTGTCCTTCGTGAGCGGGTGGATGCCGTGGCACTGGCCGCACACCTGCGACGAGCGCACGTGCGACATCTCGGCCGGATTCTCGATGTTCGCTTCGCGCGACAGCGCCGCCGCCGCTGTTTCATCGAGCTTCTCGCGCTGCGTTTCCTCGGCAACGTGCGCCGCGCCCGGTCCGTGACACGCTTCGCAGGAGATCCCGAAGTCGGCGACCTGCGCGCGTTCCTCGGGACCGTGCTTCGGCGTCCCGTTCGTCGTGTGGCACTGGATGCACGTGCGCGTCCAGCGACCGCTCTCGGAGAAGACGGTCTTCGGCGAAGGCGTGAGGAACAGCGAGTGCCGCGGGATCCACGCCTCCTCTTCGAGGTGCCACACGAGCGGGAGTTGGTCGAGCTCGGTCTTCCCCGGTTCTTCGAGCCAATAGATCTGGTAGTGGTGCGAACCCGTCGTCAGCGCGACGCGCGTCCGCGGACCCACCGATTTCCCGGTCGAATCGAAGGGTTCGGCGAAGGAGTCCGCGCCGTCGCGCGTGAGCTTCCAGGCGCGACCTTCGAGGGGTGGCGTGAAGTCCTTCCACGGCGCGCGGATCGCCGTGAGCGAAGCCGCCTGCGTCATCGTGCGGTGATAAGACGCGTGCCAGCTCGCGTGGTTCTCGGCGTGACAGGCGCGGCAAGCTTCGGAACCTGCGTAGCCTTCGTCACGCGCGATGATCGGCACCGCAGGCGAGCGCGCGATCTGGGCCGCGCTCGCTCCGAGGAGCGCGAGACCGAGCGTCGCCGCGAGCACGCCCCACCGATTCATGCGCTGCATGCAGTCATCCTCGCCGGGGCAATCGCGGTGCTCACGAAAAAATGCGCGCGCGGATCCGAGCGATTCGCGCACACGCTGTCCATCCGGCGAACACTGTGCCGCTCCGGAAGACGCACGTACGGCCCCGCCAACGGATGACCCGGTCTCCACGCGCACGAGCGCCGAGCGATGCCGCACCAGAACACCGGGACGTTTTTGCGCTCGCGGACCGGCCCTGGAGTCGGTCCGACTCCGGATAGCGCTCGCAGTCCACGAAAACGACTCCCCGGCGCGCTCGCCCGGGAGCGGAAGCACACCCTCGGCCCTGCGAAGACTAGGCTCGGGGATCTCGGGCCAAGAGCCGATAGAAAGACGTTCCGGAGACCCACACGATGACGCCTCTCGCAATCACGCTCCTCGCGGCCGCGATCGTCGCGCTCCTGACGCTCACGTACCTGGGTCGGCCCTACTGGGGTTGGGTCCTCGGCGGTGCGTTGGCACTCGGCGCATGGGCGCAGGGCGCGGGCACGGACTCGACGTCGTTCCGCGTCGTCGCGGGCCTCTTCGTCGGCGCGGCACTCCTCTTCGGCGTGCGACCGTTGCGCGCCGCTGTGCTCGGTAAGCCGCTGCTCACCATCCTCTCGCCCATCTTTCCGAAGATGAGCGACACGGAGCGCATCGCGCTCGACGCGGGGACCGTGTGGTGGGACGCGGAGCTCTTCTCGGGACGTCCGGATTGGAAGCGCATCCTCGCGTTCCGTCCGAAGCCGCTCACGAACGAGGAGCAAGCGTTCCTCGACGGTCCGTGCGAGGCGCTGTGCCGGATGCTCGACGACGACCGCATCCGGCGCGAGGGCGACTTGCCGCGCGAGGTGTGGGACTTCATCGCTCGCGAACGGTTCTTCGGGATGATCATCCCGAAGGAGCACGGAGGCCTTGGTTTCTCGGCGCAAATGCACAGCGCCGTCGTCGCGAAGCTCAGCTCGCGCAGCGTCACCGCGTGCGTGACCGTGATGGTCCCGAACTCGCTCGGGCCGGCGGAACTGCTGCTGCACTACGGCACGGACGAGCAGAAGAAGCACTGGTTGCCGCGACTCGCGCGCGGCGAGGAGATCCCGTGTTTCGCGCTGACCGAGCCGCATGCGGGCTCCGATGCCGGCGGCATGCGCTCGAAGGGCATCGTCACGAAGGGCACGTGGCAGGGACGCGAAGTCCTGGGCCTCCGACTCACGTGGGACAAGCGCTACATCACGCTCGCACCGAAGGCGACCGTCGTGGGGCTCGCGTTCCGCATGTTCGATCCCGACAAGTTGCTCGGGGATCGCGCGGATTTGGGCATCACGTGTGCGCTGATTCCGCGTGAAACGCCGGGAGTGATCATCGGCAACCGCCACGATCCGCTGGGCACTCCGTTCCTGAACGGGCCGACGCGCGGAGTGGACGTTTTCGTGCCGCTCGACGCGATCATCGGCGGTCCCGCGATGGCCGGACAGGGCTGGCGGATGCTCATGGAGTGCCTGAGCGCCGGCCGCTCGATCTCGCTGCCCGCGAACTCGGTCGGCGGTGCACAGCTCGCCGCGCGTACGATCGGTGCGTACGCGACCGTGCGCGAGCAGTTCAACCTCTCGATCGGCCGCTTCGAAGGCATCGAAGCGCCGCTCGGACGCATCGCGGGCACGGTGTATTGGATGAACGCGATGCGCGAAGTCACCGCGGGCGCCGTCGACGCCGGCGAGAAGCCGGCCGTCGTCTCGGCGATCGCGAAGGCCTGGTCCACCGAGGCCATGCGCCGCGTCGTCACCGACGCGATGGACGTCGCCGGCGGCGCGGGGATCTGCAAGGGACCGCGCAACGTGCTCGCGGCGGCGTACATCGCGACACCGATCGGCATCACGGTCGAGGGCGCGAACATCTTGACGCGTTCGATGATCGTGTTCGGCCAGGGCGCGATCCGCTGCCATCCGTTCGCACTGAAGGAGATGGAGGCGGCTGCGGCGAAGGACGCCTCGGCGCTCGACCGTTCCTTCTTCGGACACGTCGGGTTCGTCGCGACGAACACGGTCCGAAGCCTCGTCCTCGGCTTCACGGGAGCACGTTTCGCCGCGGCTCCGGTCGGCGGCGAGGCGGGCGCCGCGCTGCGGCAATTGACGCGTTTCTCGGCCTCGTTCGCGCTGCTCGCGGATGCGGCGATGGGCACGCTCGGAGGCACACTGAAGCGCAAGGAGCACGTCACAGGACGTCTCGCCGACGCGCTGGCCTGGATGTACATCGCGAGCGCCGCGACGAACCGCTTCGTCGTGGACGGTCAGCCCGAGCGGGACCGCGCGCTCTACCGCTGGGCGATCCGCGAATCGCTGTGGAACGTGCAGGAGGCGCTGCGCGGCGTGCTCGACAACCTACCCGCGCGCGCGGCGGCGATCGCGTTGCGACCTGTGGTGTTCCCGCTCGGCGCGCACCATCGTCCGCCGAGCGATCGCGTCGTCGCGGCGGCCGCGCGCGCGCTGATCGACGGCAATCCGGCACGCGTGGCGCTGACGCGGTCGATGCACGTGCCGCACGACGAAGACCCGGGCCTCGGCCGGCTCGAAAAGGCGTTGCGCCTCACGCTCGAGACGGAGCCGCTGCGCAAGATTCTGCGCGAGGCCGTGAAGTCGGGCGCGCTGGCGCGCGGCGACGAGCCCACGCTGATCACCGCGGCGTCGGCGAAGGGCGTGATCACCGCGGCCCAGCGCTCGAAGCTCGACGCCGCGTGGGCCGCACGCGACGAGGCCATCCAAGTGGACGACTACGCGCCCGCGGATTATCCGACGACGGCGAAGCCTTCGATCGAGCGCGCGCCCGTGCGGCGGACCGCGCTGCTGTAGGGCCGGAGCCTAGCGTGGTCGCCGAGCGGTGGTCGACCCACACACGTCCATACTGACCTCGGCGTTGGATGGGGCGGCGTGGGCACTCCGTTCGTGGCGCTACAGGCTGGATTCAGAAGGTCAGCTGTCGCTCTATCCCACGCAGAGATCAGTAGGCAGACCCCGACCGCGAAAGTAGTGGGCGGCTTCGGGTCCGTTTCTGGCGGTGATTTCCAGTCGGATGACGATCGATGCGCCATCCGCGAACGCGAGGGTGATCGAGCGTTCGTCGTCGACGTTCAGCTGGGTCAGGACCGATCCGATCCGCGCGCAGAGCAGGTCCGGCCCACAAGCGGCTGATCGACGAAGTCACGTTTCCCTGCGGCGAGCCGGCGGCGGGGAACTCGTAGTAGGCGCCGTCCGCGACGACGACGGGAGGCGTCAGCACGCGCACGACCGTCTCCTCGAAGTGGAGTTCCACGTAATCGCGCGCGAACGAGATCGCGGACGAACAAGACAGCCGAAAGATGTTCGCCCACGAGATCCTCGCTGATCGTGTGTGCTGCTTCCTTCATGGTGCGCGCGATCGAATGCGCGTCATTCGCGCCGCACCATGCCTGGAAGCCCGTGCGCGGTAAGGAACTGCGTTCCGCCCAGCATCAAGCGTCGTCGTCCCTGCCTCGCCGAGTGCCCTCTGTTCCGAGGCGGCAGCATCGAGCTTGCCCGACTAGGAATTCGCTTTGTGTTGAGTTTGCCTCCGGCCCTCACCGAGAACTCCCCCGTGGTCATCGGATGGGCCTGTCCGGGCTCGGAAGGTAGTTCGCTCCATGAGATTCTCCCCTGGGAAGATCCGCACGCGGAGGGGCGTGTCGGGTCTGAGCCTCGTCGAAGTCACGATCGCCCTCGCGATCTTGTTCACCGGTCTGATGGCCACGGCGCGCACCCTCGCGTCGAGCGTCACGGTGGTGAACGACGCGAAGCGCATGAACACCGCGGCCGTCTTCCTGGAGACGGTCATGGAGGACGTAGCGGCGCAGCCGTACGCGAACTTGCTCGCCCTCGACGGGAACGACATCACCGATGGTGACGATGTGGGCTCGTCGAACTACTCGGCCGAGTTGACCGTCTTCCAGGCCACCGTCGATCTGATCCAGGTCGAAGCCGTGCTGAGCGACCTCCGCACTGATCGCGAGATCGGCCGCGTTTCCACGCTGAGGGCCCGCCGATGAAGACCACGCACAAGAGCGGATTCACGCTGCTCGAGCTGTCGATTTCGACCGTGATCCTCGCTGTCGTCGGCTACTCGGTCTCGGCGGCGGTGAAGCTGGGCAACGATTCGAACTCCACCGTCATGCAGGTCGCGAGCGACTCGCGCGGACAGCGCAAGAGCATCACGCAGTTGATCGACGACGTGCGCATGTCCACGAACACGCGCATCACGATCACCACCGCGATCAACGGCAACAGTCAGGTGCAGCTCCAGATGCCGATCGAAGTGGCTGGAGCGCTCGCTTGGGGCGTCCGTGATCGCCGGCTCGGCGAGGATGAAGACGCGTGGAACCAGGCGGACTGGATCGTCCGCTACTTGGTCGACGACGACGGGCGACTGGTTCGCCGCGTCGTCGATCTGAACGGCGCCACGCGTCTCGAGGACGTACTCGACGACGACCTACTCGAAGGCGTGGGCACACCGGGGTTCCAAATGGTCCAGGCCGGCGCCGTGTGGCAGGTGAACCTCGCCACACGTCGGGGTGATCACGGAACTGTCTCGCGCAACGAATTCCATGTCCGGACGAGGAACTGAGATGAACATCGAACTACGCAAGCAGTTTCGGAACTCCGAGCGCGGTAGCGCCATCGTCGGCGTCCTCGTCGTCTTGGTCGGGATCATGGGGATCGTCTACGCGACCGGAACGACCTCCGTGGTCGAGGTGCGCGAGTCCCGCAAGGCGATCGACGGCGTGCGCGCTTCGTACCTGGCCGAGGCCGGAGTCGAGCGCGGCATACAATTCCTCGGGCAAGCCGTGAAGAACTCGAACATGAGTTCGCCGCTGCTGGGCCTCACGAACCTCTTCGCGGCCGGCGACACGATCACGCCGTTCGTCGGCGAAGGCGTGACGAGCGGTGGCAACCGAGTGGGCGGCTACTCGGTGAGTTTCACGCGCGTGGCCACCGCGGCCACTTCGATCACGATTGCGATCGACGCGACCGGCTACTTCCCCGACGCGCCGTCGGCACTACCCGAGGGGCAGCAAGTCTCCGAGTGGCGCGCCGTGCGTTCGACCGTGCGCTACAGCCTCGCTCCGAGCGAGGTGTTCGACTACGCCTACTTCATCAACAACTGGGGCTGGTTCTACGGGCACACGATCCGCTCGTTCGGCAACGCGCGGAGCAACGGGCAGTTCGACTGCGCCGGTTACGCCCCGACGATCACGGGGACCCCGATCTACGACTCGGTCGCATGGACCGGCTCGACGGCGAACCTCGGTGGGTACATCGACGACAACGGCGACGGGCTGACCGACGGCAACGACGGCGGAACATTCGCGAGCTGGGACATCGTGGGAGCGCAAAACGTCCAAGGGAACGGCGGCGATGCGCCGAACCAGCACGATTTCCAGGACAAGATCGAGATGCCGAACCTGACGGACCTCGGTCCGTACGAAGCCAATGCGATCGCGTCGAACAGCTCGATCACAATCAACGGCGTCACGGTCAGCGACGGCGTCTACGGCGACGAAGCCGGTGAGAAGCAGCACCTCTACCTCGTCGGCACGGCAGCGAAGCCGATCGTCCTGAACGGCCCGGTCGTCGTGCGCGGCGATGTCCTGATCAGCGGCGTCGTCACGGGACAGGGCGCGATCTACTCCGGCCGCAACGTCTACTGCCCGAAATCCGTCATCTACAAGAACGGGCCGTCCACGCCTCGACCGGTGAACAACTCGGAAGCGGCGACCGAGGCCTGGATGAGCACGAACGCGAACAAGGACTTCCTGGGCCTCTTCGCGCGCGAGCACGTCGTCGTCGGCAACTACACGAACGCCACGTGGCAAGCCTATGTCAACCAGTGGATGACCGATCCGCTGAACGCATCGGCCGAAGACGCGGGTGCCGACGGCATGCCGAACACGGTGTCGGGTCGCGATGGGATCCTCGGGACGTCGGACGACGACGTGCTCGAAGGGGACGGCGTCTTCACGATCGAGCATTACACCGACGCTGACGCGGCACACGGTCTCATCCCGACGGGCAAGGGTGTCGGCGATCCGATCCCCGGAACGGGCGAGGACATCGACGGCGACGGCATCTATGACGGGCAGGCGACGATGGCGCAGATCCCAACCCAAAAACCGCTCAATCCGGGGCACTGGGGCAACTTGACGAGGGCGATCCCGAACTACTCGTCGATCTCGAGCCTGATGGCGAATCATCTCGATGCCGTTTTCTACACGAACCACGCCTTCTGCTGGTTGGTGATCGGTTCCCAGTCCGCGAAAATCAACGGTGGGCTCGTCAGCCGCAACGAGAGCATCATCTACGGCACGCCGACCTTGGATGTGAACCAGGACGCGCGTCTGCTCGGACACAGCTCGTCGAAGTTCGCGAACCTACTGCCGAGGACCGTGCAGCCGATAGAAGTGCTGCGCTGGGTGGAATTGGACCGCGATCCGAATCGCTACGCGGTGGCGCCGTGACATCCTCGCAGTTCATGTTTCGCGCGACGCTCGCGATGGTTCTCGTATGCACCGCGCCCGTCGTTCGCGCACAGGACGTCGATTTGGCGCAGGAGGCCGAAGCGGTACCGACCGTTCAGGAGCAGGTGCTCCTCCGCGGCCGGAATCGGGCCATGCTCCACCCGTCGGATCCCCTGGTGATCGGCGGCCGCGAGCAAGGTGACAACGAGATGCGCTCGGGGACGAGCGCTCTGAAACGCGGAAAAACGGCCACCGGCGGCGTGAGTGGGGACGACAGCTACCGACGAGCCATCGCGATGGTCGAGTCGCGCACCATGTTCACGACGCCCCCGCTGCGTACGGTCCTCGCGTCCGAGGTCGGCACCGTCGAGGACGCGCGGCCTTCGGAGAAGGAGAAGAGGTCACGCGCGGCACCGGCGACCAAAGTTCCGGCGCCCGCGTCGTCGAACATGCCCTGGGCCATCGGTGGTGTCGTGGCGGCGGCGGTGGCTTTCGCGAGCTGGATATGCATGCGCAATCGCAGCTGAGGAACTGACTCAGAGCCTGTGAGGTATTCCCCGCTGTCGCGTGGCGGAGCAGTGCCAACGGATTTCGAGAGGCCGGAGGATCGATTTCTTCCCGGCCTCCAAGTCGGTTGTACTTCGAACTCGAGCAGGCCCGTGCCCCAGGTTCGCTCCACGAACGATCCAAGAATCTGACCGCAGCCGATACACCCACTCGAAGAGCTCATGCGGCCGAGACCTCCGCGTCGTCACCCCCGCCGTCGCCGCACACGTGTCCGCGACGGGAGCACGACGCAACGACCAGACGTCATCGCGTCGAACGGGCGAGGTCGCCGAGGCGCGCGCCGCTCCGGCGGAACGGATCAGATCAAACCGAGCCGCTTCGCGAGGTGGTGCAAGTTGCTGCGGTGCATCCCGAGCACGCGCGCCGTCGCGGACCAGTTGCCGTCCGCGCGTGCGAGCTCGACTCGGATCAGCGCGCGCTGGTGATCATCGAGGGCCTCGCGGAAAGACCGGCCGTGCAGTTCCGTCGGCGAGTCCTGGATCCGGGTAGGCGCACCTGTTCCCTCCGAACTCGCGAGCCGTGCGGGCACCGGCTCGCGGCGTGACCCGGGATCGGAGTCGGTGGCGAACCCGAGATCGCCGGCACGCACGAAAACCGGGTCGCCGGACGTGCTCCGCGCCGATGCGTGCAGCACTCCGCGCGCGACGACGTTCTCGAGCTCACGCACGTTGCCGGGCCAATCGCCCTGGGTGAGCGCAGCTTGCGCGACCGCCTCGAAACGAACCGGCCCGGTGCCGAGCCGACGGCGCACACGGTCGGAGAAGTGCCCGACGAGCAGTGGGATGTCCTGCTTGTGCTCGCGCAGCGGCGCCACGCGGATCCGGCAGACATCGAGTCGATGTAGGAGGTCCGCGCGGAAGTTCCCCGCGCGCGTCTCCGCCTCCAGGTCGCGATTCGTCGCCGCCAGGATGCGCACGTCTACGTGCACGGGGTGATCGGCGCCGACGGGCTGGATCTCGCCCTCCTGCAGCGCGCGCAGGAGCTTCGGCTGCATCGACAGCGGCAGCTCACCGATCTCGTCCAGGAACAGCGTCGCGCCGTCGGCCACACGGAACTTCCCGGGGCGTGCGCGGTCCGCGCCGGTGAAGG
>CAZKIY010000018.1:0-8080 GCA_964552875.1 uncultured Planctomycetaceae bacterium
AGCTTGGCCTTGCCGAACCACTTGTTGCGCAGGTCGCGCATGTTCTCCGCGATCTCGCGGAAGGCGGGGTGCTGCGTCGGGTCGGCCGCGGAACCGTAGACCGCGATCGCCTCGATCTTCTCGCCGGCCTTCGAGATCCGGATCATGTGCCGGGCGGCAGTCGTCACGACGACCGAGGCGCGCGGCATGCGGTTCTCCCGGCTGACGGCGAGCGCCATGTCCTGGGAGCCGAGATCGATGCCGAGGATGCTGCCCAGCCGACTAGCCTTCCGGGGGCCCGAAAAGATCGGGCAGTCCGTGACGGCGACGACGGGGACGATGGGTGTTGTTACGGCTTCGGCCATGGAGAGCGCGGTGCGGGGGTGCCTGCTGGGGGGGCAACGATCCCCGAAGAGGGACTCTGCGAGGATACCTCGAACGTCGATTCCTTCCCAGACCCTGGGGGCATGGGCCGGCCGCGCGTCCCGGCCCACAAGAGCAACGCGACAGCGGTCCCCAGACGCCAGGGATGCTGCACAGCGAGGCGCCACCAAGCCAGCAACCAGGGTTCTCCTACAGCTTCGGGCGTCGCAGACTGGACCTCATAGAGGAGCCAAAGTGCCAACAAAGCACCGAGGAACGACCGTTGCGCTCGTTGCCAGTCCATTCCCTGCTGCGCTGGACGGCGCCGCGACTCCTCCACCGGGGTCTCCGACATCGTGCCCTCCAGAGACCCGACGCTCGGGACCGCCGCCGGTCGCGGGTCAAAGCGCGGATTTCGCGCCGGTCGTGCAACGCGCGATCAAGGCGTCGAGCGGCCGGAACACGACCTCCCAGTCGTAGTTCGCCTCGACGAACCGGCGGGCGGCTCGGCCGAGCTCCAGCGCGGTCTCGGGGGCTTGGAGGAGCGCCGTGACCTCGCGCGCGAAACCGGCGGCGTCGTCACGGACCCGGAAGTCCCGGCCGTCGACACCTTCGACACCCTGTGTCGCGCACGTCGTGCCCACGACCGGCAGACCCATGGCCATGGCCTCGAGGACCTTGTTCTGGATGCCGCGCGCGATCCGCAGCGGCGCGACGGCGACGGATGCCTGGCCCATCCAGTCGCGGGTGTCCTGGACGAATCCCGTGACCAGGACGCCGGGGACCTCCGTCAGCCGCTGGACCTCGGGCGTCGGGTTCGAGCCGACGATCGAGAACGTCGCGTCGGGGACTTCGCGGCGGACGAGCGGGAGGATCTCGCGCACGAACCACGCGCAGCCCTCGGCGTTCGGGAGGTAGTTCATGACGCCGGTGAACACGATTCGGCCGCGCTCGCGACCGTTCCAGCGCGGCGCGAAGTAGGCCAGGTCGACGCCGTTCCGGAGGACTTCCGCGCTGGCACCGGGGATCTCGCGCTCGAACACGGCGCGCTCGAGCGGCGTGCACACGACGTTCGCGGCGAAAGTGCGCGCGATGCGTCGCTCGAACTCGAGCAGCGTCCGATGCTCACGCGCGTAGACGTGTCGCATGGGGAAGCTGGAGCGCTCGGCGTACTGCCGCCACTTGTCCGAGTCGAGCTCGCCGAAGTGCATGATCCGCGGCAAGCGCGGATGGGACTCGAGGAAAGCACCCATCGACGACGAGTACGCGTACGCGAGGTCCGAGTCCGGCGCGAGCGCATCGACCGCCGCTTGCACCTCGCGCGACCCGTAGACGCCGAGCGTGAGCGGTCGACGCGTGAGGAGAAGCGGCAGCGCGCCGAGCTTCGCCGCCCGATCGTGGTACTGCACCGTCGTCGTCGGAAACCCCTTCTTCCGCAGCTCCGCCGCCGCTTCTAGATCCCGCTCGTCGTGCGCGAACGCAACGATCCTCACCTCGTGCGTGCGCCCCATGCGCTCGACGAGGCGCCACGTCGTGATCTTGTCGCCACGATTCGGCGGATAAGGAACACGCTGCGAAAGGAACAGGATGCGCATGAACGCGCCTCAGTTAACAAAGTCGCCTAGCTCATTCATCAACTGGGACGGACACCCACGAAGGAATGCCAGCGGCCGCGCACGGGTCGTCCTTCGATGTGGAGACCGGCAGCGGTCAGCGCGTGGTCTGTGGCTTCGGCGTGCTGCGCGGGGCAGCCGGACAGGGCGAACCAACCGCTTGGGCGGAGGCAGGCGCGGAAGTCCGCGGCGTGGAGCTGGAGCACGTCGGAATAGATGTTGGCGACGAGGCCGTCGAACGGGCGGTCGCGGACGGGAAGCAGCTCGAAGCCGCCGGTGGCGAAGTGACAAGTCGAGGAAACGGCGTTGCGCTCGGCCAAATCGCGCGCGTTCGGCTCGGCGTTCGGGTCGATGTCGAACGCGACGACTTCGTCGGCGCCGAACAGGGCGGCCGCGACCGCGAGGATTCCACTGCCGGTTCCGCAATCGACGATGCGATTGCCCGGGCGCACGCGTTCTTGGATCGCGCGCAACATCATCCGCGTCGTCGCGTGGCGACCGCTGCCGAAGGAGGCGCCGGGCTCGAGCACCATGGTCACGTCGGTCGGTCGGGTCTCGGACTTCGTCCAGGGCGACAGCACGCACAATCGTCCGACGCGGAACGGCTTCCACACCTTCATCCATGAGGTCGCGTAATCCTCGGGTGGAAGCGGTTTGAACTCGACGTCGAGCGACGCGAGCGAGTCGTCGCCCGTCGTGATCGCGAGCGCCGTGAGCGCCGCGACGATGCGCGCGCGATTCACGTCCGTGTCGTCGCGTCGTGGGATGAACGTGCGCACGTACTCGAATCCCTCGGGCGCGGCCGCCACGCCGAGCGAAGGTCGCCCGAACGCGACGCTCGTGCAGGGCCCGTCCTGCATCGTCTCGGCGACGAGCTCGTGCCAGCCGATCGGCGCGAGAACGCGTACTTCGGTCCAGGCGGACAACGCACTCATGCCGCGCCCTCTTCGCGTTCCGTCGTGCCGCCGGCGAACGCGTCGAACGGTGTGTCGAGTCCGCGCTCGCGCACGGAATCGGTGAGGTCCATGTGCTGCAAGGCTTCGCGGACACAACGATCCGTGTCACCGCGCACCAGCCGCGCTAGTTCGCCCGCACCGTCCGCGTTCGCGCCGTCGAGCGTCGTCGCCACCGGCAGTTCACGCAGGAACATGCGGTGCTTCGGCTCCAGAGCGCGCGGGTCGAGCACGAACACGCACCCGCGGTCCGACTCACGCCGCATCAAGCGACCGAAGCCTTGGCGGAACTTCGACAAAGACTTCGGCATGTAGATGCGCTTCCTGTGCTCCCCCGTTCCAATCGCAGCGCATTGAGCCTGGTGGTAGCGATCAGGCACGCCGTAGGGGAGCTTGACGATCACGACGTATTCCAACGCCTCGCCCGGAAAATCCGCGCCGTACCAGAAGGTGTCGACGCCGAGCAGGACCGAGCCGATGCGTGCGCGGAACAGGTCGGCGAGCTCTTCCTTGACGGTGCCTTCCTGGTTCTGGAACCAGAACGGAATGCGTCGCGCGCGGAAGAAGCCCACGAGTTCCTCGCCTACGCGCTTCATGTCGCTCGCATTCGTGAACAGGACGAGCATGCGCCCGCGCGTTCGTTCTCCGAGGTGCGCGACGAAACGGCGCACGTAGGCGAGGAACGCGTCCTTGTCGCGTTGCACGGACGGCGCGTCCTTCGGGATCGCGACCAGCACGCGGCTCCAGTCGAAGACGTCCGGCGCCTTGAATGTCCGCACGATGGAACCGACCCGATCCTCGCCGTCCGCCGGTCGCTCGGCGCGATCGAGACCGAGATAGGCCTTGGCTGCGTCGAAACCACCGCCGAGCCATGTCGTCGCCGAGAGAAATGCCGCCGAGGCGAGCTCGGGATAGTACGCGCGTCCGAGCACCTCGTTCGGCAGCAAGACGCGCGCGGCGAGCACGAGTCCACCGCGCGGTTCCGGCTCGACGTCGTAGAAGTACGAATCCGCGAAGCTCGGCTTCTCGTCCTCGAGCGGCAGCCACGCGCCGATCGTCTGCAACGCTTCGTCGAGATCGGAGCGCGAGATGTCGAGAGCACGGCGCAGTTGGGACGCGCCGCGCAGCGGCATGTCCGCGATGCGCTCGGCGAGTTCCGCGAGCGATGTCTCCAGCGCGGCCCCTGCGTGAGAAGTGGCGATTCGCGCGCGAATGAGTGCACCGCCCTGCTGCTCGGCGTATTCGCGCATCAGGAAGTGCTGTTCGCTCTCGGGTCGAACGCGCAGCTCCTCGCGGCGCCACAGGTCGAAATCGACAGCCGCTTGCTCCAAGTCCTCGACGCATTCGAGCAGCGCCTCGTGCGCGCCTGCGCACAGCTCGACTTGGTCTCCCGACGGCGAGCCCGCGAGCACTTGTCGCTCGAGTCGGTCGAGCACTGCGCGCGAGTACGGCCTGTCCGACTGACGGATGCGCGACAGGATGCCGCGCAGCTCGCGAAAGGGCAGCGTGCGGCTCCACGCGTTGTGCGCCTGCTCGTGCAAGTGTTCGCACTCGTCGAACACCAGGCGACGGAAGAACTCGGGACGCGCCAGTGCGAACGCCTGGTTCACGAGGACGACGTGCGATTTCTCGGCGCGTTTCCTGGCGACTTCCGCGCCGCACGCGACGCGATCGGCCTTGTGCGTGCAGCAACCCGATTGACCGCGAACGGTGCGCAGCAAGCTCTCGAGCGACTTCTGGTACGTCGTGCCCGACGTGAGACGGATCGGCGCCCGACGCGGCAAACGGTCGAGGTCGCTTTCGAGGTCCGTCATCGCGAAGACCGCGAGCTGCGTCCACGCGAGCCAGGATTCGCCCGTTTCGTCCTCCGGAACGCTCGTTTTCAGCGCGCGCCAGCACAAGTAGTTGTCGCGGCCCTTCAGGATCGTGACGCGCGTGCCCGGAGCGACGCCAGCGTGCGCCAACGCCGCGAGTGCGCGCGGGACTTCACGATCCAGCGCCTGTTCTTGCAGCGCACGTGTGTACGTCGCGATGCCGATGCGCACGTCGTGGCGACGCGACCACAGAAGAGCCGGAACGAGGTATGCGAGCGTCTTGCCGGTTCCCGTCGGCGCGTGCACGAGCAACAGCTCGCGCGTGCCGAGAGTGCGCGCGACTTCGCGGGCCGTTTGATGTTGGCTGGCTCGATAGGATGCCGCGCCGCTCGTGTGCGCGAAGCTCGCCGGCAAGTGCCGCTCGAATACTTCGTCGAGCACGATCTCGTCCGCGTGCTCGAAGGGCATGTCGCCCTCGCGGTCCGCGGGCACGTTGTCGAGCGCGGACCAGCGCTCCATCTCGCGCGCGCAGGCAGGACGCGCGTCGTCGAGCAAGGCCTCGATCGATTCGGTCGAGCGCGCGAAGGTCGACAGCCGTCCGTCGAGGGCGTCGTCGATCGTGCCGAGACCCCACGTCGAGGGCGTATCGAGGATCGAGAGAGCGAGGCCCATCCGCGCGGCCGCGGAACCGTCGTTCGAGGCGAGACCGCGCCACGCGCGCGTCGCAGCCGCGGAGAGGAGCCGCAGGACGGGCTCTTCGAGCGCATGGACACGCCGAGCGAGTTCGGTCGTCGCTCGCCGCAAGTCCATCGGCCCGAAGGCTCGTGCAGGTGCCGACGCGAGCAACGCCACGAGCCCTTCGCGTTTTCCGGCTAGACGTCCAGGCAGGAAGAGACCGCACAGTTCATCGAGTCCGACCGTTGCACCCGTCGTCTCGCCGGTGATGTGCTCGTGCCAGGACTCGAACGCCTCCGCGTCGGGCACCACGAGCGGCAGGGGACCGAGGAACGCGCGTAGTTCCGACCAAACCTCCTCGACGCCGCGCGCGGCTTCGAGGTCCGCCGCGCCCAGCCCAAAAGTTCGCGCAGCAACCAGCATGTTCCCCGCGGGCCGGCAGATCGCGTCGAAGGTCTCCCATCCCGACCCGTCGATCGACGGACGGATGGCATGGACGCGCACGAGGGCATCGATCGCGGGGTCGGGTCCGCTCGCCCAGGGCACGACGAACGCGGGCCGCGGGCCACGCGTCGGCGTGCGCGGTAGAGCGCTTTCGAGCGTGCTCTTGGCGTCGTTTCCAGGACGGATCACGAGGCGCATCATGCGCACGCGCTGCGATGGACGCACGGGTTCGTCACGGGCGTGCGGTACCGATTCGTCGATCCTCGCCGAACGATGTCGACGGGCGCGCCGTCGGATGGGCAGCACGCGGGCGAATGAGGTTCGGCGCACGAACTCCGACTGCCTCGTAGCCATCGAGGTCGCGAGTAGGAGGACCGGTCGATTCCCCGCTCTTTCGGTCGGCGTCAGTTCTTCATTGCACCGTTCTTCATTTGCACCGTCGGAAAGTCGTCCGTTCGCTGCACGGACTCCCGGCCACTGCCCTCGGCGTTCCAATCGAGCGCGCTCATCCGACCTTCGCACGCACGATTAACACTCCAGGTGCGATGTCGGGCCCAAATCCGCGTGACACGGAGATCCGGGCTCTCGGTTCGCTTCGTACCGAAGACTGCGCGCCCCCTCCGCACCATCGATTCAGAAGTCCGGAATCAGGATCACACCATGCAAGTCAAGTCGTGTGCGGCGCTGTCAGCCGCCGCCCTATTCGTGTCGGCGACGGCCGTCATGGCCTCCAATCACCGCGAGGCGCCCATCACGGCTCTCGATCACAAGGCCGACATCACGGACCTCTTTGCGTTCGTTAGTTACGACGGCGCAGCGACCCAATCGTCCTCGCCGACGAAGGTCACGCTGATCCTCGCCGTGGATCCGCTGCTCGAGCCCGCGAACGGCCCGACTCTGTTCCCGTTCGATCCGAGCATCCTCTACGAGATTCGCATCGACAACGATCACGATGCGCGTGAGGACAAGATCATCCGTTGGCGCTTCGCGACGCACTATCAGTTGCCCGGCGTCTACACCTCGGCCGCCGGAGTCGGACCATTCGGTGCGAATGCTCCGGGCACGAATACTCTCGTCGTGCCGCCGCGCATCACGAGCTTGTCCGACGTCGGTCTGAATCTGCGCCAGACGTACACGTGCGAAATCGTGGACACGAACACGGGAGCGATCACCGCTCTCACGCAGACGAACGGCAGCGCGTTCGTCGCCTGCCCCGCGAACATCGGGCCGCGCACGATGGACTACGAGGCGCTCTTCAACGAAGCCACCTACGCGCTGCCGAGCGGAGTTTCCGTCTTCGCGGGCACGACCGACGACGCGTTCTGGATCGACCTAGGCGCCACGTTCGACACCGCGAACTTCCGCACGTTGGGCAGCGGGATTCCCGGCGTGCTGACGGCGGCCGAGGACGCTGCGAAACGCAACTTCGTGAGCGATACGATCTCGGGCTACGCCGTGAACACGCTCGCGATCGAGTTGCCGATCGGCATGTTGACGTCCACCGGCGCGATTGCGCCCTCCACGTCGCCGGCTGCCGTGATCGGAGTCTGGGGCGTCACTTCGCGCCCGATGACGACCGTGCGCATGGCTCCGAATGCGCCCGTGGAGACCGGGCCGTTCGTCCAAATCCAGCGCATGGGTAACCCGTTGATCAACGAGCTCGTGATCGGTATCGGCATGAAGGATCGCTTCAGCATGGACGAGCCGGCGAACGACTCCCAGTTCGCGAGCTTCTTCCTCGACCCGCCGATCGCTCGCATCGTCGAGGCGCTGTACGGCGGAGCGCTCGTCGTCCCCGATGCTCCGCGCAACGACCTGTTGCCGCTCGTGACCTATGCGGCGCCGATCGTGCCCGCCGGCACGCCCGCCGGCCCCATCGCGGACCTCCTGCGTCTGAACACGGGCGTCACACCGACGCCGACGTTCAACGCCAGCCGACTGGGTGTCATCGGCGGTGATCCCGCCGGTTATCCGAACGGCCGTCGAGTGTTCGACGATGTGACGGACATCACGCTGCGCGTGGCCGTCGGCGGTGTTCTCGCCGCACCGTTCCCGGGTTACACCGCGGGCGTGAACGACCGTCTCGGTGACGGCGTCAATCAGGACGATCAGCGCTACCACCGATTCTTCCCCTACGTCGGCTCCTGCCCGAGCGGTCGCAATCGCCGGCACGTCGATCCGGGTGAACCGGGTGGCGGTCCGGTGAACTGAGGCCACCGAACCGTTCGAAGCGGGCCGG
>CAZKIY010000018.1:8180-18308 GCA_964552875.1 uncultured Planctomycetaceae bacterium
GAACCGGGTGGCGGTCCGGTGAACTGAGGCCACCGAACCGTTCGAAGCGGGCCGGACATCGCTCCACGCGAGCGGTGCCCGGCCCATCTCATTCGGAGAGGGTGCCGTCGACTGAGTGTGCCCCGGACTCCGGGAGCGAATCGTGACCGAGGCCCCTCCAGATCCTCGACGAGCAGGCTTCGACGAGCCGCTATGCCGCGCGTGGGCAGGGGCGCTTGACGATCGATCCCATGGAGTTGCCGGCGCTGGTGACAGATCACCTGCAAAGGGCCCGGTGCGAAGGGCAGGGAGCCGTCTTCTCCTACAGGTCATGACCTTGAAGGTGCGTCTTTCGGACAGGCCCACACGCCTGACCCCGCCACTTCGATCCGCCGCCTCGACGAATCGGTCGGAGGTCCGCTATCCTGCTCCGCCTTTTCCTCGCGGCCGCTGCTTCGAGGATGCCACCCGGCACCGCCCCTCGAACCCCGATACGCGCCCTGACGATCCGATGGAGATCACGACGATCCAGTACGACGGTTACGAGAAGGTGGTCCGCTGCCGCGACGTGAAGTCCGGCCTGCACGCGCTGATCGCGGTGCACGACACGACCCTCGGCCCGGCGTTGGGCGGGATGCGCATGCTGCCCTACGCGCGCGAGGACGACGCGCTGTTCGACGTACTGCGTCTCGCGAAGGGGATGACCTACAAGTCCGCTGCCGCGGAGACCGGTCTCGGCGGCGGCAAGTCGGTCATCATCGGCGATCCGGCGGTGCTCAAGAACGAGACGCTGTTCCGAGCGATGGGCCGCTTCATCGACAGCCTCGACGGCAAGTACATCACGGCCGAGGACATGAACATCGGGATCAAGGATCTCGAGATCGTCCGCAAGGAATCGCGTTGGGTCACGGGGCTTTCGCGCGAGTCGGGCAGCTCGGGCAACCCGAGTCCCTATACCGCGATCGGATGCCATCACGGGATGCGCGCCGTGCTCGAAGAGCTGGACGGCAAAGCCGATTTCCGCGGCAAGCGCATCCTGATCCAAGGTGTAGGTGCCGTCGGCGGGCGACTTGCCGAGCTCGTCGCGGCCGATGGCGCGCACGTGATCGTGTGCGACATCGACGAGGCGAAGGTCCAGCGTCTCGCGAAGCAACACGGCTGGGAAGTCGTCGCCGACGCGAAGCATGTCGACGTCGCCTGCGACATCTACGCACCCTGCGCGCGCGGTGAAGGCCTTCACGACACCACGATTCCGCGCCTGAAGTGCCGCGCGATCGCCGGTGCGGCCAACAATCAGTTGCTCGAGCAGCGTCACGGTCGCGACCTCAAGGCGCGCGGGATCCTCTACGCGCCCGACTTCCTCGTGAACGCGGGCGGCATCATCAACGTCTCGATCGAGATGCTCCCGGGCGGTTACGACGAGAAGAAGTCGCTCGCCAAGATCGAGAACATCCACACGAACTTGAAAAAGGTGTTCGAGATCGCGCGCGCGGAAGGCATCCCGACGCACGAGGCCGCGGTGCGCCTCGCCGAGCAACGCATCGCGCAAGGTCGCGCGACGAAGTTGGCTGCCAAGGCCTGATCGATCCCTCGTTCTCGGCGAGTGCCCGTCCAGCGCGTTCGTCGAGCGCGGGGGGACTCCGGTCCGCGTCCCGCGCGATCTCGAGCGCGGCGCGAGTTCCCGCGCCTGCTCCAGCGCGTTCCCAGACCCCGTGGTAGGGTTCTCGATGGCGCGCTTTGGAGCGCCAGAACCCCCCTATGAACCACTTCCTCTCGCTCGCCTGTGCGGTGTCGATCACCGCAGCGACCGCATCGGCCCAACTGACGGTCAATCACGAGATCATCCAGTCCACGAGCAACTTCACGTGGAGCGGGACCTCGACGCTCGGGAACATCGTGGGCAACCCCTCGAACCAGTTCCAACTGGCGGGGAACGTCCTGCTCGACTCCGCGATCGCAGCCGGCGCCGCGCACTACACGTCCGCTGCGTTCGTCGGCGGATCGGCCGCGGTCGTTCCGGACTTGCGGGGACGGATCAACAACCCGATCCCGTTCCTGCCGCCGCTCGCGACGATCGAGGTCAACGGCCTCGTGCTGTCACCGAATTCACCCTCGTTCCCGGTCACGCCGACGGGCGCCTTCGGTCAATTCACGGCGAACGTGACACTCACGGCACTCGCCGGAACGCTGATCGTGACGCCGCTCACCGGGAGCCCGAGTTCCACCAACTTGGCGGGGAGCGTGTCGAATGCCACCTCCGCCTCGGGTTTCCTCTCGATCGGTGCCGGTTCGTTGAACCTCAATTTGCCGATCAGCTCGACGTTCATGTTCAGCGATCCCGGCACCGGCGCCAGCGGCACGATCACCGTGACGGGCACGCTCAACGCGAATCGCATCTTCGCCCAACGGTTCTGCACCGGGGACGGCGTGGCGACGCCCTGCCCCTGCGGGAACAACGCTCCGGCGACGTCCGGTCGCGGCTGCCTCAACTCGCTCGGAGTCGGCGCGCTGCTCGATCCGTTCGGATCGGCGCGCGTCAGCGCGGACACGTTCCGACTCGACGCGAGCGGCATGCCGGCGACGGCCACGGCGTTGTACTTCCAAGGCACGAGCGAATCGGGCGCCGGAGCCGGCGTGGTGTTCGGCGATGGCCTCCGTTGCGCCGCAGGAACCGTGATTCGCCTCGGGACGAAGACGAACGTCGGCGGCGCGTCGAGCTACCCGACGGGTGCCGACCAGCCGATCTCGATCCGCGGCGGCCTGCCCGCCGTGGGTGCGAACCGCACCTACCAGGCGTGGTACCGCAACGCGGCGGCCTTCTGCACCGCATCCACCTTCAACCTGACCGGCGGCTTGCGCGTGACGTGGATTCCGTGATTGCGCATCTCTCGACGTTCGTCGAGGGGTTCGTTGCCTGATCAGTGCTCGAGGCTCGGAATCGCTTGGGCGAGACCGAGCCTCGAACACTTCAGAGAACCCGCTCGTCCACGGGTGCGTCCATCCATGTCACGGGACCCAGTTGACCTGGACGCCGTTGCTCAAGTTGAAAGTCGCGGGCAGGCAGAACGCCGCCGCGTTGCGGTACCAAGCCTGGTAGAAGTACGCGCCCGGCAAGCCGACTCCGCCGGCGACGCTGATCGCGAGGTCACCGGGTTCCGGCAGGCCGACTTGGCCGTTGCAACCTTGCTTCAGGGCGATCCGCCGCTGATTCCCGCCGACACAGCGCAAGCCGTCGCCGAAGACTGCTCCGGCTGCCACTTGGACCGTGCCTTGGAAGAAGAGCACCGCGGTGCTCGGCGGCGCGCGCAACACGTGGAGCACGAGCCGGTCGTTCGCGATGCTCGGGTTCAGCGTCGTACTACCCGAGTAGCCCTGAAGTCGCGCACCCATTCCGCCCGAGTGCAGACAGCCTTCGTTGTCGCCCGGGGCGCTGAAGTTGCCGCACGGACACGCGGTTCCGCTGCCGTCGCCGTAGCAGTAGGTGGCCTGATCGGGCGCGAGATCGATCTGCCCACGGATCTCGCCGGCGGGGTTCGTCGAGCTGTGGACGTTGAAGTACGCGAGCCCCGCAACCACGTTGGTCGTTTGCGCGGCCGTCATCGACCACACGCCGCACTTGAGCGTTCCGAGTGCTTGCGTGAGGACGGGAGGCGCGGTGCTGCCGGCCGGCGCGAAGCCGTGGATGTGAGCCAGGGTCTCGGCCGAGGTGAGTCCGGCGTAGACCTCGCGGTACGTCAGCGTGTTCGCCGTCGTGTCGATCGAGACGAAGCCGAGGCCGCGTGCCGGCGTGGGGACCGACGGAACCTCTTGGAGTCCGTCGAGGCGCGCGAGTCTGCCGACGGTCTGAGCGGGAGCTGTGACTGCGAGGCTCGCGCATGCGAGGGGGAGGAGGAGACGCACGAGGCTGGAACGGAACATGGGGGAACTCCGCAGGGGCGGGCGCTCGAACCCAAATCCGATGGGCCTTCGGTCCGCCGACGCGCCGATCGTACCCCTAACGCGTCCATTCGGGGGCAACCACGCGATCGCTCGAAGCCAGCGCCCGGCGGCGAGTTCGAAGCCCTTGGAGAAGCCACGAACTCTCGCGTCGCGAAGTGACGCAACGAGTTCTCGAGAGCCCGCCTCGATGCGTACCTCGATCGGAACCCCCTCGTGAACGCCGGAAAGAGTGTGATCCGTGGAGTGACGGCCGATTCTCCGAGCGCGCTCAACGAATCGTGACGGCCTCGGCACTGCTCCAACACGAGCCGACCGGCGCGGCAGCGGACGCCACGAGTGCTTGGAAGCCGAAGGTGCGACCGAGCAGCGCCGGATTGTTCGGGATCGGGCGTTGGAAGACGAACGGACCCACCGCGGGGATCACGCCGACGAAGAGCTGGCCGTAATTCGGCGGAAGCTCGAGCGAGCCGAAAGGCGTGCTCTGCGGCGCGGCGAGACCCAGGCGCGAGAAGTGAACGATCGTCGCAGAACCGGGTGCGCCCGTGATCTCGAGTAGCAACGGCGATCCGAGGTTCCCTGTGCTCGTCAGGTCGAGCGTGCGGTGCTCGATCGAACCCAAGTCCACGCGCGCGGTCGTGTCCAAGTCGCCGTCGAGGACGCGCTCCGCCTCCGTGGGGTCGAGCCCACCTGCCGTGAGGCTCGGATCACCACTGTCGATGCACGGGCTGCCGAATCCCAGACGGAAATCGCCGGTGAGCGGCGCTACGAAGAGCGGATCCGCGCTGAAATTGCCGTTCATTCCTGCGAAATCGCCGTCGCCGACGTCGTTCCTCGCCGCGACCGTCACGACGTTCGAATCGACGTCGTCCGCGTTGCCGAAGAGGATGTTTCCACGCAGTTGGACGCTCATCTCGAAAGGTGCTGTGCCGTCGACGGCCGTGAGTCCTGAGCCGACGTTCGACGCCAACGTGCAGCGATCGAGGTTCACGGTCGCCGCGCCCGAACTCGGTGGGTTGATACGCAAGCCGTGCTCGCCGTTGCGGACGATCGAACAGTCCGAGAGCGAGATCGTCGTGCCCGCCCGCGGAGACGCCTGGATGCCTTGCTGCGCGTTGCGACCGAAACGGCAGCGCTGCAACGTGATCGAGCTTCCGACAGGACTCGAGCTGAGTTGGGCGCCGCTCGAGAATCCATCGACGAACTGACAGTCGTTCGCGTCGATCGTGATGGCGCCCCCGGTAGCCGCACCGGACACGGACAGACCGAGGTAACAACGCTTCACCACGACATGATCGAGCGAGACGTAGAGCGATGGATTGAGACCACCCTGACTGACAGCGAGCGCGCTCATGTTGCCGCCGGCCCCGTCCTCGATCACGATATCGCGCAGCGCGGTGTCGAGTGGAATCCAGGCCGCGAACACGCTGATTCCGTTACCGCTCGAGTTGCGGATCGTGAAACCGCGGATCTCCGGCGAGGAGTAGTCGCCCGATCCGAACGCCGTGTATTGGGACAGCGCGGCCGCTGAGCCAGGAGGAGCGGTGATGACCGTCGCTGCGGAACCTGCATCACCGATGAGCCGGTGCCCCCGCAACGTGATCGGGAACAACTCACCGCTCGCGGTGGAAACGGTCCCAGGCAGCACGTGGATCGTCGCGCCGACGTTCGGCGGTAGCTGGACGTTGGCCCAACCGATCGTCCTCCACGCTGTCGCCGGCGTGAGGCCGTCGAAGGAGTTGTTGCCCGCTGTGGGATCGACGTAGCGATGCTGCGCGCCGGCCGCGAAGATGACGATGGAGGACACGAACGCCGTGCGGATCGAACGCAGCACGTGGGGCTCCCTCGGGTAAGGGGCCACTTCAGTCTGCCACGGTTCGAGAATTCGCGCGGAAGTTCACATTCCGGCGGCGCGCACTCACTCCTTGCGGAGGAAATCCACGAGATCGTGCTCGAGCTCCGCGAGTCCGTACTCCGGCATCGTCAAGCAGCGATAGACGATGCGCGCCAGCGGCTCGGGCGTGTTCGGATTCAGGTCCTTCGGCGGTGCGTAGCTCAAGAAGTAGCTGAGGCTCATCCGCTCGACCTCGCCGCCTTGTTCGCGGCCGGCGTATTGCCACGGCACTTCGTCGAACGGCAGGACACCCGTGAGGATCTCGTAGAGCATCACGCCGATGCCCATGACGTCGGCCTTGCTGTCGCGCAGGAGCAGGGGGTTGTAGTGCGGCGTCGTCGTCGCGATGCCGCGATCTGCCGTGCGCACAGCGGGATCGATCAAGACGACGGCGCCCGACGGCTTGATCAGCACGTTTTCGGGCTTCAAATCGCCGTGGTATGCGAGCTGACCCGTGCGCGAGAGCTTCATCAGCGAGCGCACGATCGTGAGGAACCAGTTGAGGCGGATGCCTTCGAGCCCGCGAACCTTCTCGCGTATCGTCTTGCCGCGCGCGTATTCGAGCGCGAGGACCGGACGACCTTCATGGCTGAACAGTTCGCGCAGTTGTACGACGTTCGGGCTCTTGACGCGCTCGAGCAGCGCCGCTTCAGCGCGCAAGGTGTCGTCGATCTCGTGGACGTCGAGGAAGTCGATGCGCACGCCGTCGTTGCGGAAGAACACGGCCTCGGCCGGGGTCTCGTCCGGGCTGATGCCCTCGGGACGGCGTTGGTTCGTGATCTCGAGGAATCGTGTCACGTAACGGCCGCCACCGGCGACGTCGCCGAGCTTGAGCGCGACCTTGCGCCCGTCCGCGTCCTCGGCGACGTACACGAGGGCGAACCCTCCGCGCGCGAGGAACTCGACGACTCGGTAGGAGCCGATGAGCTCGCCAGCTTCGAGCTTGATCATGAGGAGAACCGGGGGACGGCGCGGGACGGGGGAACGGTCGCACCCCGCACGGCGCGACCTAGAGCCCTCTTCGGGCCGTGCGCGGCTTCGATTGAGACTTTTCCGATCGGACGGCCGCGTCGTGCTGTGAGCGGGTCCACTGCGCGCTCGGGCGCCTCGTATCGTGTCACTGGCCGGAACAGCCTGGCCCGAAGTACCGACCTGCACTCAGGACGCGCGACCATCGCACGTGGTGCGCGGATCAGCCGTCCGACGCAACGCGCTCGGCCACGGCCTCGATGGGCACTTCGACGAGCTTGGCGCCGGATCCCGCACCGAGGATGCGGCTCGCACCCGCAGCCACAGTGCCGCTTCCGAGCCATTCGGGCTCGCGCTGGTGCGGTCGATAGCGCCACGCGCGACCCTCGACGTCCACGATCCCGATCTCTTGCGACGACGGATTGCGCACGCTGAACCATGCGCGGCCGTTGTGTCCGGGTTCCTCGAAACGCACGACGAATCCAGCGACCGCAGCGGCTTCGACGACGTCCCACACACGCACCGGTGACGAGCGGAGCAGCACGGCGTCGGCGAGCCCGGGCGGGCTGTGTGTCGTCGTGACCTGACACCCGTTGGCGACGACGAGGAGCGCGACGAGAGCGAGGCGAGAGACCATCACGTGTCTTCTATCGGACGAAACCGTCCGCTCCTTGAAATGGACGCTTCCCGGGCGGCTGCGTATCCTCACCGTGTGGACGACTACGCACTCGACTGTTTCCGCAGGGCCGGCCGCATCGCTTCCGAATGTCGGGAGTGGGCCAAGACGAACATCCAGGCCGGTGTGACGATCCGGAGCGTCCTCGAAACGATCGAGGACAAGATCCGCGAGCGCGGTGCCGCGCCCGGTTTCCCGGCGCAATCGAGCCGCAACTTCGTCGCGGCGCACTACTGCTCTCATCCCGAGGACGAACAAACCTACGCCGAGGGCGACTGCGTCAAGGTCGACATCGGCGTGCACGTCGACGGCTACATCGCGGACACGGCGGCGACGGTCGACTTGTCGAGCGACAAGCGTTGGACGCCGCTCATCGAGTCGTCGAAGAACGCGCTCGCCGCCGCCATCTCGACCGTCAAGGACGGTTGTCCGGTCGGCGACGTCGGCGCCGCGATCGAGCGCACGATCCTGGCCGCGGGATTCCAACCGGTGCGCAATTTGACCGGCCATGGACTCGCGCGCTGGAAAGTGCACACCGCGCCGCAGATCCCGAATTACGCCGAGCGCGGTGCCGGTACGTTCAAGGCCGGGATGGTCTTCGCGATCGAGCCGTTCGCGAGCACGGGCCGCGGCTACATCCGCGAAGCCGGCAAGGCCGAGGTCTTCATGATGGTGCGCCCGCCGACCAAGGCGAAAGCGTGCGACCGCACGGTGCTCGAAGCGATCGTGGCCTGGCGCGGCCTGCCGATCGCGCGCCGCTACTTCAACCACCTCGATCGCGACGCCGTCGAGGACACGATCACGAAGCTCGCGCGTCAGGGATCGCTCGTGCGCTATCCGCCGCTCGTCGAGGACGAGGGCGTGATGGTCGCGCAGTACGAGCACTCGCTGTACCTGACGAAGGACGACGTCGAGATCCTGACGGCGTGAGGGGAGGCACGATCTCAGCTCGTCCCTCTTTTCATGGTCTTCGAGAGAGGCCTCCACAGTTCTCTTGCGGCTTCGCGTTGGGAGTTCACGAGGTGTTCGGAACCAGTTATCGGTCAAAGATCCGACCCACCCCACCGCCCCCTGCCGGATGATCGAGTCGAACCGTTCCGGAGGCCCCCATGTTCGTCGACTGGCAGCAGCTCCTACTTCCCGCCCTCCTCGCCACGGCGCTCGTCTTCGTTGCGAGCTCGATCATCCACACGGTGATCCAGTGGCACGCGCCCGACCACCGCAAGTTCGCGAACGAGGACGAGGTCCGTGCCGCGATCCGCAGCGCGAATCCCACGCCGGGTGAGTACGTCATTCCGCACTGCAAGGGCGGGAAGGACATGGCCGACCCTGCAATGCAGAAGAAGTTCGAGCAAGGGCCGATCGGCCTCGTCTATCTGCGGCCGAACGGCCCGACGAAGCTCGGGCCGTTCCTCGGCGCGTGGATCGTCTACGTCTTCGTGCTCAGCCTGGTCGTCGGGTACGTCGGAGCGAGCGCCTTGCCGCGCGGCTCGGAGTACTTGAAGGTCTTCCAGGTCATCGGCGCGACGGCGTGGCTCGCGTACGCGGCGGGCGGCGCATCGGACTCGATCTGGAAGGGCAAGCCGTGGATCTCGACGGTGCGTGGTCTCGTGGATGGACTCGTCTACGCGGCGCTGACGGCCGGTGCGTTCGCTTGGCTGTGGCCGCGCTGATCCGTTCGCGCGGATCAGCGCGCGAGGCCGAGAGGGTGGACGATGCGCGAGCTCGGCGTCGCGGGGAGACGCACGAGAGGCCGCACGATCGAAGAATCTCGTGGTCCGTCAGAGCAGCTTGCGCTTCAAGTCGCGCAAGAGACACAGCGCCTCGAACGGTGTGAGCCGATCGATGTCGAGCTTGCGGATCTCCTCCTCGGTTGCGCTGAACGGTGATTCGAAGAGCCCCAATTGACGCGAAGAGTCCGCGGACTGCTTCCCGCCCCTCGCGATGCGCGGCGCGAGTCCTTCGGCGTCTTCTTCGAGTTCGGCCAGGATTTCCCGGGCTCGGACGACCAGCGCCTCGGGCACGCCCGCCAGTCGCGCGACGTGGATGCCGTAGGACCGGTCCGTGCCGCCCTCGACGATCTTGTGGAGGAAGACGATCTCGTCCTTCCACTCGCGCACCGCGACGCTCTTGTTGCAGACGCCCGTGAACCGCGTCGCGAGCACGGTGAGCTGGTGGTAGTGCGTCGCGAACAACGTGCGACACCGAGCGCGTTCGTGCAGGTGTTCGACGATGGCCCAAGCGAGCGCGAGGCCATCGAACGTGCTGGTCCCGCGACCGACTTCGTCCAGAACGACGAGCGATCGGTTCGACGCGTTGTTCAAGATGTTCGCGATCTCGAGCATCTCGACCATGAACGTCGACGCTTGCCGCCCGATGTCGTCCGCGGATCCGATGCGCGTGAAGATGCGATCCACGACTCCGATGCGTGCTTCAGCGGCCGGCACGAACGAGCCCATCTGCGCCAAGAGGACGATGAGCGCCGTCTGTCGGATGTAGGTCGACTTGCCGGCCATGTTCGGACCGGTCAGGACCGTCACCATCTTGTCCGAACGGTTCAGGTGGCTGTCGTTCGGCACGAAGGCGATGCCGCGTTGCGCGCGTTCGACGATCGGATGTCGTCCGTCGACGATCTTGATGACGTCGCTGGCGTCGACCTTCGGCGCGACCCAGC
>CAZKIY010000018.1:18408-19496 GCA_964552875.1 uncultured Planctomycetaceae bacterium
CGTCCGTCGACGATCTTGATGACGTCGCTGGCGTCGACCTTCGGCGCGACCCAGCGGTTCTCGGCCGCGCATTGCGCGAGTGCGCACAGGACGTCGAGTTCGCCGATCGCACGAGCCGTGGTGAGCACGCGCGGGATCTCGAGTCCCGCTGCGGCGCGCAACTCCTCGAAGATCACGAACTCGAGGTCGCGCGCGCGCTCTTCCGCGTGCAGGACCTTCTCCTCGAACTCCTTCAGTTCCGGCGTGACATAGCGCTCGGCGTTCTTGACGGTCTGCTTGCGGATCCAGTGCACCGGAACGCGTTCGAGCTGACCGCGCGGGACTTCCAGGAAGTAGCCGAAGACCGAGTTGAAGCCGACCTTGAGGCCGCTCATCCCGGTGCGCTCGATCTCCTCACTCTGGAAGCGCGCCATCCAACTCTTCGCATCGCGCGCGAGCGTGTGGAGTTCGTCGAGCTCCGGCGAGACACCCGAGCGCACTAGGCCGCCCTCCTTCACCGTCGGCGGTGGCGAATCGACGAAGGTGCGCGCGACGCGATCGGCGAACTCAGCGATGGGGTCGAGGCGTTCGTGGATCTCACCCAATGCCTTCGAGCTGGCGCGGTCGAGCGCTTCGCGCAGCTCGGGGACGCGTTGCAGCGAGTTCGCGAGCCCGACGAGGTCGCGGGCATTGCACCGGCCCGTCGCGACCTTGCCCGCGATCCGCTCGACGTCGAGCACGCGTCCGAGCACGTCGCGGACGCGCTCGCGCGTGATCGAATCTTCCGTCAGTTCCGCCACGCCCTTCTGGCGGTGCAACACGCCGTCGACGTCGCGCAGTGGCGCGCCGAGCCACTCGCGCATCGCGCGGCCGCCCATCGGCGTGCACGACTGGTCGATGACTTCGAGGAGACTGCCCTCGCGTCGGCCTTCGCGCTGCGTGGCGAAGAGCTCGAGACAGGAACGCGTCGCGCGATCGAGGACGAGGTGCTTCGCGCGATCGACGATCTCGAGGACCTTCACGTGCCCACAGCCCTGTCGCTGCGTCTCCTCGAGGTACGCGAGCAACGCGCCCGCTGCCGGCACGATGGGGGAATCCTGCTCGACGCC
>CAZKIY010000018.1:19596-22473 GCA_964552875.1 uncultured Planctomycetaceae bacterium
GCCGCATCGCCGTGTGCGAAGAGACAGGCCAAGTGATTGGCCGCGCGCGCATCGAGCGCGTTCTCTTCGGTCAGCGTCCCCGCCGTCACGACGCGCACGACTTGGCGATCGACGATGCCCTTCGCCTGCCGCGGGTCCTCCATCTGCTCGCAAATCGCGACGCGGAAACCCTTGTTCACGAGTCGCATCAAGTACGAATCGAGGGAGCGCACCGGCACGCCGGCCATCGCGATCGCGTCCTCGCCCTTCGAGCGCGAGGTGAGAGCGATTCCCAACTCGCGCGCAGCGATGGTCGCGTCCTCGTGGAAGAGCTCGTAGAAATCGCCCATCCGGAAGAAGAGGAGCGCGTCAGGCGCTTCGCGTTTCGCGCGCCAGAACTGCTCCATCATCGGCGTCTCGCGACCCTGACCGGCGGGACGTTTCGAGTCGCCCTTCTCGATGTACGTGGTGGAGCCCATGGAGTGCGGGAAGTGTAGAGGAAACGACGGTTCTCGCTGCGGCGCTTGCGTGTCCGTGGGACGAGGCGGACGATTCGCCGTCATGCACCTACCGCTCGGAGCCACGGCCTCGATCCTCCTGACCCTCGCCCTCGCTGGTTGCAGTTCGTCGCGCTCGGCGAAAGAACTGCCCACCGAGCCGGAAGCGCGCGAGCAGGCCCTGTCGGAGAGTTTGGCTCTGCGCGACCCGCGCATGGGCGCGGAGAAGGGCGCGGCCTTCCTCGAAGTCACCGTCACCAATCCGAGTGATTCCCGCGTCGCCGTGCGCTGCGCACCCGAGTGGTACGACGCGCAGGGTCGAGTCGTGGCGAATGCGTCCGCATGGCAAATGGTCGAACTCGATGCGGGTGCCGAGCGTCGCCTGCGCTTTTCACCGGCACCAGCGGATGCGCGCTCGTGGCGTATGCGGTTCACACCGTGAGCGCGCGACTCGCCGGCTTTTCGTGGCTGGTGGTCGCGACCCTCGTTGGATGCCGCTCCGCATCGTCCGAGAAGTCTGCGACTGACCGCGAATCCCCTGTGATGCGTGTGGATCTTGGTGCGGGAAGTCCCGACGCTTTGGCTCGCCGTGCCGCGTGCGAGCTCGCGGATTCGACGTACGTGAGTGCGCGGTCGACGCGAGCGGGCCCGAGTGATGGCCGTCTCCTCGTGCGCTTCCCGCGACGAGCGCTGGTCGAATCCGGCACCCAGCCTGCTTTCGAGACGATGGTCGAGAACGAGCTCGTCGCAACGGGTCGATTCCTCTTGGTCGAGGATCCATCCGCACCGATGGTTCGCGCCGGCGTTTCGGGTGCGCTCGGCGCGGAAACGGTTTGGGTGCTCGTTCGCGGCCCGGGCGGGGAACTCTGGATCGAAGTCGTGGGCCGAACCGAAACGTAGGTAATGCGAATTCCTGGAGCCGCGATTCGGTGCTCGGAATCGGCCGGCTTTTGACAACGCCTTGAGGGGGACTGGGAGCCGAGTGAGGGCCGGTCCCGTGAGCGATCGCCTCCTCTCGTCGCGTCGAACCCGCTGATCTCCTCGGCGGGTTCGGCTCTTTTCGGGCCGAGCCGCAACGCTCCTGGGCGTCCTGGAACTCTGAACTCCAAGGAACTTGGATTTCCGCGATCGGTGTCGTGCTCATCGCGGCTGACTCGGATGCAGCACGAAAAGCTGCGCTGGGGACAACTCTTCTCGATGCCCGTCAGCCCGTTGGGTTCGCCCAGCGGGCTGATGTTTTTGCGGCGCCGATCCCGCGGCCCGAATCATTCGGAACGACGACACGCACCTCCATTGCCTGCGCGTCTCGAGAATCCCGGTTCGATCGACGTGCCCGATCCCGCTCTTCGAGGTGCAGCACGAAAAGCTGCGCTGGGGACAACTCTTCTCGATGCCGTCAGCCCGCTGGGTCCGCCCGGTGGGCTGATGTCTTTTCCATGCGGTTCCCGCCGACCCGCGCGCCACTCACCGCCCAAGGAGTTTCGAGTTTCGTGGTTCGAAGGCGCCGCCAGCACGGCTCCATCCGATGCAGCAGGAAGCTGCGCTGGGGACAACTCTTCTCGATGCCATCAGCCCGCCGGGTCCGCCCGACGGGCTGATGACTTTTTAGAACCCACTTTCAGCGCGTTCGCTCGCGATTCCTGCGCGGCTCCGAGCGTCGCAGCCCGGTGGGCTGCGCTGGGGATCCATTCTTCTCGAAGCGTGAGCTCGGTCGGTTCGCCGACCGAGCTCGCGTCTTTTCCATGACCCCGCCCTGCACGACGTCCGCCCATTCCGAGCGTCAGCGCGACCGAGCGAGATGATCGAGGACCGCCTCCGCCGCGATCCGATTCCCCTCGGCCGAGTAGTGGCCTTCCGGCGCCCAGTAGCGATCTTCGCCCTGCGCTCCCGCCGCTCCGAACGCGGCTGCGAGGTCGGCGCACTCGATCCCCGCTTCCGCCAAGTCGGCGACGAAGCCATCCCAGTACGCTCGGCCGTGCTCGGCGCGGTCCGCGAGGTCGAGCCGGTCGGGGAGGATCAGGACGCGCAGACGTGCACCGTTCGCGCGGACCTCGTGTGCGAGTTCGCGAACGAGCGCAAGAGCGAGGCGGCGGACCTCACTTTCCGGATCGAGCACTTCGGGCTTCGCCTCTCGTTCACCTCCTTCCAGCGCCGTCACGACGAGTCGCGCGAACGCAGAGTGGTGCCACAGCCTCCGTCCAAAGCCCTGATAGGCGGCCCAACGGCGCTGCACCCAAGCGTCGTGACGACCGACGCGTTCGAGGAAACGATTCTGATCGGAGAGCAGCGAGACGAGATCGTCGAGCGACTGGGCCGGACTCTGGACGAGCTCGATCCCACCGCTCGTGCCGAACACGAACCGCGGCTTCACGTGAAGGACGTTCGTCCAGTGTCGCTGTGC
>CAZKIY010000018.1:22573-25569 GCA_964552875.1 uncultured Planctomycetaceae bacterium
CGGTCTCTCGCGTCGATCCTCAACGCAAAGAGTTCCTGAATGGCCATCCGATCGACTCCTTCACGCCCTCCCGCGGCGCGTGGCTGCGGCCACCAAGTCTCGCGAACCCGTCCCCCGGACGGACGCGGGCGCGCGACGGGCCTCGGGAGTGAGTTCTTCGTGCACGAGAGCTCACACATGCGACGCTGCCCCCTCGGTCTACTGGAGCGCCACGCGGCGAAGCAAGGCAGAGCACGAAAGTCGTCCCGACTCCGAGGCCGATACTCTGCGACGGCCCGAGTCGCGAGCTACCATCGCTCGCGTCGAGCCGGCCCCCGCAGTCCGCCGCAACAGAGATCGATCCATGCCTCAGTACCTCGTGACCGGCGGGGCGGGATTCATCGGATCCCACTTGGTCCGCGCCTTGCTAGCGCGTGGTGATCGCGTACGCGTTCTCGACGATTTCTCGAGCGGCCGACTCGAAAACCTCGCCGGCCTCGACGTCGAAATCGTGCGTGGGTCGATCGTCGAGTCGAGCGTGTGCGATCGAGCGTGCATCGGCGTGAGCGGCGTCTTCCACGAAGCGGCGCAGGTTTCCGTCCCGCGCAGCATCGAAGCGCCGCGCGAGAGTTACGCCATCAACGTCACGGGCACCTTGAACGTGCTCGAAGCCTGCCGCGCCGCTCGAGTTCCGCGACTCGTCTTCGCCGCGTCTTCGGCGGCGTACGGCGACACGGTCGAGCTGCCCAAGGTCGAATCGATGCCGCCTCGACCGCTGTCACCCTACGCGAGCGGAAAGCTTGCTGCGGAAGAGCTCCTGCGCGTCTACGGGAACCTCCACGGCATGCGCACCGTCAGCTTGCGCTACTTCAACGTATTCGGACCGCGCCAAGTCGACGACAGCCCATACACGGGCGTGATCGCGATTTTCGCGCGCGCGATGCTCGAAGGCCGTCGCGCGACGATTTTCGGCGATGGGTCGCAGACGCGCGACATGACCTACGTCGACAACGTGGTCGCGGCGAATGTCGCGGCGATGCAACGCGATCTCGAGCCCGGCACTGTCGTGAACGTCGGCTCTGGCGAGCGCGTCACGATCTTGGACGTCTACCGCGCGATGGCCGAGCTGCTCGCGTGCGACCTCGAACCCGTCTTCGCGCCAGCGCGCGCGGGCGACGTGAAGGACAGCTTGGCGTCGATCGATCGAGCCCGCGAGCAGCTCGGTTATGCGCCGCGCGTCGGCTGGCGCGAGGGACTGGCGCGCACCGTCGCTTGGTACCGCGAGCGGCTCGCAGCGCCCCCGCGCGTCGGGAACTAGATCGCACCGGGGCGGAGCACGCAGCGCCTCCTGGAGGCCTCTCCGAGCCTCTCCTCAGCGCGTTCCTTGCCGGGTTTCCGAGGTCGGGATACCCTCCTCGACTTCACACGCTCCGGCCCATTCGTGCGCGCCCCTCTGGGCCGCGGGGGCGGAGAGGACCCGCCATGACCCTGACCGCCGACTTCCGTCAGGACCTCGAGGCCATCGGCCTCAAGTCCGTCACCTACAAGTACAACCTCTCGAAGGATGAGCTCTTCCACGAAGCCATCCGAAACGACCGCGGCCGCACCAAAAAGGACGGCCCGAACACCGATCAGAAGGCGTTCGCGACGAAGCTCGGGGTCAAAGGCCCGCTCGTCTACTACACCGATCCGGACTGCACCGGTCGTCGCGTGAAGGACACCTTTGCCGTCGCTTGGCCCGAGGTCGCCGATCAGATCTGGTGGAAGGCGGACATGCAGCAGTACGACCCGGCCAAGTACCAGGGTCTGCTCCAGCGCGTGCTCGACCACCTGAACGCGAAGAAGGCCACGCTGTACGTCAAGGACGTCTTCGTCGGCGCCGACCCCGCGTTCGCCATTCCCTACCGCTTCGTGGGCGAGTACGCGACGCACGCGATGTTCGCGCACAACATGTTCCCGAAGGACCTGAAGGGTGTCCGGGACATCGAGAAGCGTCGTTGGACGATGATCAACGCGCCGTCGTTCGTCTGCGTGCCGGAACGCGATGGTTGCCGCGCCGAAGCCGCGATCGTCATCGACGTGAGGAACCGGATCTGCCTCGTCGCGGGTCGCGCCGACTACTGCGGCGTCGTGAAGAAGACGATCTTCACCGTCGGCAACTTCCTGCTGCCGCTCGAGGGTCGTTTGTCGATGCACTGCTCGGCGAACGTCGGCCCGAAGGGTGACGCCGCGATCCTGTTCGGCCTGTCGGGCACGGGGAAAACAACGCTTTCGGCGGATCCCGAGCGTCGCCTCATCGGCGACGACGAGACGATCTGGAGCGACAACGGCCTCTGCAATCTCGAGGACGGCTGCTACGCGAAGCTCATCGACCTCAACAAGGACGCCGAGCCCGTCATCTGGGACGCGTTGATCAAGCCGGGCACCCTGATCGAGAACGTGCCCGCGCCGAAGGGCAAGACGCTGGCCGAGGTCACGCCGCACGAGTTCGATCTGACCGACAAGTCGGTGACCGAGAACACGCGTTTCAGCTACCCGCTGTCGGCGAACCCGAACGTGATGCCGAACTCGCAAGGGCCGCATCCGCACACGATCGTGCTGCTCACGGCGGACGCGTTCGGCGTGTTGCCGCCGCTCGCGATCCTCGACGCGAAGCAGGTCATGTATCACTTCATCTCGGGCTTCACGGCCAAGCTCGCGGGCACGGAAGTCGGCGTCACGGAGCCGCAAGCCGCGTTCAGCGCCTGCTTCGGGGCACCCTTCATGGCGCACAAGCCGAGCGTCTACGCGAAGCTGCTCGGCGCGAAGATGGAGAGCAACAAGGCGCGCTGCATCCTGCTCAACACGGGTTGGAGCGGCGGCGCGTTCGGCACGGGCAAGCGCATCTCCATCAAGGACACGCGCGCGCTGCTCAACGCCGCGTTGCGCGGTGATCTCGACGCGGGCAAGGTCGAGTACATCACGCACCCGGTCTTCAACATGAAGATGCCGACGAGCTGCCCGGGCGTGGACGCGAA
>CAZKIY010000019.1:0-10996 GCA_964552875.1 uncultured Planctomycetaceae bacterium
CCCCGGCTCGAGCCTCGCGATCCTGACGAGCCTGATCCCCGTCAGCGCGTTCGCGAACTTCGGCACGCTCGAGCTCGGCTGGGTGCTCGGCTTCGGGACGCTGGACGTGCTGCACGACCTCGCGCTCGCGACCGGCCTCGGCCCGCACGCGGTGCAGCTCGTGCACTTCGTGTCGCTCGGCCCGCTCTCGCACGCGTTCCTCGCGTCGCGACGCAACCCGTAGACTCCGTCGGACGCAGCGTGCCGGCGCGCCGGCGATCTCGATCCACCTTCCCCCGTTCGCGAGGATCCCGCCATGACCGTCGACCGTTCGACTCTCGCCTCCGCGTTCTTGGCGAGCCTCCTCGTCGCCGCGTGCGGTCGACAGGACACGACCACGCTCGCGCCGAGCCCGACTCCGACGCACGAGCCCGTCTCACCCTCCGAGTCCGCGACCCCGCCTCTGAAGTCCGTGCCCGTCGTCGAGCTCACGGCGCCTCCCGAACCCGCGGCGAAGGCTCCCGAGGTCGCACTCCCACCGACCGTTCACGTGGATACCGGGCACGAGCGTGAGCCCGTGCTGACGAAGCTCACCATCGCGCGCCGGGGAAAGGTGAAGTCAGATCTCGTCACGATCGAGTCGGCATTGGAGTTCTACGCGATCGACAATTCGGGTCGGTACCCGGATAGCCTCGAGCCGCTCATCACCCCCGACGTGAACGGGCAGGTGTACCTGAAGGGCGCGACGCTCCCGCTCGATCCGTGGAAGAACGCCTACGTCTACGAACCGCCGGGCCCGGGCAATCCGATCCCGAGGGTCTCGACGCTGGGCAGCGACGGACGTGCGGGCGGAACTGGCGAAGGCGCGGACTTCGACAACCCCGCGATCCGCGCCGAGTTCGAGAAGAAGTAGCTGCGCGCGGCGGCGAAACTACGTGCTGCGGCGCCCGTTCGATCGAGCGCGCTCGACCCCGTCGACGACTGAGCGCGCGACCGCTTCGCCGACCAGCCGACAGCCCGCCGGCGTGTGGTGCTGCTCGTCGTACCACGTCGCGAAATCGGCGGGGCAGCAGCGGCATCAGGTCGAGTTGCGCGACGCCGAGCCGTCGTGAAAGGTCCGCAGCGCGCGGATCCACGGCGCGCAGCAGGGACCACGCGGCTTCGTGCGAGAAGTACGTCGTGCACTTCTGGTGATACGGGCGGCCGAAGGCGTAGCTCCACAGCCAGTGTGCTTCCTCGGGGGTGAACTGCTTCTCGAGCCACGGTTGTCGCACGGCGAGCACCAGCGGCGCCTTCGCGCGCGCGCGCACGAGGCAGCTCTCGAACCCGTGCTCGAAGTTGTCGAGCATCGGTCGCGCGTCGGGAGCGTTCGTGACGAGCTTCGTCGCGGCCGCGCGCATCGCGCGGACTTCGGCGAGGCGCTTGCCGGCGCGCTCGCGTTGATTCATCGGCTTCAGGAGGCGGCGTTTCGCCGACGACGCGATGCGGCGCAGCGCGGCCTGCTTCGGCGTCCAGCCGAACGGGCCCTCGGGATGCTGCGCGAACACCTGACTCGCGGGGATGGGGGACTCGTCGATCTTCGAGGGCGTGCCCTGCTCCATCCACGTGACGACGTCGCTGCCGCCGACGAGGAAGACGATCGCGTCTAGTTTCCCGTCGCGATCGAGCCCCGACATCCGCGATGAGGACGTCGCGCACGTGACTGCCCTCCTGCACTTTCGCATCGTGCGCTACCTCCAGCGAAGTCGGTCCCGTCGCCCTCGCAGCACGTGCGACCGAGGCGCTCCCAATCGAGTTCGGCCTGAATCGTGCCGAGCACGGCGCCGAAGAGTGCAAGGCGGTCCTGCATCACGGAACATGCTCGCATCGCAAGCGAACTCCCGCCTCAGGCTGATCCTCGGATCGAACGCCGACCCTTCCTCCTCAGCGTGCGACCGCGCGCACCACGCGGCGCAGGAAGTGCTCGAGCTCGCGCCGATCCGTCGTATCCGGCCTCACGCGCGCCCCGATCGCCGGCACGCACGCGCGTCCGTCCGTGTCACAACCGATCGGAACGCGCAGCGTCCGCAGATCCGACGCCGCCGGCCCGAGGACGCTGAACACGAGGCCCGCTCCGTTCCAACCGATCTCGAGCGTGCGCTCGGAACCGTCTACAAAACGCAGTAGATAGCGCACACCCGCTTCGGCCGGCCCGTCGAGCGACAGACACCCAGCGATCGACACGAACACGCCGCGCGACAGAGCTACGGGCCCCGCGACCAGGTTCAAATCGCGCAGCCGCCGGAGGAGCGTGCGGGCGCGGTCCGCCGACAACGCTCGCGATTCGGGGTCCAAAGGCTCGGAACGATCGTGGTTTGGGATCAGGTAGCTGGGCACGGGGTGCCGGTCCCAACCGTGGAAGTACGGGAGCGGGAGCGGGACGAGACCTATCGGCCCAAGCGCGTTCGAAGTTGACACTGCGACGGAAGAGGATTCCGATCTCATGGCTGGTTCCCCATTTCTGTCCCCTCCGCGAAGCAAAACTCTTGCCGAATACCATTCATCCCGGCCGCCGATCGACGGTCCGCGCGGTCGTGCCGACCCTCGCTCTCCTGTTCCTCGCGCTCGGCGCCGTCGGTGCCGCGGGCATGCGCGGTCAGGACGCGCAGGAGACCGCGGACAAGACGGCCGAGCTCGTCGCGAAGATCAAGGCGGACGGGGACCGCACGAAGGAAGAGGTCATCAAGGACCTCGGGGCGTTGCGCACGATGCGCGCGCTCGACGCGTTGATCGAGGCGTACGACACCCTGCAGACGGTGTTCATGAAGCGCGAGGTCATCCGCGCGCTGCGACTCTTCGACGGCGTCACCGAGTGCGAGCAGAAGGCCATGCAGCGGCTCACGGACGAAGCGACGGCGTCCAAGGAGGCCGAGCTGCGCGCGGCGGCGGTCGAGTCCCTCGGATCGTGCGCCACGTCGGGCAAGCACTGGCTCGAGCTCATCGTGAAGTCGCCGGCCGACGACGCCGTGCGTGAACGCGCGTTGACGGCGCACATCGGGCTGTCGAACGACGCTGATCACGAGTGGTACCGCAAGATCTGGAAGCCCAAGAAGGAAGAGGACGGCGACAAGGACAAGGCCAAGCCGAAGGTCAAAAAGGCTGCGAAAAAGGGTGAAAAGGACGAGGAAGAGGCCAAGCCCCGATCGGGCGTCATCCTCAACTCGATGCGACTGCTCGCCTTCGACGCGCTCTCGCCGCGCCTCAAGATCGAGGAGCTCACCGACGCGGCCACGAGGGAGGGCTTCGCGAAGATCCGGAAGAGCGCGCTGCAGGAGCTCGGCGATCGCGGGGACCCGAAGACGTTGGAGCTCGCTTGGGATGCCGTGAAGAACGACGGGGAGCAGCCCGAGAACCGCGTCGTCGCGGCGCGCATCGTGGCTCGTCTCGAGGGCGCCAAGGCCGCGCCGGAGTTCATCAAACGCGCGCTGCGGAACGACGTTCCGGTCGAACTGCGCCGCGGATTGGCCGAGATCCTCACGGACTTCAAGGATCCGGAGGTCAACAAGCTCCTCTTGAGCGAGCTGGGCAAGGGCAAGGCGAACGACAAGCTCTTCCAGATGTACGCCGTTCGATCCATGCAGGATGAACGTGTGGACAAGGCTCTGTTGAAGATGCTGTCGGACAAGGACGCCGAGGTCGTGGCCGGCGCGGCGAAGATCCTCGGCGAGCGGGGTTCGGCCGAGGCCGGGCCGGCGCTGACGAAACTGTTCGAGAAATCGAAGGAGAAAGAGGTCCGTCGCGCGGCGCTCGACGCCGTGGCGCGCATTCGCGTCGGGGACAAGGCTTGGATCGATGAGCTCGTCACTCTCTCCAAGAGCACCGATCCCGAAGTGCGCAACATGGCCTTGACCCAGCTCGGGCAGACCTCGGATCGGACGCACCTCGAGCGGCTCGTCTCCGCGCTCGAGGACGCGGACTGGTCGACGCGACTCGCAGCGCTCGAAGCGCTCGAGAAGATGCGCACGATCGAAGGCGTGACGGCCATCGTCGTGCGCATGGAGAAGGAGGACGGACGGCTCCTCTCCGAGTTCGCGCAGGCCTTGTGGCGGCTCACGGGACAGCCGTTCCAAGAGGACGCGAAGTCCTGGGCGAACTGGTGGAAGGGCGCCAAGGACAAGTTCCAGCTCCTATCGGACGTCGACCTCGACCGCGTGCGCTCGGGCGAAGAAGAGTTCCGCCTGCGTCAGACCACGCGCGTGAAGAGCGAGTTCTTCGGCATCAAGATCATCAGCCGTCGTGTGATCTTCATCGTGGACGTCTCCGGTTCGATGGAGGAGAAGCTCACGAACGACTACAAGGGCAAGGCCGGTTGGACGCGGATGGAGGTCGCGCGCGAGGAGCTGAAGAAGTGCCTCGAAAACCTCGATCCGGGCGCGTTCTTCAACCTGCTCGTCTTCTCGTCGGGCGTCGAACGTTGGACCGACGGCGCGCTCGTGCCGTGCAACGACGAGAAGCGCGCGGCGGCGTTGGCCTACGTCGCGGAACTGAAGGCCGGCGGCGGCACGAATCTCTACGACTCGTTGAAGGACGCGTTCACCGATCCCGAGGTCGACACGATCTTCGTGATGAGCGACGGCGAACCGTCGATGGGCGAGGTCGTCGAACCGCTCGAGATCCGTGAGCACATCGCCGCCTGGAACGAGCACCGCCGCATCGTCATCAACACGATCGCGGTGGGCGGGCAGTTCAACATCCTGGAGTGGCTCGCCGGGGATTCCGGCGGAACGCACGTGAAGTTCGAGTGACGGATCGCCAGGATCCGCGTCACTCGTGTCGCGGATCGCCCAGCGGTCCGCGCGCGTCGCGTTCGTGCACGATTCCTCGATGAAAACGACTTTCCGTGTCCTCCTCTCCGTCGCCGTCGCGGCGGGCATCACGGCGCTCGTCTTGTGGTGGAGCGGGCTGGAGCTGCGTGAGGTCGGTGACACCCTCGCGCGCCTCTCGTTCGCGACTTGGTTACCGGCGTTCCTCCTTCACGTCGCGCTCTACGTCCTCCGCGCGTGGCGGTTCGCGATCCTCATGCCGAGGGCCGTGCGCGTGCGACCCATCCCGATGCTGGCGGTCACCGGCGCGCACACGCTGGCCTCGTTCGTCCTCCCGGCGAAGATCGGCGAGGCCACGTTCGTCCTGTACGCGAACCGCTCGTGCGGAGTTCCCCCCGCGGCGGGCGTCGCGGCGCTCGTCGTCTCGAGGTTGCTCGACATGACGGTGCTGGCGGCCGGGTTCTCGTTGGCGTGTTTCGCGATCCACGCGTCCAACGCATTGCCTGCGATCGGTTGGTTCGTTCCGCTCGGAGTCGGTCTCGCACTCGTCGCATTCTTCGGCGCTTGGCTGTCGGCGCGCAGCGATCTCCTCGCGCGCTGGGCGAGTGGTGCGATCCGAGGCGTCGGGCTCAGTCGCACCGCATTCGGTGCGAAGCTCGCGACGCGGATCGACGGGCTAGCGGGATCCTTGCGCGAAGCCGGCGGCGAAGGCCGGCTCCTGCGCGCTGCCGCCGTGTCGATCCCGATCTGGCTCGTCATCTTCTTGTTCTGCGCCGTGCTCGCGCGCGCGCTCGGCCTGCCGGCTTCGACGACGCTGGCCGAGGCTACGTTCGGTTCGAGCCTGGCGATCCTGACGAGCCTCATCCCCGTGAGCGCATTCGCGAACTTCGGCACGCTCGAACTGGGCTGGACCCTCGGGTTCGGAATACTCGGTGTCCCGCGCGACCTCGCGCTGGCGACCGGCCTCGGTCTCCACGCCGTGCAACTCGTGCACATCATCGCGCTCGGCCTGATCTCGCACGCAGTACTCGCGCTGCGAAAGTGAGTTCATGGACGGACTTGGTCCCTTCATCGACCGGTGCGGTCCCGCGTGACTCGTGCTCCGAGCAGCGCGCGCGCGACGGCTTCGCCGACGATGCGGCAACCGGCGGGCGTGTGGTGCTGCTCGTCGTACCAAGTGTCGAAATCCTTCGGGAGCAGCGGCATCAGGTCGAGTTGAGGGATGTCGAGGCGCGTCGCGACTTCGGAGGCGCGGCGGTCCACGGCGCGTAGCACTTGCCACGCGGCTTCATGCGTGAAGTACGTGGTGCAACGTTGGTGGTAGGGGCGACCGACGGCGTAGCTCCAGAGCCACTGCGTCTCTTCGGCCGTGAACGACTTCTCGAGCCACGGTTGGCGCACGGCGAGGACGAGCGGCGCCTTCTTCCGGGCGCGCACGAGACAGCGTTCGAACCACTTCTCGAAGTGATCGACCATCGCCTTCGTGTCGGGCGGCGTGCGCACCAGCGTCGTCGCGGCAGCCCGCATCGCGCGCACCTCGGCGAGTCGCTTGCCGGCGCGCTCCTTCACATCGACGGGCTTCAAAACCCGGCGTTTCAAGCCCGAAGCGATGCGTCGCAGCGCGGCGCGCTTCGGCGTCCACGCGAACGGACCTTCCGGATGTTGCGCGAAGACCTGGCTCGCCGGGATCGGGCCTTCGTCGATCGTCTGCGGCATCCCGTGCTCCATCCATGTGACGGCATCGCTGGCGCCGACGAGGAAGACGATCGCGTCGAGCCGCGGATAGCGATCGAGCGTGCGTTCGAGGATTCGATCGACGTGTCGCGCGGTCACGAGGGAGCGCGCGATGTTCCCGACGTGGACGCGGCGTGCACCGAGGCGCGCGAGGTTTTCCGGCCTCGAAAGCGCGTCTTGGACCACGCTCGGCCATTGAGTGCGCTGATCGAGGTAGTAGCACTCCGCGGCGCTGCCACCGACGATGAGCACGCGGAAAGTCCCCTCGCTGCCCGGCGGTTCGTCGCCGCGCTCGCCAGCGGTGTTGATCGCGTGCGTGGCCACGGGCTCGAGCGTCGGCAACGTGCTCCTCTCGAGTTCGAGGCGCACGCGCGAGCCGGGCGCCCAGACGTAGTAGCGACCGTAGCGCGTCAGCAGCGCGCGGGCGGCGAACTCGGCCAACACGCCAAGGCCGATGGCCCCGGCCACGCCTCCCGCGATCCACGAAAGCGTGCTCAACGCACTCCTCCCGAGCCGTTCGTTCGCGTTCGTGCGAGGAGACCACGCACGTCGAGGAACGGATCGTCGCGGTAGACGAAAACGAGCCACGTGACGGCGAAAATCGCCGTCATGAGGACGCCCGAGGCGAGAAGAGCCGGCATGTCCCGGGGATCGAGCAGTTGGCGGATCAGGATCAGCGCTGTGAGCGGAACGAGCGCTCCGAGCGCGGCCCGCGTGATCACGTAGGCGACGTACTCACGAGCCGTGACGCCGACCTCGCGGCAAGCGAGGACGAGCACGTAGATCGCGAAGAAGACGTTCGGAACGGCGGTGCCCAACGCGACGCCCAGGATGCCGAGTGGCCCGACGAGGATCACGCTGAGGCCGAGATTCGCGGCACCCATGACCAAGAATCCCATTGCCGCCGCGCGTGGTTTCCCGAGTCCGAAGAGGACCGCGATGGCCACGCCGCGCACGGGCAGCCAGACGAGGAACGACAACATCAAGACTTGGAGAACAGGGCCTGAGGGTTCGACGAAACGTTCGCCGACCCAAGCGCCGAGGAACGCCGGACCGAGGACCAACAAGTAGAGGCCGACCAGCAACGCGAGCGAGAGACAGATCTTCGACCACTTCAAGAAGTCCGCGCGCAACTCGTGCCCGCTGCCGGTCGTCTGCAGCTTCGTCGCGTGCGGCAGGATGACGGCCGAGACCGCCACGACGAGGCTGGTCAAGGGTTCGAAGAACTTGTTCCCGACGTCGAACTGCGTCGCCGCTTCGGCCGGGAGGGAGGCGCCGATGACGAGAGCATCGATGCGGAACGCGAGGAGCGCGCCGACGTTGAGCAGCAAGGCCCACACGCTGAACGCCAAAATGCGCCGCACGAGCGTGCGATCGTAGGCCGCGAGCGAGAAGCGCACGTCGGGATGTCGGCGCTTCAGAACCAGGATCGCCGTCGCGAACTCCACGAGTGACGAGACCATGAGTACGCCGGCGAGCGCGGGCAATGTCGGGCTCCACGCGAGCACCGCGAAAGTCGCGACCGAGCGGAACGCGATCTCGCCGGCCATGATGGCGTTGCGCGCGACGAAGTCGCCGTGGGCGTCGAGGATCCCGTGGGGTAGGCGCATCGCGAAGCCGAGCGCGATCTGTGCGACGACGACCGCGAACGCGATGCGCGCTCCTTGGATGCTGGACGCGTCCATCCCGAAAGTCAGCTCGCCGGTGAGGTAGCGCGCGTCGAACAACCACCAGAGGATCAGGCCGACGACGAGCGCCGCCCCGCCGAGCAGGATGCAGATCGCTAGGCACGTCGAGACGGCCGCGTCCTTCTTGGGCTGATCCTTCTTGGCCACGGCCTCGGCGACGAAGCGCACGGTGGCCATCGGGATGCCGAGGATGAGCAGTCCGATCAATCCGGTGAACGAGACGATCGTGACCCAGACGCCGTTCGGCCCGTCACCGAGCCGTGCGATCACGTACGGCGAGAGCGCCAATACGGAAGCGATTTGCAGCACGTTCAGGATCCATGTGCTGCCGACGCTCTTGAACACAGGCGGGGATCCTAGCGCGATGCGCGACCGTGCCGATGGGGCGGCCGCCGGTGACCGCGATTCGTGCTGGTTCCTTCGACCGACTCGGTTCGCGCGCTGGATCGTGATCGCGCCGCGGGTCGAGCGGGATGCCTCGATCGGCGCTGAATCGCCGCGAGACCGAGCGCTTCTGCACCGCACACGGAAGGAACTTCACACCTTGCGGACCGCCCGAGGGTCGCGATCTCGCGCCCTGATCACCGACGCGTCGCAGATCTCCCCCGGGGGGAGGAGTTAGACTTCCGGGCTTCGCATGGCGACGTCGAACGCAGAAGCTCAGATCGACCTGCACAAGGCGCTCGCGCCTCGTTACGCGTACCGCTACGGGTTCGAGTTCTCGCGACTTTTCCAGCAAGACTGGCACGCCGAGATGATCGGGCACGCTCCGAAGGGCTCGCGCGCCGTGCTCGACATCGGCTGCGGAACCGGGTTCTTCCTGGCCGAGCTGTCGGCGAAACTCCCGGGAGCCGTCGGGCTCGACATCAGCCACGACATGTTGCTCGTCAGCGAACAGTACGTGCCCGGCGCGCGCCTCGTCACCGGCGACGCCGAAAAGCTGCCGTTCCAGGACGGGGCTTTCGACGTCGTGTTCTGCAAAGGCAGCCTGCACCACACGCGCGATCACGTCGGTTTCTTGGCGAACTGTCGGCGCACCCTGCGACCCGGCGGCGTGCTCGTCATGAGCGAACCGTGCAACGACAACCCGCTGATCCGGTTCGCGCGGTTCGTCCTGTACAGGAAGAGCCCGCATTTCGACGAGGGCGATCAGGGCTTCACACGGAAGGGGATCGTCCTCCTGTGCGAGAAGGCCGGCTTCGAGGTCGCGACCGTGAAGAAGTACGGGTTCCTGGCTTACGTTTTCGCGGGCTTTCCCGACCATCTGGGCATCCTGAAGTACGTCCCGGGGAACGCCTGGATCACGCGTGGCTTCCTGGGGATCGACCGGGTCGTGTGCGCGATCCCGGGGCTCTCGCTCCTCGGGTTCCACGTCGTCGTGGTCGGCCGCAGGGCGTAGGATCGGGGCCGTGCGCACGAGCACGATCCTCTGCCTGCTGCCGCTGCTCGCTCCGAGCGTGCTCGCGCAGACCTGCGGCATCGAACGCGTGAGCCTCGACGCGTCCGGCGTCGAAGGCGATGGTGCTTCGACGCAAGCGTCGATCACGCCCGATGGTCGCTACGTCGTCTTCGTCTCCGCCGCGACGAACCTCGTCCCGGGCGACACGAACGGCGTCGCAGACGTCTTCGTCTCCGACCTGCGCGCCGACACGATCGAGCGCGTGAACCTCGGTCCCGGCGGCATCGAGAGCGACGCGTCGAGCGCGTACCCCGTCCTCTCCGACGATGGGCGCTTCGTCGCGTTCCACACGGCGGCCACGAACCTCGTGTCGGGCGACGTGAACGGCGCGCTCGACGTGTTCGTGCGCGATCGAGTGACCGGCACGATCGAGCGCGTGAGCGATGGTCCCGGCGGCGTCCAAGGTGACGGACCCTCGTTCGGAGCGACGTTCGCCGGCGGATCGCGTTACGTCCTCTTCGTGAGTTGGGCGACCAACTTGGTCGCGCTCGACACGAACGCCGTGCGCGACGTCTTCTTCTTCGACCGGACCCTCGGGACCCTCGAGCGCGTCAGCGTCTCCTCCGCGGGCATCGAGGGCGACGACATGAGCGGCTCGGGAACACTGGCCTCGTTCGCCACCGCTGACGGCCGCTACGTGTTCTTCGGGAGCATGGCGACGAACTTGGTCGCCGGTGACACGAACGCTTCGATGGACGTTTTCGTGCGCGATCGCTGGACGGGGATGACGTCGCTCCTCGTGAGCGGCCCTGGCGGCGGCGTTCCGAACGGTTGGACGGACCTCGGCGTTGTGACGAGCGACGGGCGATTCGCGAGCTTCTCGAGCACGGCCGAGAACCTCGTTCAGGGCGACACGAATGGAACGGGCGATGCTTTCGTCCTCGATCGCTCGAGCGGATCGATCGATCGCGTCAACGTGTCGTCCATCGGTGCGCAGAGCCCGGAAGGTGCCGGCACTCCGGTCCTCTCCGCCGATGGTCGCTTCGCCGTGTTCACGAGCGCAGCGACCGACCTCGCTCCCAACGATTGGAACGGAAAACGCGACGTTTTTCGCCGCGATCGCGCGGCGGGGACGACGGAGCTCTTCGTTCCCGGGAACGGGATCGCGCAGCCCCAACAAGACGTGTTCGCGGTGTCGATTTCGGCTGCGGGTGATCGCTGCGCGTTCTCGTACTCCGGTGATGACCTCGCAGGTCTCGATCAGAACAGCGTGAACGACGTCCTCGTCGACGGCTGCACCACGGGCAGCAGGTTCTGCTCGGGCGATGGCACGGCCGGCGCGTGTCCGTGCGGCGTCGGAGATTGGCAAGCCGGATGTCCGAACGCTGAGACCG
>CAZKIY010000019.1:11096-22456 GCA_964552875.1 uncultured Planctomycetaceae bacterium
CGATGGTGACCCAGGCCGAGCGCGTGTTGCGCGCCCACGGCGTCGCGTACACGGAGCACCCGTATCGCTACGAGGAAAAGGGCGGCACGGCGGTGTCGGCGCGCGAGCTCGGCGTCGACGAACACACGGTCGTCAAGACGCTGATCATGGAGGATGACGAGCGCTCGCCGATCATCGTGCTCATGCACGGCGACCGTCAGGTCAGCACGAAGAGCCTCGCGCGTCAGATCGGTGCACGCAGCGTGCAGCCCTGCGCGCCCGAAGTCGCCGACAAGCACTCCGGATACCAAGTCGGCGGCACGAGCGCGTTCGGGACGAAGCGCGCGATGCCGGTCTACGTCGAACGCACGATCTTGGATCTGCCGCGCGTTCACCTGAACGGCGGTCGACGTGGATTCCTGATCGCGCTCGATCCGCAGGAGATCGTGCGCGTGCTCGGTGCGACGCCCGTCGACGTGGCTACGGTTCCGTGATGGCGCGAGCGCGGGCCGGCGAGCTCGAGGTGATGGCTGATCGCGGGCCGCGTCATCCGCGGAAGCTCGTGAGCGCCACCAAGCCTGTTCGAGCGCCGTGTTCACGCCGTGCCATCGAGTAGCGTGTGCGCCATGGACACGAAAGGCGCACGAGTACTGATCACGGGTGGAGCGACGGGCATCGGACGAGCGACGGCGGCCTTGCTCATCGAGCGCGGTGCGAAGGTCGCGATCTGCGGCCGCACGGAGGCCCGCGTCCGCGAAACCGCGCTCGCGATCGGCGCCGTCCCTTTCCGCTGCGACGTCTCGCGCGAGGACGACGTCGAGCGGCTCGTCGAGGACGCAGCGCAGAGCCTGGGCGGCCTCGACGTGCTCGTGAACAACGCCGGTCTCGGCACGTTCGCTCCGCTCGTCGAAACGATCACTGAAGACTTCCGCCGCACGTTCGAGACGAACACGCTGGGTGCGTTCCTCGTGGGCCGCGCCTGTGCGCGCCGATTCGTGACCGCGAAGCGCGGGACGATCGTCAACGTCGGCTCGACCGCCGCGCGACGCGGATTCGCCGGCGGATCCGCCTACTGTGCGTCCAAGTTCGCGCTGACGGCGCTGACCGAGTGCTGGCGCGCCGAGCTGCGCACCTCGAACGTGCGCGTCATGCAAGTCGATCCGAGCGAAGTGCAGAACGACTTCGGCGTGCACGCCGGCCGCGCGAAGCGGAAGGACCCGAATCCGAGCAAGCTCACGAGCGAGGACATCGCGCGTGCGATCGTCGGTTTGCTCGAACTGGACGACCGCGCGTTCAGCCCGGGGCTCGAGGTGTGGGCGACGAATCCGCGATGACCTGTCGACTGCCACGAGCCGTGAGGGGAATCACGGGCTCGTGGCAGGTGCGAAGCCGCGCCACGAGATCCTGAAGGCCCGCAAGCTCGATCTTCTCACGGCCTTCCCACGCAGGTTCGCGCCCCCGCTCAGGCGATCGAGCGGCGCGAGGAATCTCGGAAGTCGTAGCTCAGTCGGCTGCGCCCTGATCGATCCAAAACTGGATCCGGTTGCGCTGGAGCGCCTCCAGCGTGCCGAACGAACCGGTGCCCATCTGCGACCCGCATGTCGTGCCCGAGACGCGCTTGTAGAGCTGGCTGTTCGTGGCGGAAAAGGGTTGGACACGTCGTCCGTTCGGAACGCACGAGGTCACCGGGAGGGCTTCGGTTTTCAGGTCGAACAGCGCAGTGGCCACCGTGCCGAGATTCAGATTGCCATTCGTCGCCTGCCCGGCGGCGCTGTGGCAAGCCGTGCACGTCCCGAAGGTGCCGAACGTCGTGTAGAGCCGATCGAACTCGAGCGTGAGCGACAAAGTGGCAGTACTGCTCGGTGTCGGACCGAAACTATTCGAGGCCACACAACTGAACTGGTGGCCGTTGAAGCCGGGTTCCGTCTGAGAATTGACGTTGGACCAGATGAGTTGACTGCTCGTCGCTCCATCCATGGTTAGCCAAATGCTCGTGGAGTTCGCGCGCCTACGCCATTGGTAGGTGATCGGTCCCGGGCCTACAGCGAGCGCTTGGAATGTGGCGCTCTGATTCACGAGGATCGTCTGGTCGCTCGGATTCAGCGTGAACGTCGGCGGCCCGTTCACGGTGAGCGTCGCGAAGCTGCTGTCGATCGTACCCGCCGCATTCGTGACTCGGCACAGGTACCGATTGCCCGTCTGCGTGGTGTTCGTCGGGTTCAATGACAGCATTGCGCTCGTCGCTCCGTTCACGTTGCCGTAGCTGGAGGGTGCTGCCGCGGTCGCGAAGCGCCACTGGTAGGACAACGACCCTCCGATCGCGGCGACTTGGAACGTCGCAGCCGTCGGGGCGGTCACCGTCTGGTTCGACGGGTTCTGCGTGATCGACGGTGCGAACACGACCGTCAGCAGAGCGGCGCTGCTCGGAATCGTGCCGACGGTGTTCGAGACACTGCAGCGGTAGCGCTTGCCGTCGTCACCGGATGCCGCAGTGAACGAATAGCTGCTCGCGGTCTCTCCCTGGATGGGATTGAAAGCATCGCCGGCCGTCGGCAAGTCGACTTGCCACTGGTACGCGAGGTTCAGACCGCTGGCTTGGATCTGGAACGTCGCCGTCTGCCCGGCCACGACCGAGACGTTCGACGGATTCTGGGTGATCGACGGTGCTGTCACGACGGTGAGCAGCGCCGCGGTGCTGGTCGCTTCGTTGGCCAGATTGAAGACGCGGCAAGCGAACTGGGCGCCGTGATCACCGGCCACCGTCGCCGTGATCGGATACGTGGGCGAGTTCGGCGCGCCCTGAATCGGTGATCCGTTCCTGCGCCACTGGTACGTGAGGCCGCCGCCCGTGGCCGCGACCGTGAACGAGGCCGCTTGGCCCACGTTCACCTGCACGCTCACCGGGTTCAGCGTGATCACCGGTGCCACGACCACGGTGAGCGAAGCCGCCGAGCTCGTCATGAATCCAGCTGAGTTCGTGACCGTGCAGCGATAGCGATTCCCGTTGTCGCCCGCTCCCGCGGTGAATCCGTACATGGCGGAAGTCGCGCCACCGACCAAGGTAAAGTCGTCGCCGGCGGTCGGAAGGTCGCGGAACCACTGGTAGGTGAGATTCAACCCGGTCGCCGTGACCATGAACGACACGCTGCTGCCGGCCGCGACGATGCGGTCGGTCGGTTGGCCCGTGATGACCGGCGACGCTACGACGGAGAGAGTCGCGGACGAGCTGAACAAGTTCCCTGCGGGATTCGACACTCGCACGCGATAAGTGGAACCGTTGTCTCCCGCCACGGTCGCCGCAGTCGTGTACATCGGCGCGTTCGGAGCACCCGGTATCGCGACGCTGTTCTTCTGCCATTGATACGCGAGACCGACACCAGTCGCGATCACCGAGAACGTGGCCGTTTGTCCCACGTTCACCGTCTGATTCGCGGGCGACTGCGTGATGACCGGTACTGCGTAGACGGTCAACGTCGCTTCCGTGCTGGTCGCGTTTCCAGCGAGGTTCGTGACGCGGCACGAGAAGTGCGCATCGTGATCGCCCGCGACCGTCGCACCGATCGTGTAGGACGGTGAGTTAGGCGCCCCGGCGATCACCGCTCCGTTGCGCAGCCACGCGTACGACAGACCGCCGCCCGTCGCCGCGATCGTGAAGGACGCCGGTCGACCGACATTGACGGCCGCGTTCGCCGGATTCTGGGTGATCACGGGTTGCGAGACGACGGTGAGAAGCGCACCCGAACTCGTGTCGCTCCCGGCCGTGTTCGTCACGACACAGCGATAGCGGTTCCCGTTGTCGGAAGCCGCCGTGATCACCTGCACGCTCGTCGCCATGGCTCCGGGGATCGGCACGTAAGCGACGGGCACACCCGCGAGGTCGACTTCCCACCGGTAGCTGAGCCCAGTGCCCGTGGCGACGACTAGGAACGTCGCCGACGTGCCGGCCGCGACGTTGACGTCGACCGGATCGACCGTGATGACCGGCGCATTCGTCACCGTCAACGTCGCCTCGTTGCTCACGACGAAACCAGCCGCGTTCGAGACGCGCACGCGATACGTCGCGCCGTTGTCACCCGCGACGGTCGCTCCCGTCGTGTACGAAGCCGCGCTCGGCGCGCCCGGGATCGCCACACCGTTCCGCTGCCACTGGTACGCGAGACCACCGCCGGTGGCCGTCACCTGGAACGTCGCCGCTTGTCCCACGTTCACGGTCGTATTGGCCGGGTGCTGGGTGATCGCCGGCGTCGTGAAGACGGTGAGCGTCGCCGGGTTGCTGGTCACGGAACCACCCAGGTTCGTGGCGCGCACGCGAAAGATCGCGGCGTTGTCCGGCCCCGTGACATTGGCGAGCACGTACGTCGGGGCGTTCGGCGCGCCCGGGATCGTGACACCGTTCCGTTGCCACTCGAACGCGAGCCCGGTACCGGTCGCGGTCACCGTGAACTGCGCATTCTGGCCCGCATTCACGGACAGGCTGGCCGGATGCTGCGTGATCGCCGGCGGCCCGATCACCGTCAAGATCGCGCCGTTGCTCGTCGTCGACCCGGCTGCGTTCGAAACGCGCACGCGATACACGGCGCCGTTGTCCGCGAGCGTCGTGTTCGGCGTCGTGTACGAGGGCGAGTTCGGTGCTCCCGGAATCGGCACGGTGTTGCGCTGCCACTGATACGAGAGGCCGATGCCGCTCGCGATGACGTTGAACGTGGCCGGCATCCCTGCGCCGACGGTCGCTGCCTGCGGAGGGATGGTGACCACGGGCGCAGTCACGAGATCGAGTGTTGCCGAGTTCGATTGCACCGACCCGACTTCGTTGAACACGCGCACGCCGTAGCGAACGCCGTCGTCGGCCGCCGTGGTCGGATGCGTCGTGTACGTGGGCAGGTCGGGAGCTCCCGGGACGACGACGCCGAGTCGCAACCACTCGTAGTGCAGCGCCGTGCCCGTGGCCGTGACTTGGAACGTCGCGGGCTGCCCGAGGACGACGGTCTGGCCTTGTGGCTGCGTCTGGATTGCAGGCGAATCCTGGACGCGCGCGTAGTCCGGCTTGAATTGGCTGACAGTCGTCTGGTTCGCGAACCGGCCGGTCAGGCGCACCGAGTAGTTGCCGGCGGACGTGTAGGTGTGAACGGCCGTCGGACTGCCCGCGGGCTGCACGAGACTGCCGCCGTCACCGAAGCTCCACGTGAATTCGACGAACGGTCCGTTCGAGAGGTTCGTGAACGTCAGCGCGGTCCCGGTCGCCGCCGGGTTCGGCGACGCCGAGAAGTCGACGTCTCCACTCGGCGCGAACACGGTCACGTAGTCCGGGCGCACGAGGACGCCGGCCGCAGAGTCCGCCGCCGCGCGCAGCGTCACGTCGTACACGCCCGGATTCGCGTAAACGTGTGCCGGAGCCGCGAACGAGGACGCCGTGCCGTCGCCGAAGTCCCAACTGAACGTGGTCGGACCGCCGCTCGAGAGCTGAACGAATTGCACGGGCAGACCCGCCTCGACGAGCGTGGGAGCACCCGTGAAGTTCACGCCCACGCTCGCTCCCGGCAGCTCGAATCGAACCGCGTCGACGTAGCCGCGCGACGGTGCCGTGCCGTCGCCGCCGTTCCCGACTTGGACGGTGAGTACGAACGGCGTCGTCACATCGGAACCGACGAAGAGCTCGGCCAGATCCGCCGTGACGCGCTCGAGAGGTGTCGTTAGAAGGTCGACGTGGATGTCCGATGCGCTACCGAACCCTGCGAACGTGTCGCGGCGGAACACGTTCTTCGTCCACGCGCCGTTGGAGAGGTCGATGCTCATCCAGTCGTTGCGCGCCGTCGCCGCGAAGGGCTCCGCGGAGAGGAACAGCGCGTCGAGCTGGATCACGCTGCGTCCCTGGGGGAACGTGAACTCCACGGCGAAGCCCGCTCCCGTGCGCGGTGTCGAGCCGGCTCCTTCACTCGGCGGGAGCGTGGTGCTCGTCGAGTCCGCTCCGATCTCGCACCACAGCGATCCGTCGGAGGGCATCGGGCCGTCGGCGCCCGTTGCCGCACTGCGCACGAGGATGCCGCTCGCTGCGCCGGCTCCGTAGAACGGAACGAACGCGCCGTTCGGAGCGGATCCCGCGAGTTGCGACTCGAAGCTCGCATCCGTCAGCGGTGCGGTGACGCGGATTGCGTTCGTCGCGACGAAGTCATCGACGCCCAGAGCGCCGGACGCTTCGAGGCGCACGGTGAACGTGCCGGGCGTTTCGTAGCGATGGCTCGGATCGCGCTCGATCGAAGTGGATCCGTCACCGAAGTCCCAAGCGAACGTCGTCGGATTACCCGAGCTCGAGTTCGTGAACTGGACGTCGAGTGGGCGCGGCCCCGACGCGTTCGTGAACGTGAACGACGCCGTGAGGGTTTGAGCGGTCGGGGCCGTGCTGCCACTGCCGCCTCCGCCGCAGCCGGCAAAGACGATCGCGCCGGCGAGCAGCGCCATCGAGGCCGCGAGACGATGGGAACGAACGCCGACGATCGAGCGGAAGTCGCTCATGGGAACGGGGGGGGGCAAGCGCCCAGGTGAATCTCTGGAACGGGGTCGCGACGCGGGAAGCGAGCGCGGGGAAGGACGCTGAAACTACCACGCGTTTCGAGTCTTCGCTGCTGTCCGGCGGTGACCTAGATCGCCGCGTCGCGCGAGCGAACGGCCGAATCGGCATCGACGCGCGCAGCGCGGCCCTGAGAGCCCTCAGTCGCGTCGACCCTCGACCGAAGTCACGGACACTCCGTGACGATGGAGCAGCTCAGCGGTGACGCCGCGACCGTCGACGAGTTCGTGCGCGACGTGCGTTTGGGACGAACCACACGACGGCGATCGCGCCTTCAGGAACGCACGCGTGATCACGTGGACTCGGCACAGATCGAGCGCGCCCTCGGCTCCGTGCACGAACTCCGCGGTCACGTCGACGCCCCGATCCGTGACGACGCGGTCCCGACCATCGAGCACAGCGGCCGCGGATTCGCGCTCGATCCACGCGGGCGGTCTGGGAGTTCCGAGGCCTCCGTGCTCCTCGGGGCAGAACGCGACGGGCTCGAGTCCGGCCGACACGAGTTCGTCCATCAACGGACGGTCCGTGTTCGCACGTGCGTCGTAGCGACACTCGCGGCCGAGTAGACAGGCGGAGACGAGCACCTTTTCAGGCTCGTTCACCGCGGAACCTCCGCGCGTTTCGTCCAGGCGCCGATCAGCGCTCCCGCGGCGGCATCCGCCGCCTTCGTCGCCGCTTCACCACCCTGGTTCATCGCCACGAGCACGCCGAAGCCCTTCTCCGGCGCGAGCCACGCGACGCAGAACCACATCGTGTTCGAGCCCGAATGCGTGAGGACGCGCCCGCCCCATGTTCGCTCCAGTGACATCCAACCCATCGCGTAGGCGTCGAGCCCGTCGTTCGGCGGCGCGTGCATGCGCGTGAATGCCGCGGGCGTCATTCCGAGTCCGCCGTCCTTCGCGCCGCGCAGATGGAGCGCCGCGTAGCTGCCCCATTCCTCGAGCGGAGCGTGCACGCGGCCCGCCGGCGCGATCGCGGGCGGATTGTCGGCGCCGCGTCCGATTCCGACGGGCTTCCCGTCCGAGCGATGTCCGCGGGGCTCGTCGATTCCCGCCTTCGTTCCCGGCGGACCGAAGCCGGCGCGCTGCATGCCGAGCGGCGCGAAGAGCTGCGCGCTCATCAGCGCTTCGAAATCCTGATCAGCAGCGCGCTCCAGCATGAGGCCCGCGATCGCGATGCCGGCGTTCGAGTACTCGAACTTCGTCCCGGGAGGGAACTGGGGCGCCATCCCGAAGACACTGCGCGCGAGTTGCTCGCGCTGGGCACGCGGCGCATCGCTCGATTCGAAGAGTCGAGCCCACAGCTTCGGCTCGATGTCACCCGATGCGCCGGCGCGGTGCGTGAGAAGTTGTTCGAGCGTGACCGGTTTCCAATCCGCGTGGATATCCGTGCTCCAGTCCGCGAACGACTCGCCGACCGTCGTCTCGAATGCCAGCTTCTTCGCCTCGACGAGCACCGCCGCGAGCGTGGCCGTCATCGACTTCGTGCACGAACCGAGGTGCATGCGATCGGTGATCTCGAGCTTCGCCGCGTTGCCGCGTTCGCGCACACCGCACGCTCCGATCGCGACGACGCCTTCGACGTCGATGATCGCGGCCACCAGGCCCGGCATGTCGTGTTCGACGCGGATCGGCTCGAGAATGGCCGCGACATCGATGGTCGGCGCAGGACTCGGCGCTTGAGCCAGTCCGAGAGCGATCGCGAGGTTCGTGAGCATGTTGCGAGGGTAGGCGAGCGGTTCGGAGAGCACCAGCGCCCGAGGACGGAGAGGAAAGCGTGGCGGGCCAACGACCGTGGCCCGACTCGCGGCTCCGCGCTCGCCACGCCGGACAGCAATCTTGCGGCCGAGCGCGGATCCGCGGACCATTCACGCATGACCTCTCTCCGCGTGCTCGTGCCCCTCGCCGAAGGCTTCGAGGAGATCGAGTTCGCGACGATCGTCGACGTCCTGCGGCGCGCGGAGTTCACCGTGACCACGGCCTCGCTCGTGCCCGGGCCCGTGCGCGGCGCTCACGGCATCACGGTGATGGCGGATATCGATTGGGCGTCGATCGATGCGCGCGCGTTCGACACGCTCGTCCTGCCCGGCGGTCAACCGGGCACGCGCAATCTCGCGGCGGATCCGCGTGTCCTCGAAGCGGTGCGGAGCTTCGCGGCGAGTGAGCGACCAGTCGCCGCGATCTGCGCCGCACCGATCGTGCTCCACGCAGCGGGGATCCTGGCCGGCCGCAAGGCCACGGCATTTCCGTCGGTTCGCGCCGCGCTCACGGGCGTCCGAGTGGTCGAGGATCGCGCCGTCGTTCGCGATGGGGGCGTGACGACCAGCCAAGGCGCGGGAACGGCGATGGCGTTCGCGCTCGACCTCGTGGCGCAGTGGGGCGGGCAGGCGCGCGCGGACGAGCTCGCACGGTCGATGGTCGTGCGCGAGTTCGTCCGCGACTGATCGCTCCGCGCGTGCTGGCCGAGGGATCGGCCTCGCGTGCGCAATTCCCGTCGTCCGCCGAAACGGCGAATCGTCGGCGTCGACGTTGCTGCGCGAACGAGATACTCGGCCCTGGGCGAACGGCGCGCGCGGCCGTTGACGCCGAACCACCGATCCGTCCTCCGAGGCACCCCTCGCGGAGCGCGCCGCGAACGTCGTGGAATCGGCGTGGAAGTCGGCTCGCACGTCTCCTCCTCGCTGACCACGCGAGGAGAAGGACGTGCACGAAATCGAGACGATCACGACGAGCTGGAACGGACTCTGCGACCTGCGACCCTTGGTCGTCGGCTACTTGCGGCGCTTCTTGCGGGACGACGCGGAGATCGAGGACACGGCGCAGGAAACGCTGCTCCGCGCGGCGCGATTCCGCCTGCATCTCGCCGATCCAGCGCGGTTGCGCACGTGGATCCTGCGGATCGCGCTGAACGTCTTGCGCGATCGGCGGCGTCGTGAACGCCGCCTGCCGCGCGCGGAGATCGACGACGAGTTCCTGCTCGGGATCGAGGGTCGTGAGGAAGTGCCCGGCGAGACGACGGACGACGCCTGGATCGTGCTGTCCGGAGTTTCCGTCGAGCGCCGCGCGGCGATCCAACACCTCGACGCGGCGATCACGTCTCTGGACGCGGTCGACCGCGGGCTCCTGTCGCGTGGGCCGATGGGCCGCGCCGTGCAGGCGCAGGCGGGTGCCGTGTGCGAGGGATCGTGCGTTCGGGCCTCGAAACACCGCGTATTTCGCGCGCGCCGACGCCTGACGCGCGCGCTGATCCAGCGCTTCGCGCTCGATCCCGATCTCGACTGGCCGTCGATCGACGGCGTCGTGTTCGAACCCCGATCCGCAGGTGGCGCGCCGTGCGCCCGCGCGCGGTCGGGCTCGTTGTCCGAGGACGGGGCGCGAGTCCGCCCCGGAGGATAGTCCCATGTGGTTCGAGATCGTCTGTGTCCTGTCTCTCGCGTCGGGATCTTTTCCGCACGTCAGTGCGCTCGCGCCGCCTCCGCTCGTGGTCGACGCCGTGAAACCCGTTCCGAAGGACGCCGTGTCGTCCGTGCCCAAGCTCGAGACGGCGCGCGCTCAACTCGATTTCGCCGACGAGTTGCGTCGCGGACTGCGCAGCGTCGAGGAGCCGGCGCGCAAGGTCGCCCGCATCCGCGCCGCGGACGCGTACCGGGCCGTTCGTGAGCACTTCGGTGGCGACGCCGGGTCGTGCGCCGAAGCCGCGTTCCGCCGTGCCGATCTCCTGCGCCAGTCGGGGGACATCGAGTCCGCGCGAGCCGAGTACGGTGTGGCACGCGAGCGCGGCGCCGACACGCCGTGGCGCGTGCGCGGCGCGCTCGAACTCGGCCACTTGGAACGACGCGCGAAGCGGCTGCCGCAGGCACTCTCCGCCTACGAAGCCGTCATCGCGGATGCGGCGGCCGGACCCGGACAGCGCGACGACGCGTCGCTGTGGACCGCGCGCGCCCTCGCCGACATGGGCCGTTCCGCAGACGCGATCCGGACGTGGACGCGCGTCGCGGACTCGGCCGACGATCCGCTCGATCGAATCCGGGCTCACGATCAGTGGGCGCAGGAACTCGTCGCGCGCGCCGACCTCGAGGGAGCAGCCGGCGTGCTGGCGCGCGCCAACGAGAAGCTCGCGGAAGCGGCGCAGGAGGAGTCGCGACTCGGTGAACGCGTGCGGGCCGCGCTGTCGAACATGCGCGCGATCGAAGAGTTGGCGCGGGCTATCTCCGAAGCGCGTCAGCGCGAGGAATGAAGACTGCCGAAGCGCATCGTGTCGTGCTGCAGTGACGTCCAATGGTTCTCCGGTTCCGCGTGGGTGCGGAGTCCATCTCCGCACCCGCGCTCCCCGATCAGCAACCGATCCCGTGGTACGTGAACCCGAGCCTTTCGAGCGTCGCCCGCGAGTAGATGTTCCTTCCGTCGAACACGACCGGAGTCTTCAGCCCCGCCTTGACCGCCTCGAAATCCGGCCGACGGAACTCGTTCCATTCCGTCACGAGCACCAACGCATCCGCGCCGTCGAGCGCCGCCATCGGCACGTCCGCGTATTCGATCTTGTCACCGAGATGCCGCTTCTTGCACTCGTCCATCGCTTCGGGGTCGTACGCCGTGACCTGAGCACCCGCCGCGAGCAACCCCTCGATCACGACGACCGCCGGCGCCTCGCGCATGTCATCCGTGTTCGGCTTGAACGCGAGGCCCCACACGGCGAACCGCCGGCCCTTCAGGTCCTTGCCGAAGTGCTTCTGCACCATCTCGACGAGCAAGTGCTTCTGCTTCTCGTTGACCGCCTCGACGGCCTGCAGGATCTTGAAGTCGTATCCGAGCTCGGC